>DATAHB010000088.1:0-32173 GCA_036263375.1 Rhabdochlamydiaceae bacterium | reverse complement strand
CCGGACGAATTCGGGGTGGCTACGGCTTAAGATGACTTCTGCGCCACCATTTTCTGTGTCACGGACTTCAAAGAGAAGTGCTTGAACACGGTCGCCGACATTGTATTTTTCGACTTTGGGATAGAATCTGTCGGGCATGATGCCTTCGACTTTTCCAAGATCGACGATCAGCGTTGCGCCGCGGATCACGCGTTTCACGCTGCCAGAAATGAGTTCATTGACGCGATGACGGTATTCTTCGTAGATCACGTCCCTTTCAGCCGAGCGTAGTTTTTGAGAGATCACTTGGCGGGCAGTTTGTGCAGCAATGCGGCCGAAATCTTGCGGAGTGCAAGGAATGTCGATCCAGTCACCGAGTTCTGCGTTGGGATTGAGGAGTCTAGCCTCTTCGAGGGTCATCTCTTCTTCCGGGATTGTCACTTTGTCAACGACTTCTTTTTGAGCGGTTACTTCAATGTCGCCGGTTTTAGCATTGACGCGGACGTTGATGTTGAGGAGACCCTTGATGCTTTTGCGCGCAGCAGCAAGGAGCGATTCTTCCACAGCGGCAATAATCACTTCCCGTTTGATGCCTTTTTCGCGTTCTAAGTATTCGAAGATGGCAAGGAGGTCTTTATTCATTGTTCAATACCTTTAACTTTTTATGTAAAGAACCCCCGTCTTTACGGAGGTTCTTTAGCTTATTCTTAAGAAAACCCGAGTGGCCTGATCATTGCCCACACCTTTCATTTCCATAAGGGGCTGCGGCCTTGCCAATTACGCTTCCATTTGGCTTTGCCTCGCCTTCCTCTTGAAACGAAACTTGTAGGTAACGCTCAGCCTGGTGACTAGGCGTTTCCTTCTTCAGCGACCTTTTCTTTTTTCTTTTTCGGGGCTCGCTTCTTTTTCTCTCCAACAAGAATATCGTCGTGATTTTCTTTATTCTTCTCGACCAAATACTCTTTAATAGAGAGAGAGAT
This sequence comes from Rhabdochlamydiaceae bacterium, assembly GCA_036263375.1. Lineage (GTDB taxonomy): Bacteria > Chlamydiota > Chlamydiia > Chlamydiales > Rhabdochlamydiaceae > PALSA-1444. The sequence goes on along the minus strand of DATAHB010000088.1, from coordinate 31,214 downwards.
TTTCTTGTGCTCTGGATCCAATTTGATCACTTTCGCGGTGACTTCTTGGCCTTTGGAGATCACTTCTTCAACTTTTCCAAACGGCTTGTCGGAAAGCTCAGTGACGTGGATCAACCCTTCAAGGCCGCTGGCGAGTTCAACAAATGCGCCGAATGCAGTGATCTTCGTGACAATTCCCGTAACCAAAGAACCGACAGGCATCATTTTCTCCGTGTTTTCCCAAGGGTTTTCACTGAGTTGTTTGACGCCAAGCGTGATCTTCTTGTTCTCTTTATCAACGGAAAGCACCACAGCATCGACTTTGTCGCCTTTTTTGAAGACTTCCGATGGATGGGAAACTTTTTTGATCCAGCTTAAATCGGAGATATGGATCAAGCCGTCAATGCCGGGCTCGAGTTCAACAAAAGCGCCGTAATTGGTCAGGTTGCGGATCTCTGCTGTGACACTGCTTCCAATCGGATATTTCTTTTCCACTTCGTCCCATGGATTTTTTTCGAGCTGTTTCATGCCGAGAGAGATCTTCCCTTCGTCTTTTTGGACGGAGAGGACGATCGCTTCGACTTCATCACCTTTTTTCACCATTTCGCTAGGGTCATTGACCGTCTTTGTCCAGGACATCTCAGAGACGTGGATCAGGCCTTCAATGCCGGATTCGATCTCCATAAAGGCTCCATAGGGAACAAGGCTGACAATCTTCCCTTTAACATGTGTACCCGGGGGATATTTTTTCTCGATCTCTTCCCAAGGGTTGGTTTCTTTTTGTTTCATTCCAAGAGCGACGCGTCCCTTTTCTTTGTCGACGTGGAGGATGATCACTTCAAGCTTATCGCCGATAGCGACCATCTCAGAAGGATGTTTGATCCGTTTCCATGTCATATCGGTGATGTGGAGCAGTCCATCGACTCCATCGACATCTAAGAAGACGCCGAAGTCGGTGATATTCTTCACGATTCCGTGGCGAATTTCGCTTTCGTGGAAGTTCTCGAGCATTTCAACTTTTTTTGACATGCGCTCTTCTTCTAAGAGCTCGCGGCGGGAAACAACGATATTCTTACGATCCGTGTTGATCTTGAGGATCTTAAAGTCGTAGGTTTTATCGAGATATTCATCGAGGTTCTTAATGCGCTTGTTATCGATTTGAGAGCCGGGCAAGAATGCCTCAACACCGATATCGACCATGAGGCCGCCTTTGACTTTGCGCAACACTTTGCCGGTGACAATCGAACCCTCTGTGCAATTATGAACGATATTTTCCCACTGACGGAGACGGCGTGCTTTATCTCTCGATAAGACGATCTGTCCATCTTCACCTTCAGTCTGATCAAGGAAAGCCTCGACTTCATTGCCTAGAGCAATTTCCGAAAGATCTGTAAATTCACTGATAGGGACAAGGCCTTCCGACTTCAAACCGACATCAATCACAATGAAGTCTTTAGTAATTTCAACAATGCGGCCTCTGAGCACATGGCCTGAACTCAGGGAAGATTGAGAGTCACCACCTTCGCCTTGATCTTTTGCACCGAGCAATTTTCTAAACGCTTGTGCATCTTCCTCGTGATAATCGACATCATCAATGATGTTGCTTGAGTTCCAATCGTGTTTTTTGGACATTATAAACCAATTTCTCCTTCTATGGGATCGTGATCCCAGATTCGTTCTCTTGTAAACAATTTCTTTAACCCCGCTTTTGTATGACAGAGGCAAAATGAGACACGCTTACAAATAAGTAATGCTTAAAAAGATAGCAAATCATTGAAAATAACATCAAGGAGCAAATAGGGCGTAGCCGGGATTCAAAGCATTAAAAAAAGATTTTTTAAAATTTTCTCCTTGAAGTTATGCATAGCCTGCTTAAACAAAAAACTGTTTTTACAGTTAAGCTAATTCTCCCATGGGAAATTTAAAAAAACCTCTTTTAAGGCTTTGAGTCCTAATACCCTATTGAGATTTGATGCGTAGGGTAGGGTTGAGACGTGGGGCACTATAGCTCATTGTTCCCGAGCAGCCACGGCCTTGATCAAATGTCGTCAAGTGCTTTGCCTGTTCCGGAGAAAGAGGCTTGCCTGTGAATGAAATCGCAGCCTGTTTTGCTTTCGGATCAACAATGACAGACTCTGGACTGCGGATGATATCACCCACTGTGATGAGGCTACTGATGATCAGCTCAAAATCGCGCTTTATTTGATCAGAGGCTGGCTTTTGATCACTTACGCTTTGGAAATTATCTCCGAACAAGCAGCAATAGTATTGAGATTGTGCGCTTAAAGGGATGAAGAACAACTGAGAGTCTTTGAACCGGAGCTGGTAGGAGACACGGGACGAGGAATCTTCTAGATCATTCGCGTGACCTTTGAAGATATCCACGAACAGCTCGCCTTTTGCATCTTGCTTAAAGCGGATTGCCCTTGAGCTCACTCCTCCCATATAGCCACGATTACCCGCTTCTTTTATAAATTTCAAATAGATGTTGTCTTGAGTATCGTGCTCAATCGTCCATTGAAAAAAAGAATCTTGCGAAGCCGCCACAGGAGACCAGATCGGACCCAGGGTGATCGATTCGGAGACGGGGAAAGCAAGGGGAGATATTAGGACCTGCGATGGAGATGTTGGAGCCTTTTGTTTTCGAATTTGACCAAACAGGGATACGATGTTCATCTGAAGAGAGTTCAATCGGGCATTCCACTGCTCTTTTTGGAAAGAGGTGACGATCTGTTCTTGCTTAAATATTAACAGTTCGATGAGCGCGTTATCATGGTCAAGGAATATCTGACGAGGCTCAGTGTCTAGTATGTCTCCATTTGTATGGATGTATTCAACCACCACTTGTTCGTCTTTCTTTCCTTCATCTTTTTTAACCAACCGAACAGCAGCAGAGGGGTTTCCCAATACGATTTCTTTTCCGTTTGTAACGATCAAATTAGCTTCGATACCACAGATGTTTTGAGAAAAATGAGACGTGTAGTTCCCATCAGAAGCAAGTCGGATAGTCCATTCATAGGCACCTTTTCCAATCATGATTAAGGATAGATCTTGGCGGCTCAAAAAGATGTCGTTGCCATGGTAGTCTTTCATATAAGAGATTTTGGTCTCTGAATCTTGCGTGAGCGAGTAAAGAGCTTGATAAAGAGCCACTCTTTTTTGAGTTTGTTCTGGCTCCGATAGGGCCCGGTATCTGGTCTCCTGTTTGGCCATTGGAACAAGAGGGAGACTGGGGAGAGGTTGCTCGATCTGGGCTTGTTCTGTCATTGAGAGGTTCTGGTTTCCGGTCGCTTGAGTAGAGGTGAGGCTACTGGGGGGGCTGGGGAAGAGGTGTTGGACGACCAAGGCTTGCTCGGATTGGGTGAGAACCTTTGGTATTGGAGGAGGGGGTGGTAGAGATTTTTTTTTATGTAGGAAAAATCCCTCTGCCATTTTAGTAATACCATATCCCACTGTGGTGGAAACGAGAGCTGCAAAGGCATTAAAAGCGATCTGGCTAATAGAGAAGGGGGAATTCCACTGAAGCGGAACACAAGTAACAAAGTATGAGAAAGCCATCGTTTTTTTAGATGTTAGAGATGGAAAAAAGTTCTTTACAATGATGGGGAGGATAACGGAAGTGGCTAAAGAGATAGCAAGGATGGGAACAGTAGGAACGAAATTGTTGAGTCGAGATAAGACTGGAGTCATAAAAACCTTCTTTTTGGCCGTATATTCTAATGCGGGAGGGCATTATTGCGCCAGGCATATAAAAAGCATTAAAAGAGTTTTTTTAAATTAACGGTTCACCGCATGTTAGAAAATTTTCTCTATGCTTTGAATATAGTCGTAGAGACTGTTGTCGAATTAAGCGCATTAGCTATACTGCAAATTATGCATACCCTCTTTTTAAAGTTCGGCGGAGCCGCCGTCGCTAAGCCTGAACAATTTGCTCAGATCGCCGATCTTATTCTAGAAAGAAATTACCATTACAAAAAAATTGTTGTCGTTGTCAGCGCGATGGCCAATATGACCGATGAGCTTTTAACCCTAGCGCGGCAGGTTCATCCTTCCCCGCCTAAACGGGAACAAGACATGCTTATTTCTGTCGGTGAGCGCATTAGCATGTCGCTACTGGCGATGGCTCTCGATCTGAAAGGAAAGGTCGCCTTGAGTTTGACTGGGAGCCAAGCGGGGATTATCACCACCTCCAATCACGCTGAGGCCAAGATTATCGATGTCCGGCCGCACCGTGTTGTGAAGGCCCTGGACGAAGGGAAAATCGTCATCGTGGCAGGATTTCAAGGGGTCAGTAAAGAAGGGGAAATCACGACGTTGGGACGTGGGGGATCGGATACGACGGCAGTGGCTCTGGCTGTGGCACTCGGAGCTGAAAAAGTCGAATTCTATAAAGACGTGCCCGGAATCTTTGCCGAAGACCCGAAAAAAAATCCGGCTGCTGAATTTTATTCGACATTAGATTATACCCAGGCTTTAGAAATCACGCAAAAAGGGGCCAAAGTGTTGCAGAGCCGCTGTATCGATCTTGCTGCTAGAAACAACCTGCCGCTGCATGTGCTGCCCTTCAGAGAGCCCAAAGAATCGGGAACATTGATTGGAAAGCTGCCGCGATTAGCCTCTCCATCGTTGATCTATGAGGCTCCATGATCGTCAAAGAAGGGCTCTATTCCCAAGTGATAGAGTCTTCTCTGAGGGTGCTTTTTGATGATAGGCTGCAGCAATTCGAGGAAAAGCTGCCCGTTTTTCGATGGGTTTGGAAAGAGGATCAGCTCTCTTTGCATCTTGTCTGCCGCCACCGTTTAAATATCGGTAAATTCTTCTATGAAATGATTCACCGCTGGTTGCTTCCCGGAACACGGCTTGATGTCGCTTCTTATTTTGCTTCCGATTTTAAGCTCATGGAAGGGCCCCACCTTTATACCTTGGCTGAAATGGCGATCCGCCTAGATAACATGGATAAAGCGCATGTCGAACACAATCTGAAGGTGATTGAGACGGAAATCCGACTTGGAATGGTTTCTGTCTACCATGCCAGCCGTTTGCTCGATATGCATCTGCTTTCTGCCCAAGAAAAAAATGGGATCCTCCAAGAAAAAATTTCTAAGCTCATCCAAAGAAATCCCGAAGAAATCGACTACGACATCTTTGGCGAGCTGCAATATTTTACCGTGATGAGTAAGGACGAGTTTAAAACTCCGCGGGATCCGCACCATTTGAGCCGTTTGATCACGTTGTTTTATCTCTTCCGGAAGTCGATTGAACGAGATCAAGAAAAAAGGGGGGATAAACGGCACATTAGGCTCAAGCTTGCATCTGTCAAACTCGATCTTCCTTGGGGGATGAAAAAAGTTTTGGGTGTCTGTGTTGCATTGAATTTTCTTCGACCCAACGAACTCTTTGAAGAGAGGCATCTTCTCCGTGCTCTTCAAAATGGGCTTGCTGGTATCAAAGCCGTGCCCGATTCTTTTTTTGTCAACCAAGGCATTGATGACGGGATCCATACGCTTTATTTAGAGATCGAAAAAGAGAGCGGGCAAAGTTTTACCTCCGCTGAAATACAACACTTCCGGCGTTTTCTTCCCGAAGAAGTCAAACGAACCGTTGAAGTGCCTCTCCATTCTCTTTTCATGCCTCGCAATGAAGAAGAAGTGATTCGGCATGTTGTTTCTCTCTCGGGCCAGCTTCGGTTTGTCAAAGATCTTCCTCAAGTGATTTTGATCTTTGACGAGCAGAAGGAAGGAGATCTCTATTTCACCGTCCTGCTTGTCCGAATTCTTTATCCAAGTAGCGCGTCGATCCAGACCTTATTTAGTAAAGACGACACCGTTATGACGTATATTCCTGATCGGGTGAAACGGGTCGGCATGCTTCGGAAGCGGTATCCAAAAGAAGCGACGATCTTTCGGCTGAAGTTTTCTTCTCAACCGTTCTTGCGCGATGATCATTCGGTCGATCTTTTCCGCGCGCGGCAATCGATTATTCAAGAGCTGCAAAGATTAGTCGGCGATGTCCGGGATTACAATGGAGGCATGATTGCCAAGCAGATCGAGCTATTGGATAATCTTCAGAAACAAATTGGCTCTGACCGGGCTTCAAACCGGCTCCTGGAAACATTTTTCCATGCAATTTATCCGATTGAATCACGCAGTATTATTCCTCCAGAACAATTTAAAAAACTATTTTTCCTTTGGAAACAGCTTTTAAACGATCCGTCCCAAAAGATTGTGACGGATCAAGATGAGCTGGCAGTTTATGTCATGGCAAGGTCAGGCCACTTGCCTGAAATTGATCCGGCCAATTTTGTCGAAATGCAGCTGATCAGCGCAAGGCCTGAGCAAGAAGAAAAATTCTTGGGGTATCTCTTTTTCTCTCAAGATGTCACAGAACGAGAACATTTCTTAGAAAATGTTCCTACTGTCGAAATAAAGTCTGTTGTTTAAAACAACGCTTAGTCGTCTTTTTATTTTAAGACTGTAGGAGGCGTTGTTGCGTAATTGAAAATTATGTCCAAGAAATTCAAAATCAGGAAGTTATAACCACAGAGAGCACAGAGGACACAGAGAGGGAAAAAGGATGGCTCTAGAGAGAATCCTATTTTTCTTTCTTTGTGTCCTCTGTGCTCTCTGTGGTTATAATATCTTCATCGTCATATAGATAAGATGGCTCGTGAATTACGCAACAACGCCCTGTAGGAGCAAAGTTATAGTGGCAGCTTTCTTGGTTCAAAAAGGGACATTTTAACTTTGCTTCTACATATTTAAAAAAAGACTATGCCAATTTTCCATTTTAAGCTATTCTGCCGCGGGCCAAAAGGAAGGAATATGTTTAAAACTCTATTGATAGTGGCATCGATTTGTATACAAACGTTAGTTGCTTCTCCCATTCTGATTGGAATTGCTGGGGGCACAGGATCGGGAAAAACAACTATGGCTCAGAAAATTCAGGATGCCTTTCCGAACCAATCGATCTTGATTTGCCAAGATGCGTATTATAAGGATCTGTCCCATCTTTCGATGGAAGAGAAAGCCAAAATGAACTTCGATCATCCCAGTGCACTCGATTTTACTTTGCTGCGCGAGCATTTGATGGATTTAGTCAGGGGAAAGTCGATTGAACAACCGGTCTATAGCTTTATTACGCATTCTCGAGAATCCCATAAACGCAAGGTAGAGCCGGCCCAAGTGATCATTGTGGAAGGGATTTTATTATTGGCAGCTTTAGAGGTGAGAGATCTGTTTGACTTAAGGATTTTCGTCGACACGGATGCTGATATCCGGCTGCTAAGGCGTATCGAGCGAGATCTTGAAGAAAGAGGACGTACGTTTTCAGGCGTTAAGGAGCAATATCTGACGACGGTTAAACCGATGCATGATGCGTTTGTCGAGCCGAGCAAACAATATGCCCATGTGATCATTCCGATGTGCCGACGCAATCAAACGGCAATCGATCTAGTGATCTCTAAAATACGGGAGCACCTGAACTAATCCCTGTCTTGACGTGAAGGGGAGGAATACTTAGAATGTTGCAAAATGTCTAAAAAGTCCTCGAGTCCTCTAAAAATTCAAGTTTTGCCTTCGATTTTGGCGGGGGATTTTTCTCGATTAGGGGAAGAGGCCAAACGAGCGGAAGATGCCGGGGCCGATGCCCTCCACGTCGATATCATGGATGGCCATTTTGTTCCAAATTTAACATTAGGGCCCAGAGCGGTCGCCGCGATCAACCGCAGCACGAAATTATTTCTTGACGTCCATCTGATGATCTATAATCCTTACGACTATGTTGAAAAATTTGTTGAGGCAGGAGCTGACAGGGTGACGTTTCACTTTGAGGCCACAGAAAATGTGAAGGAAACGCTCGAGTACGTCCGTAAATGTGGTGTCCAGGTTGGACTTGCATTTTGCCCAGAAACCTCGCATGAAATGGTCCTTCCTTTTTTAGCGCTCTGCGATTTGGTTCTTTTGATGACCGTCAATCCGGGATTTGGCGGACAAGCATTCATGCCAGAAGTCTTGGACAAGATCGAATTCACAAGAGCAATGACGGATCAATTAAAACTGCCGCTGAATGTTGAAGTTGATGGCGGCATCGATGATAAGACCGCTCCTTTATGTGTCAAGGCAGGAGCGAATCTGCTCGTCGCAGGCACACATCTTTATCAGGCTCCGAATATGGAAAAAGCGATTACCCGTCTTCGTGAGGTGTCTAGTGCTTCTTAACAAATTTTTATTAAGGAGCACTTGATGAAAAAAATTGTGACCATCGGTGGCGGCACAGGAAACTTTACGGTCCTCAGAGGGATCAAGAATTACGATATCGATGTCAGCGCGATTGTTTCGATGGCCGATGACGGGGGAAGCACTGGCATCTTGAGAGATGAGCTGGGGGTGCTGCCGCCGGGCGATGTGCGCCAATGTTTGGTGGCTCTGTCCGACTCATCCCGATTGATGCGCAGTTTGATGAATTACCGTTTTGAACAAGGAGGTCTGGGGGGGCATAGTTTTGGTAATCTTTTGCTCTCTGCTTTGGAAAAAGTCACAGGAAGCTTTGAAAAAGCAGTCGAAGAGGTCGGAAAAATTCTCTTTATCAAGGGGAAAGTGATCCCCGTGACGACGCACTTGGTTCGCCTCAAGATGATCTTGAAAAATTGCCATGTACTCGAAGGGGAAAGAGAAATTTATTTGTCACAAGATATCGAAAAAGGATACAGCAGCATTTATTTAGAACCTTATCCGAAAGCCAATCCACATGCCATTAACGAAATCATGAACGCCGATCTGATCGTTGTCGGGCCTGGCGGGCTTCATACGTCGCTCATCCCAAATTTCCTGGTCGAAGGCGTCAGCGACGCCCTGCGTCAAACCGATGCCAAAAAGATCTTTGTGGTCAATTTGATGAATCGGAGAGGCCAGACCAGCAAATACAAAGTCAGCGACTACATGACAGAGATGGAGCGGTTTATTGGAGAAGATGTTTTTGACTACATCCTGGTCAATAACCAAAATCCTCCGAAAGAGCTGATTGAACTGTATGCCGAAGAAGGGGATCTTGTGATCAATGATCTGAAAGACGACCGCATCCGCCTCGCTCCGCTCTTGGGAGAGCTCAAGCAAGGTGTGAAAAAAGATCTGATCAAGCGGAGCCTCATCCGGCACGATTCTAAAAAATTAGCCCAAGAGTTGATGAACATTGTTAATCATCTTTGATCTGGATGACACTTTAATCGATACGACGGGCTCCATCACTCCCATTAAACTGGAGCAGGCGCTTAGCAAAATGGTTGAAGCAGGGCTGCAAATTGGCGATTTCCAAGAAGCTCTGGCAATTCTAAAAAGATTAGATACAGCTGCAGAAAGCGCTTCTCAAACGCTCCTTGAATTTCTAGAAATTATTAATGCCGATAAAAAATTTTATCAAATCGGTCATGCTGAAGTTTATGGGCCGCTGCCTCAAGATTTTCCTGTCTATCCGGTCGAGCATGCAATCGATCTCTTGTCAGATTTGAGCTTGGAGCATCAATTAGCTCTCGTTTCGATGGGGAGTCCTGCGCAGCAGAGACTTAAACTGAAAAATGCTGGTATAGATTCAACAATTTTTAGTAAAATCTGTATCTCAGAAGACCGGGATAAAAAGCCGCACTATAAGACAATTCTTGACGAGCTGGGATTTGCTCCTTCTCAGACATTGGTCTGCGGGGACCGTGTCAAAAGAGATTTGTCGCCCGCCAAAGAACTCGGCTGTATCACGGTCCAGATGCAATGGGGAAGAGGGCTCAGCTCTCTTCTATCGGCTCTACCGCACTATATTGCGCGAGATGTCGATCACGTGATAAAGAAGTTAAGTGAGATAAAGGATATTCTAAATAGTTATGACAAACAGTAATCAAATGAGCCCTGGAATGACCATCACCCTTGATGGAAGCATCTATCGAGTCGAGTCGTGCGTCAAAGTCACCGTTGCCAAGGGGAATCCTTTCATCAAGACCAAGCTGAAAAACCTGCTCTCCGATGAAATGATCGAAAAAAACTTCAAGCTTGGCCAGCCGATTTCCGAAGTCGCCTTGGCGGAACGGAAGCTCGAATATCTATATCTCGAAGGTAAAGATTATCTATTTCTCGATGTCGGCAATCTCGAACAAGTATTAGTTCCTGCTGCTGTCATTGGAGACAGAGTGAATTATCTTAAAGAAGGGATCGATGTTAAAGCGATGTGCTACGGTACCTCGATCTTTTCCGTGGAACTTCCTCAGTTCCTTGAACTGATGGTGGTCAAGACAGAGACATCTGAAGCCTCTTCTCCTCTTGCCAACGCCACCAAAATCGCCGTTTTAGAAACAGGTGCGAAAATCGATGTTCCCCTCTTTGTCGAAACCGGGGATATCGTCAAAGTCGACACCCACACCAATGAATACATCCAACGCGTCTAGTCTAAAAGGAGTATAGATGGAACTTAAGCAAGTCAAAGAATTGATGGCTGCCATGGAAAAAGCAGGCATCAAGCGTCTTCGGGTTAAAGAAACCGATGGATATGAACTCGAGATGGAGCGAAAAGATGAATCGGCTCCTCATGCTCCTATGCCGGTGTATCATCACGCCCCGCATCCTGAGATCCACTCAAGATTTCCTACGCACCGTCCTGAAGAATCCCGTACAGAAGAAAAAAAAGCCGACGGTAAATTTGTAACAGCGCCGCTCGTTGGAACGATGTACCACGCCGCCTCTCCTGAAGATGCCGCTTTTGTGAAGGTCGGAGACCGCGTCGATGAAAATACGATTGTGTGCATCATTGAAGCGATGAAAGTGATGAATGAAGTCAAAGCCGGCATGAGCGGGACGATTGCAGAAATTCTCATCGACAACGCCCATCCTGTTGAATTCGGCACTAAACTTTTTAGAATTGTATGAAGAAAGTCCTCATTGCCAACCGTGGTGAAATCGCGATCCGTGTGATCCGGGCCTGTCATGACCTCGGACTCCAGACGGTCGCCGTCTATTCTCAAGCAGATAGTGAAGCTCTTCATGTCCTCCAAGCCGACGAGGCGATCTGCATCGGAGAAGCTCCTTCCCAACGGTCTTACCTTAAAGTCTCTAATATTTTATCTGCCTGCGAGATCACAGGCGCAGATGCAGTCCATCCCGGCTACGGATTTTTGTCCGAGAATGCCAAATTTGCCTCGATCTGTGAAAGTTCCGGCCTTAACTTCATTGGACCGTCTCCTGCCTCTATCTCCCTCCTCGGAGATAAAGCAGAGGCCAAAGCCGTAGCTAAAAAAGCCAAATGTCCCGTGATTCCCGGATCTGATGGCATCGTTTCCGATGCGCAAAGTGGCCTTAAAGAAGCAAAGAAAATCGGCTTTCCAGTCTTCATCAAAGCCGTTGGCGGCGGAGGTGGTAAAGGGATCCGCATCGCATATAATCCCGACGAATTTGCTCGCCAGTTTGCCGCTGCCCGGACCGAAGCTCAGGTCAGTTTTAACAACCCGGATGTCTATCTCGAAAAAATGATCGTCAATCCCCGTCATGTCGAAGTCCAAATCATCGGGGACAAACACGGAAATTATGCCTATCTCTACGAAAGAGACTGCACCATCCAAAGGCGGCGTCAAAAACTCATTGAAGAAGCCCCTAGCCCTATACTAAGCGACGGCCTCCGCCGCAAGATCTGCGAAGCCGCTGTCTCCGTTGTGAAAGCCGCTGGTTATTACTCTGCCGGAACCGTGGAGTTTCTCCTCGATGAGGATAAAAATTTCTATTTCATGGAAGTCAATACACGGATTCAAGTCGAGCACACCATTACCGAAGAGCTCACCGGCATCGATCTTGTTGTCGAGCAAATCAAAATCGCCCAAGGCAAAAAGCTTTCTTTCCGTCAAAAAGAGATCGAGATGCATGGCCATATCATCCAGCTCCGCATCAATGCCGAAGATCCGACGAAAGGGTTTGCTCCCTGTCCCGGCCACCTCGAATATTATATCGCACCTGGAGGCCCCCATGTCCGTGTCGATAGCGCCTGCTATGCCGGTTACAGAATCCCGCCGAACTACGATTCGATGGTTGCCAAATTAATTGTCCGTGGTAAAAACCGGGAAGAAGCCATCGCCGTCGCTAAACGGGCGTTAAAAGAGTTTCACATTGGCGGTGTCCACACGACCATTCCTTTCCATCAGTACATGCTCAGTGACCCCCGCTTCTTGAAAAACGACTACAACATCACCTACATCGATAAACTCATTGCAGATGGCTGCAATTTCACTGAGAAGAAAGAATGAAAGGAATTATTCTTGCTGGTGGAAGAGGCACACGCCTCTATCCCTTGACGTTAAGCACCTGCAAGCAGCTGCTTCCTGTCTTTGACAAACCTCTGATCTATTATCCGCTCGCCATTCTCATGCAAGCCGGCATCCGCGACATCTTGATTATCACAACCCCGGAAGACCTTGCCCGTTTTCAAGCGCTTTTCAAAGACGGGTCACACCTAGGAATTTCCATCTGCTATGACGTCCAGCCTGAGCCAAAAGGGATTGCCGAAGCATTTGTCATCGGCGCAGATTTCATCGGCAAAGACTCCGTCTGCCTCATCTTAGGAGACAACCTCTTCCATGGCCATAACATAGCTGATGTTGTCCGTCCTTGCACCGAACTCAAAGAGGGCGGCATCGTCTTTGGTTATGAAGTGAGCGATCCTCAAAGATACGGCGTGATTGCGTTTGATGATGACGGCCGGATCAAAGACATCATTGAAAAACCAAAAGATCCTCCCTCTTCCTATGCCGTCACCGGCCTTTACTTCTATGACAACGCCGTCATCGACATCGCAAGAAACCTTAAACTCTCTAAGCGGGGAGAATACGAGATCACCGACGTCAACGTTGCCTATTTGCAAAAAAGACAGCTCAATGTCCGTCTACTCGACCGCGGCTTTGCCTGGCTCGATACCGGCACCCACGATGCCCTCCAAAAAGCTTCCAGTTATGTCCAAACGATCCAAGAGCGGCAAGGAATCAAGATTGCCTGTCTCGAAGAGATCGCTTATCAACAAGGGTTTATCTCCTTCGAACAGCTCGAAAGGCTCGCTCAAGTAGCCTCCATCAGCGAATATGGCCTTTATTTGCAGAAGCTGTGTCTTAAAACCGTTTTTGCACCCTAGCCCAGATCTTGTTTAGTATAACAGTTTCATTATAAGTGGCTTGTCTCAAAAAAAAGCCGCCAGTTCTGACTTTTCCGCATCCAAATGCAGAAAAGTCGTGACTTTTCCGCAATGGCATGCATAATAGTCAGATATGGACAGAGCCCAAAAGAAGGCGATTTTAAGGGATTTACATAAAAAAATGGTGCTGCTGGCGGGACCGCGCCAAGCAGGCAAGACAACGCTGGCAAAGGAGATCGCCCATGAATTTAAATCGTCTGTTTATTTGACGTATGATCGATTGGAAGACCGTAAAACGATTTTAAGCGAATCGTGGCTTCCTTCGACTGAACTCGTTATTTTGGACGAAATCCATAAGATGCCCAAGTGGAAGAATTTTCTCAAAGGGGTCTATGATACCAAACCTTCCAATCAAAAGATCCTTGTTACAGGGAGCGCCCGGCTTGAAATTTTCAATAAAGTCGGCGATTCGCTGGCAGGCCGCTATTTTTTACATCGGTTGCTGCCTCTGTCTCCCAGCGAATGCAGTAAAGGAGGGGTAGAATTTCCTCTCGATCGTTTTTTGGAAAGAGGCGGATTTCCGGAGCCTCTTTTAGATAAAGATCCCATTGATGCTGAGAGATGGCGGCTTCAATACGTCGACAGTTTGCTCCGTATCGATATTTTGGAATTCGAAAACATCCACAATTTAAATGCCATTCGTTTAGTTTTTGAACTGCTACGGGAAAGAGTTGGATCTCCTGTTTCTTATCAATCCTTAGCTGAAGACATCGAAATTTCTCCCAATACCGTAAAAAAATATATCCAGATTTTAGAGGCACTTTATATCGTCTTTAGAGTCACGCCTTTTTCCAAGAACATTGCCCGGAGCCTTCTCAAGGAACCGAAAATTTACTTTTTTGATACGGGTCTTGTTAAAGGCGACTCGGGAGCTCGATTTGAAAATCTCGTTGCAACCTGTCTCCTGAAGCACGTATACGCCAAAGTCGATTATAAAGCAGAAAGTTACAGCCTAAAATACCTTCAAACAAAAGAAAAACGGCAGGTCGATTTTGCGTTGGTTCGCGACAAAAAAATCGAACAAATGATCGAAGTCAAATATGCCGATGCTTCAATCAACCCTAGCCTGTGGCACTTTTATGACAAATACCATCTGCCCGCGGTTCAAATTGTCAAAGAGTTGAAAACAGAAAAGGTGGAAAAAGGGATCGAAATTCTTCGTGCGGACAATTTTCTCAAAAAGCTTGAGTTATAGGACGATTGCATAAGGCCCTCTGCCAGGTGCACGATCCTCATGCTCTTGCTCATAGACATAGTTCGAAGCGTTTATGCCCGGCGAGCTGATCGATAGTATAAGTACGTATAGAAATCAGCTGTTTGGGATTTGTAATATTTATAAACCGTCCAAGCGTCGTGAAGAAATGCAGCACCTATAATGACCCTGAATGGTATAAAATTCAGAGCCTTGCCGGGGAAGTTGTCAAAATGTTTGATTATAAGCTTTAGAAATTTTCGTGGATGGAGCTTTCGCCGCAGTGATGGACGATGTCGCTCACGACTTCATCGAGGCCATCGATGACGATGATCAATAAAGTAGGAGGTTTTTATGGTTGTTTCCATTATCGCTGCTGCTGGAATAATGACAGCGTCTTTATCAAATCCTGCCATCGAAGTCCTAAGGGGTCAGCAAATCGAGTCGCAGGTCAACCTTATCGCCGATTACTTCATCGAAATTTTCTCTGATCCTCCTTATAGCTATTACAACGAAAAAGAGAAATGGAATGGCTATGTCCGCACTTATGCGCAGACAGACAGAGGGGTTGTCTGCATCATGAAGGAAGGTGATCAAATTTTAGGCATGGCGATGGGAACACAGCTAAAGCATGCCACGGACAAATATAAAGCCGGCTATGCAGATCATGCCCAGTATTTAGAGCCGTATTTTTATCTCGCGGAATTTGGCATTAATCGTAACTATCGGAACAAAGGGCATGGAACTCGACTCTTTGAAGCTGTAGAAAAAGAACTCCGCTCTCAGCGCTATGCCGGCATCTGTATTTGGCAGCTTGCTTCAGGCGAAGCCTGCGAAGCAATATCATTCAATCAAAAAATGGGATTTCAAGAAAATTCGAACATCTTTTTTGAAGAGCTTTGGAGTGAAAAAAAAGGCGAGGAGAAAAAACCTCATCGGATGCATTGCTGGATAAAAAACTTTAATTAAGAAGTCGAAGCTAGAAATTCTCGCGGGTGGGGCATTCGCCGCAATGACGGACAATGCCGTTCACGACTTCATCGAGGTCATCTGTCACTGTGATCAGTTTAAAGTCTTCCGGCTCGATATATTTGTGGTGGAAGGGAGAGTTTTTTAACCATTCGATCAGCCCGGACCAAAAAGCTTTGCCGACCATGAAGACAGGGAAATAGGCGATTTTTTTGGTTTTGATGAGTGTGAGGGCTTCAAAGAGCTCATCGAGGGTTCCAAAGCCTCCGGGAAAGACCACAAATGCCTGGGCATACCGAACGAACATCACCTTGCGAACAAAGAAGTACCGAAATTTAAAGAGATATTTTTGATCGATGAACGGATTCGGTTCTTCTTCGGTGGGAAGGTCGATACAGAGACCGCATGATTTGCCGCCTGCGGCTTGCGCGCCTTCATTGGCAGCTTCCATAAGGCCCGGCCCTCCTCCGGTGATCACTCCAAATCCTTTTTTTGCAATTTTTGAAGCTAAGACAGCGGCTTGTTGATAGTGGGGATTGTCGCCGGGAGCTTGTGAGCCTCCGAAGATCGCAACGGAGGGGCCTAGTGAGAGCATGTTTTCAAAGCCATCGACAAATTCCGATAGGATTCTAAAAAGCCTCCAGGCATCCCACTCATGCGAATGTGTATTAGGGAGTGTCATCAATTGATCCTCCAGTCTTTCCGGAAGCTTTTGGGTATCTTTGCAATGGCGCGCGCTCTTCTACTTATACAAGTATGTTTTCGCGCGTGCCATTGCAAAGAGGCCGCAAAATCTCTCAGAAATCCTTGGAGGATCAATTGATGACACTCCCTATCCATGATGGAAAGGGGGGCGGTATTTTTTCTTGTAAGGCAAGTGGGCTTGCTTGCCGTAGACGACTTCATGGAGATTTTCAATGGCCATGAACGCCATCGGATCTTCGCGGAGGACGATCTCTTTGAGCTCGGCTAGATCCAACCGTTCGATGATGATGTAGAGAATTTCGCGACTGTCTCCTGAAAAGCCGCCCTTGCCATGCATGATCGTTAGCCCAAGGCCGAGCTCATCCATGATGACCGTGGCCATTTCTCGCGGTTTTGACGAGATGATCAAGACAGATTTGAGCTCGTCGATTCCCATGATCACGAGGTCGATCATTTTAAACGCCACGATGTAGGTGATCAGTGACTGAAGGGCAAAGTGCCAGTTGTTGAAAATCCAGCCATAAGCTCCGAAAATGAAGATGTTGATGAAGAGGACGACTTGGCCAACAGTGAACCCTTTTTTTCGGTTAATTAAGATCGCTAAGATTTCGGTGCCGTCTAAGCAGCCGCCATGGCGGATGATGAGCCCGACGCCGACGCCGAGAAGGGCGCCGCCGACCACAATCACTTCAATTGGATCTCCAATAAAGACCGGAAAATGGGACGTGACGATTAAAAAGCCGGCAAAAAGAACCACGGCGAGCGACATATAAATGACAAACGTGCGCCGGATATGTCGGAAGGCTAAGTAAACAAAGGGAAGGTTTAAAAAGACTAAAAGATACGGCAGATAAGATTCTCCGAAGAGTTTTGAGAAAATTAGGGCAATGCCGACAATTCCGCCGTCAATCAGCGAGTTGGGGAGCAGGAAAACTTCGATAGAAAAGGCAGCTAAAAATGCGCCGATGGTGATCCACAGGTACATTGAGAGATGCTGCTTTACTGTTTTACGTAATGCGGGCATAGTTTTACTTGGGTAAGCCCTCACTATTCCAGAGATTTAATTGTTCGACAAGAGTTTCTATGCAAGGTTGCTCCGTTTCGTTGTTTTGACAGCAGGCAAGGCTCTCTCGTGACAATTGATCGATGTAGGGATTTAGCCGGCGGAAGGTTCTGATTTTGTCAAAAAATCCGGGAACGGTGTCAGCGACCATTTTTTCAACTAAGTATTTGAGGTCTTTGGTGACTCTTCTGACCTGCTGGCGGCAATTGTAGGCACGGAGTTGATCTTGTTCTTTTTTTGGGGGAGAGCTTTCTTCATTTGCTTGAAGCGAGGTGAAAATCAGGAAGGAATAAATAACATATTTCATTCCTTAGATGTACTGTGCTGAAGAATAAAAATCAAACGCGGGAGACGGGGCTCGAACCCGCAACCTCTGCCGTGACAGGGCAGCGCTCTAACCAATTGAACTACTCCCGCGTAGGAGGGCCTAAATCTTTTGGGCGCAACAGGACTCGAACCTATGACCACCTGTGTGTAAGACAGGCGCTCTACCAACTGAGCTATGCGCCCTTAAAACAACTGGTAAAAGTTATCTCAAACAGGGATAATAGGCAAAGGTTTTTCGAGTTCTCTGTTTTCCTTTTCTAAAAGTTCTTTGCTCGCAAATGTCACGATGGTGCCGAATTTGTCCAAAAGCTCTTTTTTGACAGCGAGCCGGATTTCTTGAGGCGTCAGTGCAAGGAGCCTATCACGATAGTGTTGTCGTTGTTTGGCCGATTTGCCTTCCCTCATCCAGGCATACGCAGTTGCACCACGGTTGCCGGGGGGGATTGGGACGTCCATATGCTGGATGGTCTCTAATTTGGCCTCTTCGAGGTCGGAGTCTTGGAAATGTCCCTCGGCAACGGTTTCAATGGCTTCTCTAAAAATTTTTAAGGTCGAAGCAATTTTAGGGTCGCGATACGCATAGAGAGAGAAATGGCCGGTCATCGGAGAATAAGTCGCTCCGCAGCCGTAAGCGCCGCCTTGCTCGCGGATCTTTGGATGTAAAATTTTATTATCTAGAATATGGGTGGCAACAGTCAGTCCCGGCGCATGAGGATTTAAGTAGGAGGCGACAGGCAGTGCCTCGCAGGTGAAGGCGACCGGCGTCGACATCGACCGGCCTTGAGAGATGACCGGGTAGAGCTCGTAATCTCCCTTCCATGGATTAAACGGCCTTTTGGGCAGATCTAGCACTCCAAAATAATCTTCCAGTTCGAGTTTTTGGTGCATTGACTCGTCACAGGTCAGAACCAGCTGGGCGTTATGGAGAGAAAAGAGCTGGTTTTTGAGGTTTTCGAGCCGCTCGATGACTTTAGGCAGGTGCTTTTTCAGATCGGAAGCGATTTCTTGGATCCACTTGGTGTAGCTCAGGCCATGCCACTTCTCCGAGATTTTAGAGGAGACGGAAAGGCCGCTCAGCGCCAGTTGGGAGGCGTACCGGAGGCTGTTTTTTTGCAGCCGGTTTTGCAGCCCCGTATGGATTTGCAAGATCAGTTCTTCAATCCGTTTTTTTTCATCGACGCGAGGCGCGGTTGCAAAATCTTTGAAAATCGAAAAGAGTTCTTTGGCATTGTGCTCTAACGCTTTTCCTCGGATGGTCAGAGCCGGTTTCATTAGATGGGGGCTTTCGGTTTGGACATAAAGCGAAAGAGACGTGCCCAGCCCTCCGACATGCGATTGGAGATGCTCTAGATTCTGGATGTAGTTGCGTTTGCCCATGCCGAGTTCTGAGATGATTGTCGAGAGTAATTGGACATAAGGGAGGTCGTCTTCTTCAAAATGGGGTAGATCAAAGACGAGGTCGGCATAGATAATCCGGTTGGTGAAGCAGGCATGCGAAAAGACTTGGGCCTTCTCCTTGAGGACAAAATGTTTGGCCAGGACGGGCACATCATCGAGGGTGACTTTGGGGAGGCAATCGATGTTTTGCTCAACCAATTTTTTCTGATAGTGTTCTAAATGGTGCATCTGCTGGAGGATTTTTTCTTTTTCTTCCAGAGGCAGAGCCTGCTCCAGTGTTTGAAGCTTGTCTTTTTCTTCGGCTGCTTCTTTGTCGGCGAGTGTGGTGTCGGGATGATACGCAAGGCGGACCCGATGGGGGTTTTTCAGCAAATAAGTCTTAATCAGATTCGGCAGATAGGCTGGATCTTCGAGTTTTTTTCTCAATTTTTCAAAGAGGCTATGGATTAGCAGGGAGTTTTCTGGAGGGCAACCGTGCTGCTTGGCCAGTGCTGACCGCATGAATAGCGTTAATCCAAAAGGGCCGTGGTCCCCGGCGATCTCCATGCGGGCAAATTCGAGTTGATGCAAGGCCGCTTCGATCGTATGGGCAGGAATTCCTTTATCGCAGATCTCTTGCAGTGACCGCAAGAGCAGGTCGTCCAAAGCCTGGACGTTTTCAGGATTGCATCCTTTGCAGAGAATCATGTAGGGCATTTCCGACATATCAGTGTCGAGATAGGCATCAGCAGAGGTGCAAAGGCCAGATTGCAGCAGAGGAAGTTTTAACAGCGACGCGTCGGTCTCCATGAGCACGGCATCGAGAAGTGTGAGTCCTAGCAGCGTCTCTTGATCTTGCACCGGAACAGTCAGCCAGCCCCAGGCAACCATCGTCTTGTGTTCGTTATCTTCATCGGTGGTTGTTGGATAAAACGCTTCTCGTTCGATTGGAGCTGTAAATCTTGGCTGCCTGGGAATTCGGGAAAGCGGGGGAAGTTTATAGGTCGATTTCAAGATTTTGTCTAAGAGGAAATCGAGGTGATTTTTGAGAGGGAGATTCCCATAGAAGAAATAGAGACAGCGGGAGGCATGGTAATACATCTCATGAAACCGGATTAGTTCTTCATAGGTCAGAGTGGGAATGACCTTCGGGTCGCCACCCGAGATGTGGGCGTAGGTCAAATTCGGGACTAAGAGGTGCATCATTGTATGCCAGAGCCGTGTATCTGCCGAAGCCAGGGCTCCTTTCATCTCGTTGTAGACGATCCCTTTCCATTCGAGATGAGAAAGTGTGTCGGGATTGGCAAACGCTAATCGGTGGCCCTCTTGTAAAAAGCTTTCTTTTTTCAGCTGGGGATGGAAGACGGCATCGATGTAGACATCGAGGAGGTTGTAAAAGTCTTTTTCGACTTGGGAAGAGGCAGGATAGCAGGTGAAATCGGATCCTGTCAGCGCATTCATGAAGGTATTTAAACTCCGGCGGGTCATTGCAAAGAACGGATCTTTGACAGGAAATTTTCTTGAACCACACAGCACCGTGTGTTCTAAGATATGGGCAACGCCATTGGAATTGTAGGGGAGGGTCTCAAAGGAGAGGCAGAAGAGGTTTTCAGGATCGTCGTTTTCAATGTGCATGATCTGCGCGCCCGAAGGAGTATGCTCGAGTTCCACTAGAGTCGCTTTCAGCTCATCCAGCGGCATGACTTTTTTAACGACGAACTCTTTGTACGACTCTTTTTCTTTCCACATAGCAGTTGAGTATAGGGACGGAAACGCATTCTCGACAAGATTTGAATTCTTTCTTAGGAGTCTGTTAACATTTTTTTAAGCTCTTAATAGTCACTTGCAGCTAAAAATTGATTTTACCCCTTAATTAAAGAAGATTTGTGGTAAACTGTTCCCATGAAAACTCCCAATGTTAACAATATTGCAGCATCCCCCGTTAATTATTTTCTTCAATCGTCTTGGCAAGGGAAAGTGGTCCAAGTGCTCTGTGTGGTTTCTTTCTGTACGCTCATTTACTTCATTGTCTCGCTGAGAAAGGGGTTTTTTAGAGATTCTTCCGCTGCGTCTCTCTCAGGTAGAGTACAGCCTGCCAATCCAGTCGAGATAAAAGAGCTTCCAAAACCGGATGTTACATACGTCAGCGCTTATCCAGCAGTCTGGGATTTTTTTAAGTCGTCTGAATTTGGCACGTGGCTGTCTGACACACGAGAGGTCCTTTATAAAGATGTATGCTCGATAGCTGAAGATAAGAGTAGTGAGCGGCATTTTTGGTCGAAGATGCTCGAATGTGTTACTCTGCTCGAAGCCGAAATCGACAGAATGGTGCCTGTTTTTCAACGATATCCAAATATCAAGACGGATGAGTGGGGTGCTTTTCGCACAGAGTACCGTAAGATTGCAGTCGCAGCGATCACTGCAAAAGAAAGCTGCGCTAAACTTAAAGAAGGTTTGGACAAGCTTCAAGTCTGGAATCAGGCTTTGCAAGAAGAGATGAGAGCTAGGGCCTCCCAGCAAGTAGCTAGCTGTGTTAACGTCTATCCTCATTATGAGTTTACCCATCTGCAAACCCAATATTTCCATTACCTTGGTCTTCTGTCAAAAGAAGATTTCTCAAGACTTCTTTTAACGGAGTGGTCAAATCTTGCAAAAGTGGGGCTTGTGGAAATGAAAGATGTCGACGCTTTAGAGCTTAGAACGATGATGCCTTGGATTGAAAGATTGCGACAGCTCTTTGGCGTAATGGAGTCTGAAAAAAATGAGGCGACTTTACGTCCTTTGATCAATGAAGCGATTGAAAAATGCCGAGGTGTTCTCACTAGCTCAGATAATCTTTCCGATCATCTGGAAAATAAGAAAGAGCTCAGCAATCATGTTAAACAGATGCGCACATTGCTCGGAAATCTTTCCCGCGATGATACGGTTGCCACTCTTCAATTAAACGAGATCGAAGCTCAGGACATCGCACGTCAATTGATTTTGCTGAAGGGATATCTCCATCAACAAAATCTTGTAGAGGCATGGAAGGCACACAACAACATCAGTGGTGTGACTCGACTAGCTGACTATGCAGACCGCATGGACAGAGAGTCTCTTGCCTTGCTTTATCAAATGGGGAAATAGACCTGCTCTTTCGAGCAGGCCCAATCAAATCAAGTCCAGGTCAAGTTCGAGGCCGACTGATATTCAGTCACTCGGGTCTCGAAGAAGTTCTTTTCTTTATTGAGGTCGATTGTTTCACTCATCCAGGGGAACGGGTTTTTGGAGCGGTAGAGCGGCTTGAGGCCGATGCGCTCTAGGCGGCGGTCGGCAATATACTGTACATATTCACGGAACATCGGGGCGGTCAGGCCTAGAATGCCGCGGGGGAGGCAGTCCGCTGCATATTGGAACTCGAGTTCGACGGCTTTTTGGATGAGGCCGATGATGTGGGCTTGGAACTCGGTGGTCCAGAGGTGAGGATTCTCCTCTTTGATGCCGTTAATCAGGTCGATGCCGAAGTTGAGGTGGACGGTTTCGTCCCGAAGGATGTATTGGAACTGCTCGCCAATTCCGGTCATTTTGTTTTGACGGTGGAACGAGAGGATCATCACGAATCCTGAATAGAAAAAGATTCCTTCCATGATGATGTAGTAGCCAATGAGGTTTTCGAGAAATTTTTGGGCGCCTTCGGGGGTCGATGTCGTGAAGTCAGGCTTCATGATATCTTCGGTCAGCGTCATTTCGAATTGGTCTTTGGCATGGATCGTGTTGACTTCGTTGTACATGTTGAAGATTTCGCCTTGGTCGAGGGAGAGTGATTCAACGATATAGTGGAAGGTATGGGTATGGATCGCCTCTTCAAACGATTGGCGGAGAAGATACTGCCGGATTTCCGGGTTAGTGACATGTTTGAAGATCGCGAGAACAATGTTATTGCCGACTAAGCTCTCTGCTGTGCTGAAGAAGCCGAGGTTCCGCATGATCACGAGTCTTTCATCGGCGCTCAGGGCTGTTTTTGACTTCCAGGTTTCGATGTCTTTTCCCATCGGGACTTCGGTCGGCATCCAGTGGTTGGCGCAGCCGTTGAGATAGTGTTCCCAAGCCCAGGTGTATTTGAGGGGCATGAGTTGGTTGACGTCAACTTTGTTGCAGTTAATCAGCCTTTTTTGGTCGACATTGACCCGTTTGCTTGTTGCAGAGCTTTTTTCTTTCATTGTTTTATCCTTCTATTGGCAGCTTTCGCATGATTCATCGCCGATCCTGCAGGCTTTGGGAGCCGGAGCTTCTTCCCGTTCGATTTTAATATTGCTGGAAGCCGATTTACTCTTCATCCAACGGGGCTGCAGACCACGTTTATTAATATCCGTTGTCGATTTTTCGATCTGTGTTGCAGCGACAGACCGTAGATAGTAGTTGGTCTTTAAGCCGCGGACCCACGAGAGCATGTACATCTGATGGAGTTTTTTTCCACTCGGCTCTGCGATATAGAGGTTGAGCGATTGTCCCATGTCAATCCATTTTTGACGGCGGCTGGCGCATTCGATGATCCACTCTGGATCGATTTCAAAGGCTGTCAAATAGACACGTTTGACGTCTTCGGGGATTCTTTCGATTTCTGCGATCGATCCGTCAAAATATTTTAGATCGTCGAGCATCTCTTGGTCCCAAAGGCCGAGTTTCTTGAGTTTTTCTGCAAGATATAGGTTCGGGATCGTGAACTCTCCGGAGAGATTCGATTTGACGAACAAATGTTTGTACATCGGCTCGATCGATTGGGTGATGCCGGTGATATTGGAGATCGTTGCTGTCGGCGCAATCGCCATGGTGTTGCTGTTGCGCATGCCGTGTTTTTTGATCGCAGCGCGGACGACATTCCAATCCATGCGGGTTTGTCGGTCGACTTCAAGGTAGCCGCCCCTTTCTTCGGCTAGGAGATCAAGGGTGTCGATCGGGAGCAGGCCGCGACTCCATTTAGACCCTTTATAGGAGATATAGGTGCCCCGTTCCTTGGCGAGCTCTGTGGAGGCTAGAATCGCATAGTACGAGATCATTTCCATCGATTTATCGGCAAACTCGACGGCTTCATGGCTGGCGTAGCTGATATTTTGGATATAGAGCGCATCTTGGAAACCCATCATACCCAGGCCTATGGGGCGGTGCTTTAAGTTGGAGGTTTTGGCTTCCGGCGTTGGATAGAAGTTGATGTCGATCACATTGTCGAGCATCCGGACGGCAGTCCGTATGGTGTAAGCGAGTTTCTTTTCATCAATGCCATCAGGAGTCGTGTGGAGCTCCAGGTTGATTGAGCCCAAGTTGCAAACGGCTGTCTCTTCGGCAGAGGTGTTGAGCAAGATCTCGGTGCAGAGGTTTGAGCTGTGGACGACGCCGACATGGTCTTGCGGCGAACGGATATTGGAAGGATCTTTAAAGGTAATCCAAGGATGGCCTGTTTCAAAAAGCATGCTCAGCATCTTTCGCCAGAGCTCAACGGCTTCCATCTTTTTGTGGAGTTTGAGTTTTCCAGTCTCGGCCAGTTTCTCATACTCCATATACCGTTTTTCAAAGGCAGCGCCATAGAGGTCGTGCAGATCGGGAGTGTCGCTGGGGCTGAACAGAGTCCAAGGGCCGTTTTCAGAAACTCGCTTCATGAAGAGGTCGGGAATCCAGTTGGCGGTGTTCATATCGTGAGTGCGTCGTCTTTCGTCGCCGGTATTTTTTCTCAGCTCGAGGAAATCTTCGACATCGAGGTGCCATGTTTCCAAATAGGCGCACATCGCCCCTTTTCTTTTACCTCCCTGATTGACTGCGACGGCGGTGTCATTGGCGACTTTTAGGAAGGGGATGATGCCCTGACTTCTGCCGTTGGTTCCTTTAATGATCGATCCTGTCGCACGGACGTTCGACCAGTCATTGCCGATGCCGCCGGCCCATTTTGAAAGCTGAGCGTCGTCTGAAACGACTTTAAAGATGTGGGAAAGATCGTCCATCACTGTCGAGAGGTAGCATGAGCTGAGCTGTGAGTGCATTGTTCCCGAGTTAAAGAGCGTCGGTGTCGCAGAGGTAAAGAGGAACTGGGAGAGTAGATTATAGAACTCAATGGCGCGTTCATTTTTTTGATCGCCTTCGCAGAGCGCAAGCCCCATTGCAACACGCATCCAGAAAATCTGGGGCGTTTCTAAACGGCGGTCTTCATGATGGATAAAGTATCTGTCATAAAGCGTTTGGATGCCAAGATACGAAAAGAGGTCGTCCCGTTTGAGATCCATCGCTTTGCCCAGCTTGTCGAGATCGTATTCTAAAAGAGCAGGGCTGAGGCGATGCACAGAGATCCCGAATTTGATGTATTTTTTAAAGTAGGTCCGGTGGGCGTTTTCTAAAGATGCATCGGAAGCACTGGTCTCTAATGCTTCGCGGTAAAGGGTGTCGCATAAAAGCCTTGCAGCGGCTTTTGAATAGGCCGGCTCCATTTCGATTTTTGATCGAGCTGCCATAATGGCTGCTTGGTCAACTTCAGATTCTTTGATTCCTTCGTAGAAGTTTAAGATAAGAGTCTCTAAAAGCTCATCGACGGAGACTTCTTTTAAATGACGACAGGCTGTTTTGATTCGGTTTCTGAGGAAAGATTCTTTAATGATTTTCGGGATGCCATCTTTTCCAATGACGGTAAATTCTCGTTTGCCGCCGTCGTGGTGTTTTTCTTCAGCAGCGTGATGTTCTTCTGTCGAAGCGCGGCTGAGGATGTAGTCTTTGGCAACTCTGTAGTACCCTTCCTTCATCAACAGGTGTTCGACTTCGTCCTGCATGGTCGCGACATGGAGGTGTTCTCCCGACTTATGCAAAGCGAGCGCGCGATCGACAATCTTTTGCGTTAGGTCGTTGACTGAATCAATGACGGACTCGGGGGTTTGCCCTTCAATGAGACCTGCCCTTCTAAATGACTCTTCGATGGAGGTGGCGACTTTCATCGGGTTGAAACGGACGAGGGTGCCGTCTTTCCGATGAACTTTGAGGTTTTGCGGAGAGTCTTCTCTTAGATGGGTGTGTTGTTCTCGATAGATAATGTAGTCTCTAGCGACATCTTGGTGGCCCATATTCATCAGGGTGACTTCCACCACATCTTGGATTCCTTCCACAGTCAAGCTGGAGCCTTTTGCTGCTTGCATCAGGAGCAGCCCGATGACTTGATCGGTGACTTTTTCGACTTCGGATTGATCGAGCTCGGCCAGCTGGGTATCAAAAGCAACCTTTCTTGTATCATGAAAAGCGAGGTCGATCGCGCGCTGGATCCGATCGCGCCTAAAAGGAACGATGCTTCCATTTCTCTTCACCACGGTGAAGCGGTCCATACTGTCTTTAAGGTCTTGCTTTGCGGAGGCTGTGTGTGAAGATTTGGTCATGGCATCTCTCATTTTTTTATTTATTTTTGGCACCTAAAATCAAAAGGCTTTTGATCTTAAGGTGCCTTTTTAAGCAGTCTCGCTCTCTACTATGGATAGTAGTCGCGCACGTCTAAACACACCATATATAGTAGTGAAAGGACTAAAGTCTACAAAAAAGAAACACAAATTTCAAGCTCAAGAATTTAAGCGACTTGAGAAAAAATCTTTGCTTGCTTTGATGTCAGAGACGGAGTAATATTTCGAAATTTTTTTGGTTAAGAGTCTGTCTGTGAATTAAGGCTTCGTCGGTTAATCTACAGACAGACTTTAAGAGCAAAAAGAAAATTGCTTGTAAATAGTGCGAGAGAGTGTCTAAGAGTTATTGCTAATATTCTGGAGCGCAAGGCCCCGCGTACCTTCATCAGTGATCAACATAGTAACTTTGGTTGCTCTGTCAATGTCGCCAGTGTTTGATAAAGCGATGGCAATATCCCTGAGCGCAAAGCCACTCGTATATTCATCAGAGATCGACATGGCAACTTCGATTGCTCTGTCGATGTCGCCTGCTTCTGCTAAAGCGAAGGAAATATCGGCGAGCGCACAACCTCTCGTATATTCATCAGAGATTGTCATGGCAACTTTGGTTGCTCTATCGGTGTTGCCTGCTTTTACTAAAGCATAGGAAATATTCTGGAGTGCACGGCTCCTCATCACTTCTTCAGGGATCGACATGGCAACTTCAGTTGCTCTGTCGATGTCGCCTGCTTTTGCTAAAGTCTTGGAAATATCCTCTAGCGCAAACACTTTCGCGTCTTCGTTAGAAATCGACATGGCAACTTCGATTGCTCTATCAATGTTGTTTGTTTGTTTCAAAGCGTAGGCAATTGTCGAAAGCGCAGGTCCTCTCACGTCTTTATCAGCGATCAACATAGCAACTTCGTTTGCTCTTTCAATGTTGCCTGCACCTGCTAAATCTCTGCAGATGCATCTAAGTGCAAACATCTTCTCCCCCTCATCGAGGATCGACATGGCGTTTTCGATTTTGTCGTCAATTCTTTTAGAGGTAGCTAATTCAAAAATATCTTCCATGAAATGGGGAGGATGCGTGCGATGGCTTAAATCATTTGCCGTTTCCTCATCCACATTTTTTATTACGTTTGCTAATTCTACTTTTACACTCACGATGTACGTTTTCAGCAGTTGTAAGTTTTCAAAAATCTGAGAAGTTTGAATTTTGGGCATAGAAAATGTTTCTGCATTCTCAAATAGTACTTGAGACAGAACCTGGATGAAGCTTTTCATTGCATTGAATTCATTAAGATTAGCTATCTCTATTACACGGCTGTTTAAACTTAGATTCACATGTGCAACAGCCTGTAGGTCACGGTTGTTTAAATAGGAAAAAATGTGGTCGAGCAGTTCTTCCGGCAAGTTATTGATGCCGACCGTGACTGTTGAATGAGGCCATATAATATTCGATATAAAATTCACAATTTTTTGTGCCATAAAATCTCATTTTGTTTTCTATTAGAAATAATTATATATAAAAGCAAATTAATTGTAAACAAATTAATTTAATGATTAAAGTGTTTTGCAATTAGGCGTTTCTGCGTATCTACAGGATCCCTAGAATAAAAAACCGCAAGGGGATTTCCCTCGCGGTTTGGATTATCAAACCTTGTAGTCAGGTTTAATGGCTTTGAGCCGCAACGACGCCGGCCAAGACCTGAGATGCATTGGTAAATGCATCTTTGTAGGTCTGCGTCAAAGTGTTATATGAACTTTGCGCCGACTGGTTGCCTTGGACAACGTTCCCAACAGCCTGTGCAAGACCAGCATTTTGGGTTGCAAACGTATTGAATGGGGTTGATCCGACTGTTCCAAGCCCATGCAGGCCTGTTCCGACCAGCTGTGCATACGTTTGATATTTTTGGATCGTGGTCTGACGTTTTTGTTCTCCAAGCTTCTTCTGCTTTTCTGCCTTTTTAGCTTTCTCCTCTGCATCTTCTCTTGCCGATGTATTGTTTTCGCTAACGTCTCTTGTTTGAGCAGCACTCCTTTCGGCACCAGGCGCTGTAGCCGCGTTTGCTGGTTCAGCGGAATCTGCGTTGTTGCCTTCTACTACTGCAGCAGCTGTAGATGTCGGAGCTGTACTTGCTCTTGCTGAAGGTTGTGTTACTTCCTCGGCTGTCACTCTGAGCGTTTCAGGTTCCATAGACTCATTGAAAGCTTTGTCCCCTTCCGTATTACCTTTGACGCTAAAGAACACTTGAGTACCGGCCGATAGGAGTTCGCTTCCTCCGCTGATTAAGCCTGAAGCAAGCTGGTTCTTTGCTTGCGCATTATATGAGTTCTGCGTCGCTTGCGTGAAAAGGGGTTGAGCCTCCATCAGCTTCTCAGAAGCTTGCATGGCTTCAACGTACGCATGAGACATCTCTTTTTCGATCTCAAGAAGCGCTTTCCAACAAGCGGCTCCCGGTGTAAGTTGTGCTTTACTTAAATAGCTGGTCATAATTTTTCTCCTATTATTTTTATGTTATGCTGATTGGCTTGCTTTCATCATCGCTGCTGCTTCTGAGGCACCAAACCGTCCAATATTCTTGATGTTGCTTAATAGTTGGTTGAAGTCGTCAGAAATCACTTTCAGCATCGCGTTAATCTGGTTCATGGTTTGGCTGATCATCTCGCTGGTTTCTTGAGAAACCTTCTCTTGACCCAGTAGACGAATGACTTGAGATTGCAAGACTGCCGAATAAATATCGCAACCACCTTGATATCCGGAGAGTGCGCCTTGCGCAATGCCAGTCCCTGTCATAACGGCGCTGGTTAAACGTGACACAGAGGTCCCGAGTCTTGCGGCCAATTTGCCGAGTAAAGAACTGTCTTGTCCTAATTCAGCGCCTACTTCTGGGAGAGCAACTTTCCCGCTCATGATAGCTCCGACGATTGCAACGAGGATAGTGAGAACCGCTGCAATGGCTTCGACCACTTCTTTTGTCGTCTCAGAAGCGTGCGGATCGTAGTTCATCAAAGATCCCATAATGATATCACTTAAGCAGTTAGAACCGGCGACTTGCGAAACAAATGCGGTGATCGCGCCAAACTTAGCGGCTTTCATCGCATTGCTGCTTGTGCTTGAAGCTGTCTCTTCAGCACTATTTGCGCTGTCTTCTGTAGCTGAAGAGCCTGTTTCTAGGACCATATCGGTCATTTCAACACCATCATCAACCACTTCTTCAACAACGGTAGTTGCAGCGCTGGCGGCTGATGCAGAAGCCCCTGCAAACCCGATTCCGAAAGAAGCAACGGCTAGTACCACGCCGATAGCCAGGTTGATGTAACCTGTCACTTCCTGAATCTTAGCTTGGCTCCAGTTGTGGGCTTTACCGAGAGCCTCTGCAATCTTAGAAGCAATAAATCCGGTGACTGTCTTGCCACTTAAGCCTGGGATTGGGACAGTTGTGAGCACGAGAAGGGCCGCGGTTAAAACAAGTCCAACCACGCCGAAAGTAACGAAAGAAGCGACGAGTGCTACAACTGCAAGCACGACTTGGATGAGTGTTTCCCACCAGGGGCGCTGAGCAATGGTTTCCGCTTGTTTGGCTTTTTCGATCGCTTGGTTACCCTGTCCACTGATCGCTTCAACATTCAATTCTGCTGCCTGATTATTTTCCGTTGCCAATTTGGATTGGTTTGTCTCCAGCTGGCCTTCGACAATGTGGAGCAGCTGGATCATGGCGCAGATCTGATTCATCAGATCGTTCAGCGAGACGTTTTGAGCAGTATCGCCTTTAACGACGGTCAGTTGAACTTT
This sequence comes from Rhabdochlamydiaceae bacterium, assembly GCA_036263375.1. GTDB lineage: Bacteria > Chlamydiota > Chlamydiia > Chlamydiales > Rhabdochlamydiaceae > PALSA-1444. The sequence goes on along the minus strand of DATAHB010000088.1, from coordinate 1,221 downwards.
GCGATCCTTCTCCGCTAGAGGAGGGGTATTAAGATACAAAGGGTTAGTTGCCATACAAGTGCCTATTTTTTTAGTTTTTTTATGCGTGTAATACCATGGAGGCTAGCATTGTATCGATAGCGTCTCCGGTCGTTGTATTCGAGTTATTACTGTCACCCGTGATAGACGACTGTAAGTTTGTCAGCGCGCTCGACATTGTCGAAACACCCTGGTTGATCTCGGATACTTCAGCATTATATTTCTGTACTTCCGATTGGTAGGTGGTCATATCCAATTGATCAGTACCGCTGGGAGTCCAATTGGATCCGCCGGTGTTTGCATGTTGCATCACAGGCGCCATATATGTTTCCCAAAAGTAATCGTTTTCACTCAATCCCCATACGCTGGTAGCGTTCTGGTACTGCGCAATAAAGGCGATCCCGTTCGTCAGAGCGCTCAGCATGTTGATAAAGGCCTGTTGAAGCTCTTGGTTCGAAGCGACGTTATCGAAAGAACCTTGGGTGTTTTGGCTTGTTCCCGAGCCTGGGGTTATCAAGATATTGTTGTTAGCTGTCATAATTTACCTCTTTTTATGGTTTATAGTATTTAGTTGCCTGCTGAAGCCGACGCTGATGTCGTTTGCTTCTCGAAGGTGAGCTCGCACTGCAAGATCTGAGTGATCAACTGTTCGAATTTTTGGATCACCGATTCAAAAGATTGTACGGCAGTCCCCAGCGATTGCGATTGTGCTGATGTCGAGTTTAATGCATTCGTCATATCAGCATTAACCGTCGTCAAGCTTGCAGGAGGAATTGCCGGATTAGCTGGGTCAACCGAAATTTGGTTCATCATTGAACAGAAGTTGACTGAGCCATTCGATCCGTCCATGGTGACTTTAATGTTAGTTCCCGGAATTGGTGTACCGAATTGTGCGCAATTGTACAGTGTTCCAAGGCTAACAGGATGATCTACACCCGGAACTGTGACGGTGATCCCGCTTGGGCCGCCAGCGTTGAACGTCGGGTCGTCGTTAAAGTCGTTATAGAGCTGGTTGATAGACGTTTGATCGGATTGGAATCTCTCATCGCCAAAGGTCGTTGCTCCGTTCGAATTTCCACCGACGACGAATTGAACCGCCGCTAAGCTGTTATAGAAGGCCGTGAGTGCCGCTGGCGTCCACTTTCCTTGGTTGGCATTCCATACCGATTGGAGGGATGCAAGCTTGTTGACAAGGCCTTTGGT
>DATAHB010000087.1:0-8057 GCA_036263375.1 Rhabdochlamydiaceae bacterium | reverse complement strand
TTTTAAATATCAACACACGAAGAAGCTCGTCATTTTTGATCTAGATCACACCCTGATCTCGACCAATAGCAGCTATGTCTATCTCAAAACCCTCTATCAACGGGGGGCCCTTTCGATTTCCGTTCTCCTCCGCGCTATTCTTCTCAAATGTCGTTCTTATGCCACCACCATGACACTAGAAAAACTGCACCATGTCGTCTTCGACCGGATGCTCCGCGGTTTTTCTCTCGAGGCATTGGAAAAACACATCGATGCTCTCGTTGAAAAACTTCTTCCCGGAGCGCTTTATCTTCCTGCCTATTTAGAGCTGATGGATGCTCAAAAACGAGGCGACTACATCGCCTTGATCTCCAGCTCTCCCGATTTCTTAGTTCGCCGTTTTGCTTCGTATTTCGGCATCGAGTCTTGGGAAGGGACCGCCTATGATGTCGACCATGAGTTCCGTCTTCGCAATATCGCTAAGTTGATTACCGGCCCTCAAAAAAAACGATCGCTTCTTCGTTTACAAGAGAGATTCGGCATCCCCAAACAACAAGTGATCGTCTATACCGACAGCCATGACGATATCCCCCTTCTCCTTGAAGCAGGGGAAGCTGTCGCCGTCAATCCCGATAGAAAACTCGCTAAGCTCGCCCGTCTTAAACATTGGCGCATCATTTAAATTCTCAGCAATTCCTATGAAAAAAATTTCGCGAAGAGCGTAGAATGGCTTTTATGAATTTTTCAACCATCCGCCTCGCAAGCTCGCTAGAGAACACAAAGGTCGCAGAAGAAGAAAAAATACAATCTCAGAAATTATTATTGGAGCGGTCATCGAAGTTCCTGTGCAATCAGATCTTAATTTCTTCCTCTGAGACTTTGGTGTTCTCTAGCGAGCTTGCGAAGTGGGTGGTTAAATATTTCCTCTCCTAATGAGAAATTTCTGAGGCGTATTGACAAAGAAAATTGCTTATGCAAGATTGCGAAGAAAAGAGGTGTGGTGAGAAGTAGAGTTGGCTTCTTCGGCGGTAGTTTCGATCCGATCCATTTAGGGCATCTCAATATCGCCATCGAACTCGCCGAAAGACATAAGCTCGATGAAGTCTTCGTTTGTCCGACCAGTCAGTCTCCCTTCAAAAAAGAAAAGCCTCCAACCGCGTCTAAAGAACACCGCCGAGCGATGGTCACGGCAGCGATTTCCCCTCTTCCAAATTTTACTCTCTTAGACTTTGAGCTGCAAAAAAGCGTGTTGTGCTACACGATCGACACCGTTCGCCAGCTAATCACCAGCGACGAGCAGCATAAAAAAAATAAAAGTTATTTTCTCCTTCTGGGAGAAGATGCGATTGAACATTTCCATGAGTGGAGGGAAGTTGATGAGCTGGTCAAGCTTGCCGCTCCGCTCATTGGAAGTCGTCAGACCAAGTCCTTTCCACAGAAGGGATTATCACCAGCGCTCTTATCAGCCATTGAAAAGGGATTGACCCAGATTCCTCTCATGGAGATCAGCAGCACGGAAATCAGAGACCGTCTTCAAAAAGGGCTCTATTGCGGACATTTATTGCCTGCTAAGGTGTGGGATTACATTCAACAACATGAACTGTATCAATAGGATGAAGAAAAATCTTAAAACTATTTTAAATCTAATTGCCCAAACGATCTACGACAAAAAGGGGGTGAATATTTTGGCTCTCGATGTCCGGGGGATCTCAACCCTGACCGATTACGTCATTATTGCTGAAGGAAATGTCGATAAACATGTCGTTTCCATCGCAAACGGTATCCTCGATGCCCTGCATGAAGTCGGCCTCGAGTGCACCCAAAAAGAAGGGATGATCACAGGAGATTGGGTGGTCTTAGATTTTTTAAATGTTATGGTCCATCTTTTCATGCCAGGTCTGCGTGACAAATATCGTTTAGAAGACCTGTGGAAAGATAGCCAGATTCTGGATCTTCAAATCAACACAACCCCTTTAAATATAGAAACTTACGCCAAGGCTTCTCGGAAATAATACCGGTTGAAGTAATTCACTAGCTCGATTATTCTTAATGCCGCTATGGCAAAAAGAAGAATTGTAGTTACAGGGATGGGGATCGTTTCTTGTTTTGGAAACGATGTCGACCACTTTTATGACCAGCTTCTTGCAGGCAAAAGTGGTATCGGCCTCATCGAGTCTTTCCCTTGCGCAGATTATCCTACTCGTTTTGCCGGCTGTGTCAAAAATTTCGATGTTGGAAACTATCTCGATAAAAAGCAGGCCCGCCGTGTTGATCCATTTATCCGGTATACAATGGTCGCAGGAAAAAAAGCCCTGGAAAAAGGGAACTTGATAGGGGACAGTTTTGCTAAGCTCAATAAGTCCCGCTGTGGAATCATCATTGGCTCCGGAATGGGCGGTATGCAGGTTTTTTCCGATGGAGTCGAAACCATCGTTAAAGAAGGATTTAAACGGATTAGCCCCTTCTTTGTTCCTTACATCATCACAAACATGGGCGGAGCCCTTCTTGCAATTGACCTTGGCTTTACTGGTCCTAACTATTCCATTTCAACTGCTTGCGCAACCAGTAACAACAGCATCGTCTCTGCCGCCCAGCATATAGAGCGCGGCGACGCCGATTTGATGCTCTGCGGAGGTTCGGAGGCTTGCATTGTTCCCATTGGAGTCGGCGGATTTATTGCGATGAAAGCTCTTTCAGAAAGAAATGATGAGCCTCAAAAAGCTTCTCGCCCTTGGGATAAAAAACGGGACGGCTTTGTCATGGGTGAAGGTTCCGGAGTGATCCTCTTGGAATCGTTAGAGCATGCGCTCGCTCGCGGAGCCCCGATCTACGGCGAATACCTCGGTGGTGCTATCAATTGCGATGCTTATCATATCACCAGCCCAAGAGAAGACGGCTCCGGTGTTGCCGATTGTATGAACCTTGCCCTCAAAGACGCCGGCATCCCCAAAGAACAAATCAATTACATCAATTGCCATGCGACGTCAACGCAGGCTGGCGACTTGTGCGAGCTCATCGGGATTAAAAGTGTTTTTGGAGACCACATCAAACATGTCTCCATCAACGCGACTAAATCGATGACCGGCCACTGCCTTGGCGCAGCGGGAGGCATAGAAGCGATTGCCACTTTAAAAGCAATCGAAACCGGCATGCTCCATCCGACCATCAATATTGAAGAGCCGGAGGAGATGTTAGACGGAATCGATTATGTTTCTAACGTTGCCAAAGCAAAGACAGTCACTGCTGCCTTGTCCAATTCCTTCGGATTTGGCGGACATAATTCGACCCTAATCTTTGCCCCTTACAGAGAATCATGAAAATAGAAGAGAACTCTTACGGGATTATTCCCCTCCGCGAGGAAAACGGAATCTGGCAAGTGCTTCTGATCCTCCATCAAGGTGGTCGCCATTGGGCTTTCCCAAAAGGGCATGGCGATGCAGGCGAAACCGCCCTAGATTCCGCAAGGCGCGAGCTTAAAGAAGAAACAGGACTTGATATCCAAGAACTTCTTCAAGAGATTCCTTTGGTCGAAAAGTACCAATTCCATCGCAAACGCGAAGTCGTCATCAAAACCGTGCAATATTTTCCTGCTCTTGTTTCAGGTCAGATCAAGCTCCAGGCTGAAGAGATCCGCGATGCCAAGTGGGTGCCTCTCAAAGAGGCCGCCTATCACCTCACGTTCAAAGAATCGAAGGATATGTGCAATAAACTCGTTACCTTTCTCAAAATCTGATGAACCTATCCCAGTATTATAAACATGCGCTTTTCGAGTCTTTTTCCGGCCTTTCCAAAGCCGCTTCTTGGCCGACCTCTCCAGGTATGTCCTGCGAAATGTTTTTGAAAAAACCGAAAAAATCCTTCAAGAATCACATATTTATTATATAGGGATAGGTTCATGTTTTGGAAAAAACCGAAAATTGAGCTTTTTGTTCGCCACTGCAATTTTTCCGAAGTCAGCGGCCACAAAAATCGGCTGCTCGGATTCTCGCGTCAAAAATGTCATGAAAATCTCCTGGCAACTCTTGATCCTAAACGTGTGAATGTCACCTATCTTCTCGATACATTCTATCCCCCTGAGAAACCTCACTTTGTCCTCGACCAGACCACCTATCCCGTCATCGAAATCAAAGAGGGGAGCGAAACAGGTTCTTTCCTCCGTCTCTTAGATTATGTTGCTTCCCTAAAATTAAATCCTGAAACGATCATCTATTTCCTCGAAGACGACTACTTGCATAAAGAAGGCTGGATCGATGTACTTCTCGAGGGATTCACAATACCCGAAGTTTCCTACGTGACACTGTTTGACCATCGAGACAAATACCTTCCGATATACAACGATCTCACTTCCAAAATTTTTCACACTAAAACATGTCATTGGAGAACAACTCCCTCTACAACAAACACCTATGCAATGAAATTTCAGACATTAATGAGGGATCTGGCCATTCACAAACAATTTTCTTTAGGCCGTAAAATTTCCGCGGATCATGAAAAATTTTTAGAGCTGCATAAGCAAGGGGCAGTTCTCATTTCTTCCCTGCCGGGCTGGTCGACCCATGTCGAACTTGAGTTTGCCTCACCCTGTTTTGAATGGGAATCCTTTTTCAAAAAACAAGCCGCCGTGATAACCTGAAATTGCAGTTATAAGAGGAGTTGAAGTCGTGTTCAAACAGGTTGCTTTGCCTTTCTTTGAAATGTCCCAAAAAAGATCGTGGATCCGCAATCTTGTCTTGATGATTAGCGGAAGTTTTTTAATAGCTCTCTTTGCCCGCATTGCAATCCCTTTCCCTTTTTCTCCTGTTCCGATTGCGCTGCAAGGGCATCTCTGTTTATTACTTGGCATTCTCTTTGGCAGCCGTATTGGAACACTCATGGTCTTGACCTATTTACTCCAAGGTGCTCTTGGAATGCCCGTTTTTGCCTTTGGCCGTGCAGGGCTGCCTATACTTTTAGGGCCTACGGGCGGATATCTGATTGGTTATGCGCTCGGAACGTGGATCGCAGGGTTTTTGGTCGACAGATCAGGTTCCAAAAACCTTCGCCAAGCGATGCTTGCGATGGTCATTGGAAACCTCATGATCTATCTCTGTGGCCTTTCACAGCTCTCTCTTTTCGTTGGAATTGAAAGAGTATTTCTCTTAGGAATGCTGCCTTTTCTGCTCGGTGACAGCTTGAAGCTTGTGGTTGCACATCGCTTGCTCAAAGCTATTTGGCGTTAGACTCGTTAATGCCCTCAAAAAAGTCGAAGGCAACGTCTTCCGTTGTTTTGGCTTCTTCACGATTGGAAATTTTCTTTTCCGCTTTGAACTCCGCTCTTTTAAAAATGGCCTTTTGCAATTTCCCTTGAGCAACTTTTGAAACACCGGCAGCTTTAGATGGAGCTTTTGTCACAGGGAATTCCCCACTGCTGTCTTTCGGCCCTACTGGTCTTATCATAAATACAGCCCTCCTACATGAGCTTTGAGGTGGATGCAAATCCCGATTTGGGCCCAAACTCGCGCTTTTCGATCAGGTTCGGATTTTGCGCAAATCGCCTACTCCAATTGAGTATGTCAATTTGCGCAAAAACCAAACCTGATCGAAAATCATCAAGTTTGGGCTCCAAAGCGAGCTTTGCACCACCTCTGTAATTTTGTCATTATAGAAATCAATGCATTTAGCCAAATGGAAATTTCTTCTTCTTCGCAAAAAATTAATGCAGAATTTAAAATTCATTAATTTTATCGAGTGTGTTTTTGAGATTGACTGGCCGTAAACAAACGAAGACTAATGCTTTATCACAGAGAGTGTTATTGATGATTTATTGGGACAAGAAATCGAACTGTGTAGTTCTCTCAATAGAGTCTTTTTTAACCTGATCAATTTCTTTCTTTAGGATATTGCTTTAAATTTATTTTTTGAAAAAACATTTCCTCAGTCGCCTCAATGAACGGGAAATGGCCGTAACAACAGCTGGAATTTTTTGTAGAACTTTAAGCCATCTATGATCCCCAGCACCCCAGGAAGATGACTCTGGTAGACATTTTCCAGTTGTTTAACGAGTTCAACAAGCTTAGGTTCTGAATTTGAGACCGCTATACTTTTCAATCCCGTTTGAAAGAGGGGTAAATCATTCAAAGAATCGCCACTCGTCACCACAATCTCATGATTGATATCCAGATAGTTGATCAAATTGAGCAAGCTAGATCCTTTGTTCACCCCTCTAGGTAAAATATCTAAATACATATCACAGGAGAGAATGAAATCAAAACCCGCGAGGTTAATCTTCTCTAATGTCTGTTTCTGTAGGTGATTGGAATCGTAATAATAAGCAACACGGTAGGGAGGATCTAGTGGCTGCAGACGAATACCAAGATCATTTCGTAGTAGCTCTCTTAATCTGGCATTACCATTATTTCAAGCCGAGGTAATGGGCCCTTGTAACTGATCAACGGGGGAAAAATTGACGCCCTCTACAATATGTGTGCCATGGTCACCCAGTACAAAATGAGGATGAGGGAGATAGCCACTCAGGCAAAAGTTCTTGACTGTTTCTATGGACCTACCTGTCGTATAGATCAATAAAACTTGCTCACGTAAAGATGCTATTTTGTCGTACAGATATTTCTTATCTTGATGCTCCCCTTCTAAAAAAGTTCCATCTAGATCGGTTGCCAGTACTAATTCATATTGCATAATGAAGACGACTTTTTTGCCCCACGGCGTTGCTAAATAGCTACGCATAAGGAACTTCTTGCTCTCAAGCCATTGAGAGTCTATAAATTTTTTTGTTAATTATAACAAAAATTATAGATTCGACACGGCTCCCTAGAAGGATTCAACTCCTTCAAAGAAGAAAGAAGTCCCATATCCACAACAGTATAACTAATCGTTGGTGAAATGGGGAAGCATCACTTTTTGGTTCGATTAGTAAGGGGTACTCAATGGAACTAACGGATAAGACCACAGACCTATTCAGACAATGCGATTCGGTATGAACCTATCCTAATAAATTTCTCAATGATCTTTTTGGCAATTTCAGCTTTAAATCGATTGATTTAGCAAGGGTCATATTTTTAATATGGCTCTTGCTAAATCAATCGATTTAAAGCTGAAATTGCCAAAAAGATCATTGAGAAATTTATTAGGATAGGTTCATGGATTGCTCATCAAGGCAGTGTTTTGAATAACCTTGCCAGTTGCCTATGAAGAAGTGGGAGCGGTATAAAGTCGATTGACACAGCGCTCTACAATTGAGGATAATGACCCAGATATGCTCAAGCGATTATGGATCGGCTTTATCTGTTTAGTTGTACGAGGGCTGGTGGCCCTCCGGTACCGGCTGAAAGTCGTAGGCCTGGAAAAACTCGCCCCAGAGAATCTTCCTAAAAAGGGTGGAATTTTATTTTTGCCCAACCATCCCGCGGAGATCGATCCTGTCATTATGTCGCTCCTCCTTTGGCCGAAATACCACGTCCATCCGTTGGTTGTGGAGGGGTGGTACCGTACCAAGGGGATTCACTATCCCATGAAACTCGTGGGAGCCGTTCCACTCCCGGATTTCAACGGCACAGTCAATAAATGGAAGCAAAAAAAAATCACGCAGGCGTTTGCATTTGTTGCTGATCAGTTGAAGAAGGGAAGCAACTTTCTCATCTATCCGGCAGGTCGGTTAAAGCGCACTTCTGAAGAGATCATCGGGGGGGCTTCGTTTGTCCATACGCTGCTGCAAGATTGTCCTGAGGCAAATGTTGTCTTGATCCGGACAACCGGACTTTGGGGAAGCCGCTTTTCACGGGCGCTCACGGGCAAGAGTCCTGTTTTTGTCTCCGTGCTTTGGGAAGGATTTAAAATCGTTCTTAAAAACCTGATCTTTTTTACTCCCCGCCGAGAAGTTACCGTTGAGATCGAGCCTGCCCCTGAAGATCTGCCAACAGCCGCTGCTCGCTTAGATTTCAATCAATATCTCGAGCGCTGGTACAATAAACAAGGTCCTGAGCCAATCAAATTAGTCTCAGACTGCTTTTGGAAAGAAAGCCTTCCTAAAGTTGAAGCTCAGACAAAAACGCAGGGCGATGATGAAAAATGGTCGATTGCCT
>DATAHB010000086.1:0-4610 GCA_036263375.1 Rhabdochlamydiaceae bacterium | reverse complement strand
ACTCTCTGGTATACCGTAGAACGATGCTACGACACTCTTCATTGAAATTGGCAATCCCGAATCTCTCAATCGAATCGGCTTCTACTAGATCTTTAGCCTTCTGAATTTCATTCTCGACCGGCAGCCCATGGCAGTCCCACCCGAACCTTCTAATCGCATGGTACCCTTTCATGGTCCAAAATCGTGGAACAACGTCTTTGATCGTCCCTGCCAAAAGATGGCCATAATGAGGAAGTCCTGTCGCAAACGGAGGGCCGTCATAGAAGGAGAATTGAGGCCCATTCTTTGTCGCCTCAAGGGTCTTTAAGAAAATATTTTCCTCGCCCCAGAACTTCAATACCCTCTCTTCTCGCTGGGGAAAACTCTCTTGATCCTTGATTTCGAACATGATACACTCTATAGTACACTATTACCTAAATATGATACAATGGTCATGGGGGTGAAAGGCTTCGACTAGGAAGCTGAAAGCTCGTGGCATGCGGAGGTCGTCGATCACCTCTTTAAACTATCGGCAAACTATAATTGACAACCAAATGGGTTATCAAGAAAAACTTGCAGCTTAACAGCTGAGTTCTTCCGAGACTCTGGAGTCTGACCAGGAACTTTAGAAGTCTCGTCATTAACCCTGGTGTGGCCCTCTTCGCCGCCTTATGGAAGAGGAGTGCCGAGATTACATAGGGTAGATAGATCTGAAATGGGGCGCCTCCCAGTAAGATCTATTAAAAATCGGAGGCGATAAGCATGTAGTCATGGGTTGGATGTTTGCTTAGGACGAGAGTTCGAATCTCTCCACCTCCAATAAATAAAGCCGGGTTTTTACCCGGTTTTTTTATTGGAGGTGAGCAAGGCAATAGTTTGCCTTGCGCAAGAGATTCGAGTTGAAGGCAATGTTTTGCTTAGCAAAACAGCCTGAGACCGCCGGCCCGGTAGACAGGGGCGCAGCCCCTTGCGCGAGGGCAGCTCTCCACCTCCATTACAAAAAGGCTCGGATTTTTCCGAGCCTTTTTCATAGACAAAAATCAAATGAAATTTTTGGTAGACCTATATATAATGCTGGACTGTCATCGTGAACGTTGCGTTACTGTTTTCCGAATTGTACCCACGGAAAACGGAAACATTCACGGCGGCGATTTAACCTTACTTGTTTACCACTGCCGTCTTGAGAACCTCTAAAAGTTCAAGCTTATGACCTATTCAAAAAAATTGATTTCAATGGTTTTGTGAGCTAAAACGAGGTATGGCTAAAAATGTTTATGTTTTGTTTTGTTTTTTTGCAGTAGCTCTGGGCAGCTTGGCAGCGGCTAACAGAACAGAAGGGAATTGCCTTAACGGTAAAAAATACTATCGAGTCGGCATTCGCCATATTGAAAAAGGAGGCATTGGCTATAAAGATGGCTATACGACCCTGGAAACATTTCTTGCCTCAGATCCAAGTTGGTGGACGATCACCCCCTTTCTCGATGCCAGGGGCCATGTTTTTAATAATGGGAAATGGGCAGCTAACGTCGGTGCTGGGCTAAGAACTCTATGGGGAAATCGGGCTTATGGGGTAAACACTTACTATGACTATAGAAATACAGGCCGCTTTAACTCGAACCAAATTGGAGCTGGCTTTGAAACTCTCGGAAAGCTATTTGATTTTCGCATAAACGGTTATTTGCCTGTCGGCACAAAGATTAGCGACCCTTATGGCACCACCTTTGCAGGCTTTTCAGGCAATTACATGCTCGTATCACAAAAATATCAATCTGCGATGAAGGGGGCTGATGCAGAATTTGGCTTTCACTTTGGGAAATCTGAGTCATTTGATTTCTATGCAGCAGCAGGTCCTTACTACTTCATAGGAGAAAAAGCTCCAACTACCTGGGGTGGAAAAGCGAGGGTTGCTGGTAACTTCAAAGACATTTTAACGCTGGAAATCAGCGACTCCTATGACCGAACTTTCCATAATAAATTCCAGGGACAGATCTCCTTAAACTTTTCTTTTGGTCCTAAATCAAAAGTCAAAAAACGGGGCCGCACGTGCAAAGTGGCCCATACGCTAAATGACCGAATGCTGCAACCAGTGGGTAGGCAAGAGATCGTCGTCATCGATAACATAAGAAAAAACACCGTTGCTATTGATCCTATAACAGGACTCCCCCTCTTCTTTGTTTTTGTTAACAATACAAGCAGTTCAGACGGCACCTACAAAAGCCCTTACCATAGCTTAGCGCAAGCACAAGCCAACTCCTCTCCGAATAGCATCATCTATGTGTTCCCTGGAGATGGGACAACAACAGGAATGGATTCAGGGATCTCTTTAAAGACAAACCAAAAGTTTTGGGGCTCCGGCATTAGTCATCTGATACAAACCTCTGCAGGGACGATCTCTATACCCGCACAAAGCAGCTCTTCTCCTACCATTACGAATACCAATATCGATACAGAGGGCAACGCAATCACCTTGGCGACCAATAATGCTATCAGCGGTTTTAATATTATATCTGCACTCAATGATGCTATCTATGGAGTTGACCCACAAAACTTGGAAGTCTCTTCTTGTACGTTCAAAAACACCTCTACTTATGCGATCGAGGCTTCGTTTTCTAGCGATACTTCTATATCTATAACGGGCAATCAATTTTTGAATAACGTTAACGGGGTTTCTTTGACTCTTAACGGGACATCCACTGTTATCTGCTCAGATAATATCTTTACAGGCCAAACTTCTATTTCCAATGTCCCAATAGAGATATCAGGAAATAGCAATATTCTTACTATCTGTGTCGAAAATAACGTCTTTGACAGTAATACAACGGGGAGCCTCCGATTTAACTTCAATAACGTCGTCAATGCCGGTGTTACCTTGCTTAACAATACGATTACAAATAACGGAACAGGGTCTCAGGCAAGTTTAGGATCGAGCTTTGTTGCTATTTCAACCGGAACGACGAATCATTGCTCGATCGCATTTAGCGGCAACACGTTCTCCGGCAATACCTCCAATGCTCTTTACCTGCATACGAGTGGCACATTTACAACTCTTGAGGCCACGGTCTCTGAAAACACGATGTCTAATAACGGAGGTTCTGCCCTAGTTTTTGCAACTCCCGTCAATAATTTCACACTGGTTGCAACAGATAATACGATCTTAGGGGGCAATGATAACGGAATTGCTGTAATAAGCTCGGGATCTACCTCAACCGGCACTATAACAATTGACAACAACACCATTACAGATATTGGAAATTCGTCAAATGGAATTGCTATCAACCAAGATTTCTCAACTCTTAACCTAACAATACTAAATAATGAAATTAACAGATGCCAAGGGACAGGAATGATCAGTTATGCTCCTACAGGCATTGGTTCTTTGGCATTGAATATTTCGGGTAACACGATCAGCAATTGCCAAAACCTGGGATCCAATGCTGCCCCAGGCCTTGATATCGAACAATACACAAGCCTTGCGGGTTCTGTTACTAACAATACGCTATCAGATAATACAGGTGTAGCCGTGGTTATTGGTTCCGGCCTGTCGAATCCTACGGCCTGTCTAACTCTGACCGGCAATAACAGCAGCACGGATTATCTTCTGACCAATCCAAGCGGTGGATTTTTCAACTTAAGCCCGTGCAATGTAGATGTCGTTAACACAGGGACGATTAATACGTCCGGAACCATTGATCTTGCACAATCCTGCTCCAGCCTTATTCCTTGCCCTCCTTAGAGAAGCTACCTAGAGCTAAAAAATGATATGGGTTAGCACCCCAATCAAAAATTCCGAATGCGTCTCTCCATCTCCAATCAAAATTATGGCTGCAGTTTTACGATTAAAGCCTTTGAGAAAATTAAGACTAAACTTAACAAAGAAAAAAGATAAAAAAAGCAAATGAAGAAATCCTAAGCCAAGGAAATGGTTTGGCTTCTTTGCTAATGATGCTGTAGAATGCATATAAATTGCTGGAGGTGATCGATGAAAACTATACTGCTATGTTTGGCCTGTCTCTTGACGCTTAACATCCATTCTTTCGAGTATGAACCTCAGTTTGAGAATGATCAAATTTGCGTAGCCCGAGCAAAAATACAACCAAATGAAGAAATTGGACTACACCGCGATACCTATCCTCAAATAGTCATTGCCCTAAAGGGAGGAACAATCACCCGTCTTGAAGCGAATGGTCAAGTCACCGACGTCGAATTTCCAACAGGTGTGGCAGTCGTTCGCAATCCTGATCCAGAGAACGAACTCCATAAAAGTGTTAATAAATCCTCCCAACCGATCGAACTCGTGATCATCCAGCTTAAAGATACCCCTCCCATTGAGAAAAAAGAAAAAGGAATTCATGATGTTGCTTTGAGTATCAAAATTTCTTGTCCTCCGAGTGCTGAATTTGAGCAGTTTGTGAAATCAATTCCTCCTGCTGGAAACTATTCATCCAACTTTACTGAATGGAAATCTTCTTTTATTAACAATATGCATCAGCTCATTCATCTGGTTGAAAGTGAGAAAATCTCTAACTCGGGGTGCCTGTGGTCCGTGATAACTGACGCTGAGAGCCCATAAAAGGAGCCTTCTCTGCGCTGAAGATTCTCATTATCTTGCAAACAACTTCTTTGCTAATCTT
>DATAHB010000085.1:0-22279 GCA_036263375.1 Rhabdochlamydiaceae bacterium | reverse complement strand
AAATCCACGTTTTTATTTTTGAAAACAAAGCAACCATTAGCGTCGATACAACAGGCGCGCCTCTTTTCAAACGCGGATACCGTGCTGGCTCCGTCGAGGCCCCCCTCCAAGAAACCCTTGCTGCCGCCATCTTAAAATATGCCGATTACACCGCTGACGATGTCCTCTGCGACCCCTTCTGCGGCTCCGGAACCTTTCTTTGGGAAGCCGCCCTCCTATCGACAAATACCCCTCCTGCCTACTTCCGGAAAAATTTCGGATTTTTCACCCATCCGCTCTACAAAGAAAACGAGTGGCTTGTCATCAAAACCAAACTCGACAGCCGCATCCAACCGATGAAACCGTATTCCATTTTTGGTGGCGATCGGGATAGAAAAGCAATCGAGCTTTGCAAAGAGACCCAAAAAAACACGAAATTCCCCTTGCACTTCCAACACGCGCATGTCCACAATTTCAAGCCGCTCCTGCAACCCACCCTCGTTGTTGCCAACCCGCCCTACGGATCCCGTATTCAAGCCCCCCAAGATCCCTATCTAGAGCTCGCCGAATTCCTCAAAACCACCTGCAACTCAAAAGCCCGGGCTGCCATCCTCAGTCCTCACCGCTCCCTCCCTCCGGCTTTTGGCAGACCCCACAAAAAACCGATCCCCCTCCTCAACGGCGGTCTTGAGATTTTCTTACACTTATACTGATCCCTATATGGCAACCGAAGTAAACCGTTTAAACTCTTCTAACAGTTCTGTTCTACCCAGCACTCTTCCTAATCCGGTGACAGAGATTTTCAAATCTAGCGCTCAATCTTTAGAAACTGAACTGCCAAGACCACTTGCAGCAGCGCCCACCAAAGACATATTGCTCACTCTAATCAAAGACGTTGCAAAAAAGCTTGAGAAAGCGAGGGAACAGGTCATATGATGTGCCCGGTTTCAAAATCGGACGTCTGCTGAGCTGCAGCTCCAGGCCGGCCTTCTTCATCCGAATAGGCGCCGGCATAAACTTGCCCATCCAGAGCATTCGCATGGATTGCTCCGAATACAGGTTAAAGAATCGAGGTTACATACTCCCCGTAATACCAACGATTCCAATGATGATCAGATAAAAGGCAACAATATAATTTAAAAGAGCCGGAAAGATCAAAATCAAAACACCGGCGATGATCGCAACAACAGGATGCAAAATAGGATGAACTACCATTCTTACCTCATAGTCATGCTTTCACTACCTATAACAAACCTGATTTTTTTTGTGCTTTAAAATTTGGCTTTCAAATAAGCTGTCCTTTTTTTAGGAGGTTTCATGTCGGCGGATGCAACAGATAATCGGAAGCTCCAGAATCGAGCGGTCCTCGGAGTGGTTTTAATGATCACCGGGCTGGCTCTCTATCCTTTGGCAGACGCTTTCATCAAACACCTCATGGGGACCTATTCTGTTTATCAAGCCTCTTTCCTCCGGTCATTGACCCGCCTGGTTCCTCTTTTCGTGACCGTCTTCTTCCACGGCGGTATTCGTAAAGTTCTCGGCACCAACCACCCTCAGCGGCATCTCGTCCGCCTGGCTGTCAGCTTGGTCTATACATTTTGCTTTATGTTTGCGATGAAACAAGGATCTCTGACGATTGTCTATACCTTAAGCTACACCTCTCCCTTCTTTATGATCGTCCTTAGCGCCCTGATGCTTAAAGAAAGCGTCAGCCGCGAGCGGTGGATCGCAGTCGCGATCGGCTTAGTCGGCGTGATTGTGGCGATGCGCCCCGGCTCGAATCTGTTTGAAGCCGTTGCACTCGTTGTCCTTCTCGGCACCTTCCTTGGCGCCCTCAATAAAATCTTGATGCGCCGCCTGGCTGAGACCGAACACAGCCTCTCGATTGCGATCTATCCCAACGTCGTGATGATCTTAGCGATGCTCCCCTGCATGCTCCTGTTTGAGCCTTGGAAACCGATGCCGCTCGAACATTGGGGCCTTTTTGCCATCGTCGGCGGCATCACTGCCATCGGACAATATTGCATCGCCCAAGCTCTCCGCTTTACACAGGCATCGATCCTCGCACCTGTCGACTACTCGACCTATTTCTGGGTCGTTGCCCTTGATCTTTTCTGGTGGGGAAAATCTCCCGATGCGTTCATGATCGCCGGTGCGATCATCATCGTTGGCAGCAATCTCTACATCTTGAGCCGCACCCGCAAGGAGCAGGCGGCTAAGAAGGCACCTATAGACTCCTAAAACTTATTGGGTTACGCCTTTTTTCTGCCCATTTGAGTTAATCTGAACATTCTGCCATAATGGCTGCAATTTATAGAGAGAAAATAACTCTTAAATTAAAATTTAACAAAGGAAACTTTATGAGTGTTAGTTTAAGCAGTAAATTGGCCTCCATTCAGCCCGACCAAACTGTGTCCGAAATAGATCAATTGTTGCAACGACCCACACACGTCAGAATTTCATGGTGGGCACAGAGAATGGTCAGCATTGATGGATATACAGGAGAGGTGGAAATCAATACTCTGGCAAATAAATATCTGGAGGCATCTCAGTTTAATCGCGATGGAGACTTTTCTCTCCAACATCGTGTGACATGTTACAACCTGTGGGGCAAAGTCCAAAATTTATATCAGCAGAGTTTTGTTCAATTGGGAAAAGCCTGGATTTATTGGTTTTTAACCGAGCTGCGCGAATTTAGACCTTATTGTCGTGCATGTGCAGGCGACCCTTTGGCAATCATCGGAGAATGGGAATTTGGATCGAGAAAAGAGTCTCTTTTTCAATTCAGTCCAGAGAAATTCAGACAGTTGTGGCCAACTGAAAGGCCCATTGGACAATCTTGGAGTTTTCCAACAAGTGCTCCAGGCGCAGAAAAATGGCAAGCATCCAAAGAAATGGTGGATCAAATCATTCAAAAAACTGCCTCTGAAGACGCCTTGGTCCGTTAAAATCAAGGCTTTTCGTTATAGAGCTTAAAGTATGACAACAGAAATTAAATCGAGCAACAACGCAGTAAATTTACCATGGCAATCTTTAAAAACTTTTACTGCATCGATAACGTTGTCTGAAAAAGTCTGGCGTGTCGTCAATAATTTGCTTTTTGTTGCTGCCTGTCTGGGTCTCTGCGCCACCATGAGCCGACACACTCGTCTAGCTTCTTCTGCTGCCTCTTCTCCTGCCTTTTCCTACGTCGCTTATGCAGTGATTGCTTTAGCGATTAGAAGGATTATTTCCATGGTGATAGGGTACGCGGCTTACCATGCACCTTGGTCGTTGCCTCGTACATTGCTTATGCGAGCAGAAACTTTTGAACACGAGGATTTACTTAAAAGAGGATTCATAATTCAAAGAATTTCATTACATAAATCAGGAGTCACCTACGACGCAAGAATCATCGGACATAAAGATACCATTGCTAACGGCAAATGGTCCATTCACGCTCTAGGCAATTTTTCGGCCATGGAACTGGAGACAAGCGCGATTTCTATCCATAACAAAGCTACCGGAGCCAACACTCTATTGGTTAACGGCCCTGGCGTCGGCCACAGCAAGGGGTATCCCACGCGGCACCAAATGGGTGCTGGTTTTGAGGCGGGGATCCAGTTTCTAGAAAAAGAAGTTAAAGCTACCCACATTGCTATGCAAGGAGTCTCGTTAGGCGGCGGAATGATGGCAGAAGCTATTCTAGCTCACCAATTCGATACCTCCAGAGTCAAATACCTTTCTACCTCCGAATGCACATTCAGTCGCTTGTCCGACATCGCAGCAACCTTTGTCCCTTTTATTGCAACTGCGGCTTGCTTCCTAACCGGTGCTGAATTAGACGGCGTCTTAGCGGCAGAGAAACTGAAAAAACTGGGTATTAAGCATATCATTATCCAGCACCAGAGTAAGGACAACAAAGGAACAGATGGAGTCATTCCCGACCGTGTTGCTTTAGCGCCGGCGCTGAAAAAAGGCCCAACAAGGACCTTTTTATTATCGCCTGACATTAAGCACGGGGGTCTTCCACTAACAATTCAAAAAAACTTATTGGAAAAATTACAAAAGTTCTTCGAGCAAGCTTAATTATTTTTGGAGGGAAACATGATAAAACTCGGTTTCGCAATTTACGACATCTCTGTCAGCGCCTACAACCTTTACCATGCGACCAGCCCCCAGCAGAAGCTTCAAAACATGGAAACCCTTCTTTTAGGGGCATTCAAGGCCGCGACGGTCGCTGCCGTCTGCTTATCTCTTTACATTGCTCGCTTTGTCATTCAAACTCCCCATCTCCAATACGCGCTTGCTGGACTCACGTGCTGTGTTCACCCTCTCGCTATTTTAGACGTTGTAGGTACCCTCTGCTGTATTAATGGCCTTTTTCATATCGTCGTCGCCTACATTCCCCACAGAAAAATCGTAGCAGAAGTGAACAAATGGGAGCAAACTGCCTTCGAGCAAGTTCGCAATGAGGGATTTAAATTTTACGGTTTTTGGGAGCGACACTTTTATGGAGTCGATTACCCTCCTGAGACAAATAGCAGATTTGGTGAAGTAATCAAAGAAATCGCTGCTAAGCAGGACCGCACTCAAATATGCGCCTGGGCAGTTCCAATGGCTAAAGATTTTAGGAAAGGAATCACTTTAATAACATACGGCTCTATGTGCGGAATTGGAGCTTTCATTGCCAAGGCAATACCGATCTCTTTCTGGTTGGACCGGAAATGCGGCGATTTATCAAAATGGCTTGCTCCTCGCTTGATTTGAAGCTACCAGTGCAGACGCCTTGGTTCGTTAGAACCAAGGCTTTTTTCCTTAAGCCGCTGTTGAGTTTTTCGCATAGGACCATTCACGATCCGGGCGATGGAACAAGACGACGGTGATCACAGCGATACACGTGAAACCTGCGAGGAGCAAGAAAGCCCCTTTGTAGTTTCCTGTGAAGTCGACAATCATTCCGGTCAAGATCGGCCCGAGGATCCCTGCAATCGCAAGGCAGCTCGAGGTGACACCCTGCGCGGCGCCAGAGCGCTCTTTGGCAACGTCGATGTTGACGCTGAAGAACGCGGGTTGCGACATCTGTCCAAATCCAAGACCTAAGCTCAGGAAGACTAGGGAGAGATTGAACGACTCTGTGAAACCAAGGGCGATGAAGAAAATAGCTGCGATCAATTGACTGCACCAAATCACATGCGATCTAGCAAGTCGAAGGCGGCCGTATTTCTTATAAAGCCAGTCGGAAAGAATCCCGCCGCATTTTAAGAAGGCAGCACCAATGAGCCAGGGAATAGTCAAATACCAGCCGACGCTCTTGAGATCGAGGCCGTGTTGGGTCAGAAAATATCCTGGCAGCCAGAGGGTCATAAAAAATAACATATACCCATACGCAAAGTAGGCGATGTTATTGGCAATGAGAGTCGGATTGGTCAGAATGAAGCGCCAATCGACAGCGACCTGCTTTTCGACTTTTTTATTGACATCGCGTGTTTCGATCAACTCAAGCTCTGCTTTGCTAACAAATTTTGATTCGGAAGGACGGTCTCTAAAGCAGACGTACCAAACAAATGCCCAGACGATCCCCGTTGCGCTCATGGCCATGAACATCACACGCCAACCGAAATCGGCAACCAAATACGATGTAATAGGGGCACCAACGACCGCAGAGAGTGGAATCGCCACAAGCCCTAAAGAAAGGGCTTTGGCCCGTTCTGAGGGTGGTAACCAATTGCTAATGGACCGGCTCATGGCAGGGAAATGTGGACCTTCTGTGACGCCCAAAAGGAAGCGAAGCACGATGAATCCCAAGAATCCTGAAGCGAATCCGAGAAAGCCAACGCAAAGAGACCAGGTAATCGCGGCTAAAGGCCATACAATCCGCGCACCAAAACGATCGACAAGCCATCCGCCAAAAGCCGTCAGGAGCATATAGCCGAGTCCAAACGCCGCAAGAATAATCCCGAATTGCGTGTCAGTAAAGTGAAACTCTTGTTTTAGGGGCCCGATAACAAACGAGATCGCCGAACGGTCGATGAAGTTGACGAGGGTGATGAAGAAAATCAGTCCTGCAATTATCCATCGGTAATGTTTGATATTACTTTTTGTCATCGTTTCCTCGAGTTTAAATTTTCTTTTTGAGTGAAAGAATTTCTTTCGTCCGCTCACCTAAAGATGTCTATTATCCATAAATTGGGACAAAATAGAAATTAGAAAATTTGCTGCTCTCCCCGTGCGAAAAAATACCGCAATATGCGATAAGAGGGGATAGCTCATGGCAGAAAAATCCGAAAAGGCGACCCCGAAGAAACTTAGAGACTCCCGTAAAAAGGGTCAGGTCGCTAAGTCGCAAGATTTCCCTTCCGTCTTTACCTTTATCACCTCGATCGCCGTCGTCCTCTTTACCACTAAATATTTATTTGAGCAACTTGGGGGCTATATTGTCGGAACTTTCCGCAGTATTGCCGGAACAACCGATCTGACGAATCGGGCAGGAGGCTATCTTGCCCAGTGTCTCGTCATTATTCTTGAAACCAGCCTTCCGATCGTGGTAATTACCAGCCTGGTCGGAGTCTTGGTCTCCTTTTTAGTGGTCGGCCCAGTCTTTTCCAGCGAAGTGCTCAAAATCGATTTGAAACGGTTAAATCCGGTCACCAACTTGAAGAATATGTTCAAGATGAAGACATGGATCGAGCTCATCAAATCGATTTTAAAAATCGCCGGTGCGATGTTCTTGATCTATTCGGTGATCTACAATAGCGTCCCCGAAATTATCGGCACTGCTGCGATTGCTCCTATTGGAAGCGCCTATGTATTCTCCTCCTTTTTAACCAAAGTCATCATCCGCGTCGGGATTTTCTTTTTGATTGTGGCGATCTTCGACCTGGCCTACCAGCGGCATAACTTCCAAAAAGAGATGAAGATGGAAAAGTTCGAGGTCAAACAAGAGTTCCGCGATACGGAAGGTGATCCTCACATGAAAAGCCGCCGCAAACAGGTGGCCCAAGAACTGGCTTACCAAGAAGGTCCGATGGCTGCCCGCCGCGCCCGTGCGATCATCACCAACCCTATCCACTTGGCTGTCGCATTGGAATATGATGAAGCCAAAGAGCCCGCTCCCAAGATCTTGACCATGGGGCAGGGGCTAGTTGCAGACCAGATCATCAAGATAGGCCAGCAGGCCTTTGTCCCCATCATGAGAAACGTCTTGCTTGCACAAACTCTTTTCAGGAAAGGCAAAATCGGCGAATATATACCTGAGGAGACGTATGAAGCTATCGCAGAGATCCTGCAGTGGCTCAAGCGTCTTGAAGCCGGTGAAGAAGAGCCCGAACTCTTCAAATAAGGTAGAGCATTAATGAAAAATTTCTTTGAAAACATCGCCCGCTCACTCGGCGGTGAAAGATTCCTACGCGTTATCGCTCAATCCAGCGACGTCGTCTTGGCCTTCTTCGTCATCACCATCATCATGATGATCATCATCCCGGTCAGCGCGAACTTCTTGGATAACTTGATCGCGATCAACATGACCGTTTCGATTGCTTTGATGATGGTCGCTCTCTATATTCCGAAAGCCGTTAATCTGTCGATGTTCCCCTCTTTGCTCCTTATCACCACTCTCTTCCGTCTTGGGATCGAGATTTCTGCGACTAAGCAGATTCTACTGTATGCCTTTGCCGGTCACATCATTCAAACATTCGGCAATTTCGTGGTCGGGGGGAACTTCGTGGTCGGCGGCGTGGTCTTCTTGATCATCACAATCGTGCAGTTCATCGTTGTCACAAAAGGTGCCGAGAGGGTTGCTGAAGTCGCTGCCCGCTTTACCTTGGACGCGATGCCAGGTAAACAGATGAGCATTGATGCCGACATGCGAAGCGGCATCATCGATGCCAACCAAGCCCGCGATCTCCGCCTTGCCCTAGCCAAAGAGAGCCAACTCTACGGAGCCATGGACGGTGCAATGAAGTTCGTTAAAGGGGACGTGATTGCCGGTATTGTGATTGCAGTCATTAACATCATTGCCGGATTGATCATCGGCGTCTCCATGCACGGCATGTCAGCCCTCCAAGCGGCCCAAACGTATACCCTCCTGTCGATTGGTTCCGGCCTCGTCTCTCAGATCCCTTCTCTCCTCATCTCGATGACTGCCGGTATCGTCACCACCCGCGTCTCCAGTGAAAAAAAAGACGCCCACTTGGGAACGGAGATCTCCACCCAGCTCCTCGGCCAGCCCAAAGCGATCTTGATCGCCGCATTTGTCCTCTTCCTATTTGCGTTCATTCCTGGCTTCCCAAAAATTGTCTTTCTCATCCTCGCTGCCCTCATCGGAGGCCTTGGAATCTCTAAAATGCGCACCATGAAAAAAACAGCGACAAAAGCCGCCGCAGGCATGATCGGCGCTGCCGAAACCGAAGTTGAAGGCCACGCAATGGTCCGCGGGCCGAGCGATGAATATGCTCTTACCCTGCCGATCATTTTAGAAGTCGGTAAAAATCTTTCGACTCTGATGAAAAAAGACCGCGCCGGCACCACGTTCATCGAAGAAATGGTCCCCAAGATGCGGCATGCCCTTTATCAAGATCTCGGCGTCCGGTTCCCCGGCATCCACGTCCGGACCGATTCTCCTAACTTAGAATCCGACGAGTATGCGATCTACCTGAACGAAGTCCCCGTCCTCCGCGGAAAAATCCCCGAAGGATCTCTCCTCGTCAATGAAAACCCCGACATCCTCAAAAAATATAACGTTCCTTTCACACAGTCAAAGACTGTCTTTGGCCTCCCCTCGATTTGGATTGACATCCGGTACCAAGAAGTCCTCCAAAAGGCCGGCATTAAGTTCTGGAAGCCCCTTGACGTAATGATCCTCCACCTCTCGTACTTCTATCGGACGCACGCCAGCGACTTCATCGGCATCCAGGAAGTCCGCGCGATCTTGGAGTTCGTCGAAAAATCGTATCCCGATCTCGTCAAAGAGGTCACCCGCTTGGTTCCTCTCCAAAAACTCACTGAGATCTTCCGCCGCCTCGTCCAAGAACAGATCTCCATCAAAGACCTCCGCACCATTTTAGAAGCCCTCAGCGAATGGGCCCAGACCGAAAAAGATACCGTGCTCCTCACCGAATACGTCCGATCCTCCCTCAAACGGTACATTAGCTACAAATACTCCCAAGGGCAATCGGTGCTGGCCGTCTACCTCCTTGATCCTGAGATCGAAGACCTCATTCGCGGCGCCATCAAACAAACGTCTGCCGGCTCCTACCTCGCCTTGGATCCCGATTCCGTCCAAATGATCATGCATTCCATGCGATCGACGATCACCCCGACGCCTGCCGGAGGCCAGCCTCCTGTCCTCCTAACTGCGATCGATGTCCGACGCTTCGCCCGCAAGCTCATCGAGGGAGAATTCCCCGACCTGCCGGTCGTTTCTTACCAGGAAATTGTTCCTGAGATGAGAATCCAGCCGCTTGGCCGCATTCAGCTGAGTTAAAATAATTTTACTGATTGCGAGTTTTATTATTTCTTAATAAAATAATCCGAATTATTCGGATTAAAAGTGAAAAAATTTCTACTTGCGTTGCTTGGAACTGGTCTTCTTTGCGCTGAACCTCAGCACGATTTGTATCAGAACAATCTTATTTTCGATCCATATTTCTCTCCTTATGCTGGCGCTGACGACTTGCTCATTGCACATAGGTTTGTACAACACTCTTCACTTGAGCGTCTAACCGATCTGTATCAAACAAATCCTGCTCTTTGGGCACAGCTTTCCAGAGCTGCAGAACTAGTCTTATTCTGGGACCCTGTCAATTATATGGCGATGGCTACACAGCATGAAGTCTTTGGACACGGGTACAGAGCCCGCAGCATTCCTACGGCAAAGGTTGATAAATACACCTTCAATGTCCCTCCACCCTATGGACGCGGAGGAGCTGTCACCTATTTCCTCCCTTCCCCGAAAATAAATGCCTTTCAATTATTAAATATTTACTCAGGAGGCGTTGAAGCAACGGCTATTTTTGCAAACAAAATCCGTATGCAATGGCTAAAAAATGGACAAATCAATCCTCGGCAAAACTCTCTCTATCTTTTGGCAGCGCACGATCTGACCTATTATGCAACCCTCAGCGGTAACTCTGACGGCAATGACATGGACAACTATCTTTCCATTCTCAACTATACGTATGCCGGGAGTCACCTCACACGCAAGTCCCTTGCGGCACAATCCTTGGTCAACTTGCTCGATCCTATTACCTATTATTCTGTAGCCACCGCTTGGAAATTCATTCGAAAGGGAACAGAAGGATCGATCCCGATGATCTCGATTGGATCATACAAATACCTCCCCGGAGCCCGTTTAGGACTCACTCCCTTCGGCCCGGAGTATTACTTAGAAAACTTCCTCGTAAAAGACAACAGGCCCATCTACTTTTATCTCCGCAATGGACGCCACGTGGGAATGAACTACATGGGCTGCGGCATCGAAAATCCTCACCAATGGGACCTCGGATCGTTCCAAATCGGATACCGGGCAGACCTCTGGGTGCAGCCCGCTATCGATATGGACCAAAAACGGTTTACACTCGCAGAGTTCAAAGACCACACTCTCAATGCGAACACTTCAGCTTCTCGTTTCGGAGCTTCCGTCTCATTGATCGCAGAGAGAAAACTCTGGAAAACGGGCTCCCTCTTTCTTCAAGTGGGAGGAAAAAGCCGAGGCTATCTTCCCGGAGAAAGCCTAGACCCCTCGCTGATCGTTCGCGCCGGAATCACTCTGTGGTAATCGTGGAGAGATCGAAAGGCTCAACCTTTTCAAAAGCAAGCGTTACCCATGCCCACCCATCGTCTTCATCGATCTGGGAACTTTTGTCTAAATTAATCAGAAGGTATCCATTTTGACCAAGCACAGTGACAATGATGCGATCTCCCGGGGCATAGAGACCCGTTTTTTCCTCATTCCTAATCCATGCCGATCCGTCCGATAAGACCAAAACCTCTTTGTAGACATCTCTTAGCCCATCTCTTTCAGTCACTATTGAGTCACGACGAACAACTACGGGGCATGCAAACTTGCCAGAGACCCAAACCTTGATGTTCTCCTGTAACTGCGTATCAGGACTTCGAAAAGAAACACTCAGTCCTCCATGCTCGATATGGGTTGCATAACGATCGTAATAGGTAAATATTGGATAAAAACCCACACTATCACCGACTTTCGGAAAGATCTTTATAGCCCTATTTTTAAAGGGAATGTTGCAGATCATTTGATTCGACAGTTTAAAGCAAAGCTCTTTTGGATCGACCTCCGTGACAGTTAACTGATATTGGTTGGAGACTTTCGAACGGAATTCATCTTCTTGTGCCTCAGCAGAAAGCACTGCAAAAACAACCATCAACAGCAGCGAAAAGAGTTTTATACCCATCGAACTATTCCTTGGTCGCCTTTTCTACATCACAAGGTTCTACTGCTTGCCAAGCAAGCATTCCGCCTGTTTTTCCATTTTTAAGTCGGAACGAAGTACTACTGTCTAAGCTAATGAGACGATATTCATTCCCACTATACCGACTGACAATGACACGATCTCCTTCAGACAAATCATTCAACATGTTCGGACGTTTGTTAATCCATTTCGATCCATCTGTTAAAACAAACACTTCTTTGTTGGTATCGGAAGACGTTCCGGTGCAGGTGGATGTAGTGCCAAGAAAAAACAATGCATATTCGGATTCGCCGGAAATCCAAACATGGACCTCTCGACCAGAACTTCCAATTACAACAGCCACCTCTCCTTGTTCAACACGGGTCCATTGCCGATTGTAAACGTTTGTAATTGACCGAAGAAAGACTTCATCTCCAATTGCAGGAAGAGGGTCCGTCTCCCAATTTTTTTGAAGAAGATTACAGATCAATTTATTCGACAGTTTAAAGCAATGATGTTCCGGATCGACTTCAGTAACTGTTAATCGGTATCTTTCTTTGATCGTTGATAGAAAGTTATCTGCCACCTTTCCGGGATCCGCTGAAAGAGCTGCAATGACAACCATCAACAGCAGCGAAAAGAATTTAACCGTTTTACCCATGAAAGCCTCCACGATGACCAATCATTATAGAAGTCTATGCTTTAAATACAACATGGACAAAAACAGCCGCTTTATGATTTGGATAGAATAAGAGCCCATCCATAAGCTAGGGCTTCGTCACTTTCGGTGATTATTTTGGCCTATTTTCAATTGAAAAGTAGGCTCAAAAGAACGCCAAAAGGGACAGAAGCTTAGCTTGTGGACAGGCTCTAAAGAGGCTCGATGTCCGACGACCCCATAGTCAGCCAAGGCATACAACGCGCGCAGCAGCAGAAAACTGCACAACAGCAAGCGGCTGCACGGATGAGCCAATATATAATTGCTCAAGAAGCCGCGCAAACGAGTTTTGATGAATGGGCAGATCTCAATGCATGGAACCCGCTTGCGCTGGCCCGTAATTTTCAGAATCTAGAAAAACGAATACGAGAAAAAACCAGAACCGAAGACACTAAGCAAGAACAGATCGATGAAGAGCAAGAAGTCAATGCCATCGAAGAGCTTCAATCGACAGCTGAAACCTACCAACGTCGTAACCCTGAGCTTCAAGCCCGGACTCTCCTGGCTCTGCGCGTCCGAATCACGTCGCGCGATTCTGCCGAGGATATCATCCGCAAGCTAAGAGCCGCTTACACCGATCTAGCCCTCGTGGATGAGGCGCTCGATTTTCTCTTAGAAACCGCCGAGCCTTCCATGAAAGCTGTTTTGCAGCAGGCAAAAACAGAACTGAACCGCTTATATGAACGAGATATCAAATCAGGCCGCAATATCGGCACACAAGCCCGAAATTTTTCGACGCAAGGGCTCGGCTCTCCAACAGCCCTTCGAGATCTTTACCGAGACATTACAGGGACGCAGCGAGATGCCCATACGCTCTACCAAGAGCTCTCCAATAAATTCCCTTTTGAAAAAATGAAAAACGTCATCGATTTTGTGCTCCATTCGTTAGGAGCGGACATTAAAGCAAAAGGGCCTTCGATTCCTCGTGAAGAACTTCAAAAATATCTCGCAGAAACCCGAAATATGCAGGCAATTTTAGGCGTTTACAGGTATTTCTTTTCCCGCATGCGGCTCATCACCAGCTCCTTTGACCGGCAAGGACTCTTACTGCCGCCTCGTATCACCTTCGAATCGCTCTCCCGCATCTTCATGCGGTTTATTCAAGAAAGATACCCTTCTATCGATAAGGCGCTTTTACTTTCCCAACAGCTTGGCATTGCAGGAGAAGAACTTGCGCAGCTGATTATCTACTTGCAGTTTCGCGATGCCATGCGGCAAGTCGCTCCTCGCCTTTTCCGCGATGAACGGCAACGGCAAGAACTCCTCATGTGTTTCATTGAAACCCTGGAAGATCTCGAAGAAAAACTCGAGGAAAAGGAAGAAGAAGAAAACGAGAAAAAGAAGAAGAAAAAATAAGGATAGGTTCATGGATCATTTTGCGATACTGCTTGCCGATCTTGGCGCACTCATTCAGGTACCTCTCCATCCAGACAACCACCGCGCCTGCAGTCTCGTCATCAACGGCGAGCTCCATGTCCAGCTTAAAGAAGACAGAGAAAGAATCCTCGTCGCCGCCTTTATTTCCGAGATCTCTGCGGGAAAATTCAGAGAACATATCTTGCTTGAAACTCTCAAGGAAAACAATCTTTTCCCTCGCACAGGAAACTTCTGCTATTGCGAGCGTAACAACCAACTCGCTTTATATGCGTATGTTTACTTGGCTGGTCTCGATGGGAATAAGATGGCCGATTTTCTTGAACCGTTTTTAGAGAAAGCTTTTTCTTGGAAGACTGCTCTTCAAACTGGACAGCTGCCCGAGCGAGGACGTACCTTGCAAAAAACAGGCCCGTCGATTTTTGACATCAAAAGGAAGTAATCGTGACAATCGATTTCAAACAGCTGCCATCTTGGAAGCACTGGAACAAAATCGGAGTCAAACCCCGCCACGGAATTAATCTTCCCCTGGCCAGCCTCAAAACAGCTCAAAGTTCTGGCATCGGAGAATTTGCTGATCTCCTCCCGCTGATCGATTGGTGCCAGGACGTCGGCTTTGAAGTGATCCAACTTCTTCCCCTCAACGACTCCGGAACAGATCCCTCTCCTTATAACGCGCTTTCTTCCTGCGCTCTCCATCCCATCTACCTTTCCCTGCAGCATCTCCCAGGAAATCCCACCCCTCCCGATGCGTCCCATCTAAATACTCTTCCCCGCGTCTCGTATCTCGAAGTCCTCTCTCTCAAACTCAACTTCCTCCATACCTACTGCAATGAAAAAGGATCTGACCTCATCAAAAGCAAAGAATTTCAACACTTTGTCGATCAGAATGCATGGCTTGTTCCATACGCTCTTTTTAAAGTCCTCAAGGACAAACTTCAACACACTCCGTGGATGAGCTGGCCTGAAGAGCTCAAAACTCCCGATTTTAAACGACTTGAAGCCGAGCATACACAGGACCTCGCCTTCTATTTACTTCTCCAGTTCCTCTGCCACATCCAGATGGCCCACGTTAAAGAGTATGCCCACTCCAAAGGCATCCTGCTCAAAGGAGATATCCCGATCCTCATCAGCCCCGACAGCGTCGATGCCTGGTTTAAACCCCACCGGTTTAATTTTACCCTTTCTGCCGGAGCTCCTCCCGATGCTTACGACAGTGAAGGGCAATACTGGGGATTTCCGCTTTTTAATTGGGAAGATTTGAAAAACGAAGATTTTTTATGGTGGAAAGACCGGCTCAAAGTCGCTAGCAACTATTACGACCTCTATCGCATTGACCACGTCGTCGGATTTTTCCGCATCTGGGCCATCCCGCTGGGCCACCCTCCGAAAGAAGGAAAATTCCTCCCCGAAAATCCTGCTCTTTGGGTTCCGCAAGGCAAAGAAATTCTCCTCATGATGCTCAACGCCTCTTCGATGCTTCCCATTGCTGAAGATTTAGGAACAGTGCCTCCTTCCGTTAGAACAACTCTTGAAGAGCTGGGCATCTGCGGAACAAAAGTGATCCGCTGGCAGCGAAAATACGATGAAGGCGGAGCCTTCATTCCTTTTAACGAATATCCATCCCTCTCGATGACCACCGTCTCCACCCACGATTCAGAAACCCTGCAACTCTGGTGGCTAGACCCCATCGAAGATGCTAAACAATTTTGCACGTTCAAAGGCTGGACCTTTTCCCCTGACCTCTCGTATGACCACCGACTTTCTATTCTCCGCGATGCGCACCACACCCCTTCGCTCTTCCATATCAACCTTCTGCCTGAATACCTCGCCCTTTTTCCTGAGCTGATCTCATCCCATCCCGACGACGAACGGATCAATATCCCCGGCAAGATCCTCCCCACTAACTGGACCTACCGACTCCATCTCCCCCTCGAAGAAATTGCCCGCCATGAGCCTTTAAAAAAAGCCATTAAAGCAATATTATTATCCCCATGAAACACTGGATCCTGTACCTCTTATTGCCTTGCCTTCTCCATAGCGAAGACCATTTTTTAAAGTCCCGCTTGAGCAGCTTAGATCCGCTATCGGTTTCCGAGCACCTTGCCTTCTATGAGCTCTATCCAAATACCGTCGAGGGAAAAAAAGCCCTCTCTCAAGCATGGCATCTCCTATCCGGCGGACAAGTCAAATCGAGCGGCATCCAGGTCACACTTCCGGTGTTTGATATTCAAGCCGTCATCTCGCTGATCACCCGGCAAAACTACGAAAAACCGGTCAAACTCTCACCTGAGCAACTCAGCGCCATTGAAGACCTTGGAAGCCGTCTGGCCAACCGCTTCATTAAAGGGCACCAAATCTGGACGCGCGAGCAGCTGGCCTCTCTGCAGCCGCACGAGGTCGACTTAGGCCGCGGACTGCTCATCGAGCAGTTCAATGAAAATGTCGAAGATATTCGCCAGTATGAAGCGGGTCTTGACCTCATTGCTCTCCAAATTTTAGCTCGGCTTCCGCAGAGCGCAACCCCCGAAGATTATATCCGCGAGATCAACCGGTTTATCTTCCAAGAGATGAAATTCCGATTCCCTCCTCACTCTCTCTATGCCAAAGACATCGACCTGTACACTTTTTTACCTTCCGTCATGGACAGCAGAGAAGGCGTCTGCCTTGGAGTCTCCATTTTATATCTTTGCCTGGCCCAACGCATGGCACTTCCCCTCGAAATCATCACCCCTCCCGGCCACATCTATGTCCGATACCGCAAAGGCCTCAAAGTCGTGAACATCGAAACGACCGCGCGCGGCATCGATCTTCCCTCTGATGTTTATCTCGGAATTGACACCCGCCGTTTGATGGAACGGAATATGAAAGAAGTGATCGGCATGGCTTACTTCAACCAAGCCTCCGTCGCCTGGGGCCAAAATGATCATCAGAAAGCCGTTGAACTCTACGAAAAAGCCCGTCGCTATGTCGGAGAAGATCCTCTCGTTAACTTCTTACTCGGCATGAACTACCTCTTCATCGGAAATACAAAAAAAGGAAAAGCTCTCCTTGAACCCTTAAAGAACTATACCTTTGAATGGGCCGTTTCCCCAGAAACCGTTGCCGATGATTATCTCGAAGGACGCGCCGATGCCGACGCTCTCAAAGCCGTCTATCTCCACGTCGACGAAAAACGGCAGTCTGTTTTAGAAAAACAACAAAAGCTCCAAGACGTCCTGAAAAAATATCCCCGCTTCCGCTCCGCCATCGTACAACTTGCCGTCACCTGGCTCCAGCTGGGAAGGCAGCAAGAGGCGCTTCAAACACTAGAACTCCATCATCAAATCGACCCCACCAATTGCGTTGTCGAGTATTATCTCTCAATCCTGGCCCTGCAGAGGCTCGATTACAACAAAGCTTGGCACCACCTGCGCCTCACCGAAAAGATCCTCGCCTCTCGCGACCACAAATGCAAAGCCCTCCGCGGCCTTAGAGACCATCTCCGACGGCTCTCTCCTGAGCCGTCCTGAATCCTCTTGCAATATTCAAATAATTTTTTTAGAAGAAAGTTTAGAGACTGTTCTCAAACTAAGGCTTCGTCATTTTTGTGGATTACTTTGGCCTTTTTTCGATTCAAATGAAGGGGTTAATATCAACTAACGTATATTGACCCCTTCATTTGAATCAAAAAGAGGCTCAAAAGAACCTCAAAAATGACAGAAGCCTAGTTTGAGAACAGTCTCTTAGAGGTGTTATGCATCCCATCCGTGCGATATCCGCCCTTGTTGTCTTTGCAACGACTGTTCTTTATTCAACCGTGTCGACGACTGCGGAAAAATCCTCAATCTCCCTTGAACAAAACATCCAAAATGGCGCTGAATTAATGTTCAGCGATGGATCGATATATGAGATTGCGCCGGCAGACCGTTCGAAAACAGTCTTTTGGCTCACTCCGATTGAAGTGACCATTGAGCCGAGCGGCGATCCGAATTATCCTTCCAAGATCACCAATATGCGGACAAAAGTCAGCGTCAACGGCAAAATGATCAAGGCTCCCAAAACTACTTAATATTTTGGGCCACCCATTCTTGGGTGTGTCTTTCGACTAAAACCTTCGTCAATTCTTTACGCTCAAGCATCAGAGCGTCCATTTGTTTCGTTTGTTCACCTTTGGGCATTTCCTCATCTGCAAAAAGCTCATTCATTTTTTCAGAGAGTTTTCCTTCGGCCGCATCCAATTCTGCCTTGTGGTTTTTTAGCATCCGTTTTTGCCATTCGGTGCTATTGATCAGGATATTGTAGACGTCCTGGGCAGAGGTCGTTTGGTTCAGAATCTTGCCCGCATCTTCTTTGAGCATCGCAGGTGTAATCCCTGACATCTCGGCATAAAGCATCCCGTCTGCCGCAATGGGAAGTTTTAATTTATCTTTTAGCTTCACCTGATAATAGAGGTATGTTTCGATGGCGTCGCCTAGGTTCAGAGCATCGATCCGCTCTTTTGCATATCCATCCAATAACTCCATGCGCTTTAATCCAATCACGAGCTCCGCTAGCTCGGCATCGCTTCTTTCGTCGGCGCGGCTTAAACATATCTGCATTTTAATCGTATTGCGGGCTAGCGTGACACGATCTCCGCAGGTCGATGTCGCATCGTCTAAAATCGGAAACAACGCTTCTCGGAACTTCACTTGCGTAGCAGCCTCTTGCAACATGTAGACAGCATCTACAATCACTTTTTGCCGACTTGCGCCTTCAGCTTCGTAGTCCTTTGTCTTTTTCAGTCGATTTAAAAACTCATGTAATTTGCCTTTTTCCTCATGGGTCAAAAGTGAGTTATAAAAAGCTAGGCAAGCTCGATCTCCTGCTTGTGCAGGAAAACGGTCAGCTGACTCCTGAGAAGCATCAGGAAATGCCTCTTTAAATTTTGTTAGCCAAAACAGGATTGCGTCTTCTAAGGTTTCTTCTCTATTGACAACCTGCGCTCTGGTCCGAGCAAAAATTACCCGCTGAGGCCCGAGATTAGCGTCTTCTGCGCTAACGGCATCAATTCGGTTTTCAAAAGCTCGAATTGCTTCAGCAGACAACGGATTGCCTTCAAAGTGTATAAGACAATTCCAAGGCAGAGCGGCAAGAGAATCGGGGATCGTTGTAAGCTGGTTATATCCAAAATTTGCGGATCTTAAATTGATAAGATCGCCAAGCTCCGCAGGTAGCGTTGCTAGGCGGTTCCCTTTGAGCTCAAGCCGAGTGAGATTTGTAAGCTGGCCAATTTCAGGTGGCAGTGCTGTGAGAGTGCCACTATCTAAATATAGGTTTTCTAGCTGATAGAGCTGGCCGATTTCCGCTGGAACTGTTGTTATACCAGCTACGTTAAGCGTTTTAAGATTTTGAAGGAGTCCAATTTCAGCCGGTAGCGCTATGCCATCGTACTTGGCCACAAGCAAATGGGTTAATTGCGTCAACCCGCCAATTTCAGATGAGAAGATAAGATTATCACAATCCTGGATATACAGTTCTCTCAGGTTAGGGAGAGAACAAACTTCAGTAGGCAATGTTGTAAACTCACCTCTATAAATATGAAGTTCTTTTAGCCCAATCAATTGACTTATTTGAGAGGGGAAATTTGTGAAATCGCTTAGCCACAACTTATCCACCTGATTGACTGCCTCTCGATGTCGATTAATCCATGCGTCAAATTGTGCCGTCAAGCCTTCAAGACTTTCAGCAAGTCTAACATCACAGTAGGCGGGAATTTGCGTTTGCAAGGACAATGACTGCCATAGGCCAAGAAGATCACGCGCAGCAGAGCTTGTACGGTATTTAGCTACAAACTCAGAATTCACGCAGTATGTCATGGTAACGCGATCGGCGAGAGGGCGGTAGTCAAAAGCATTCAGGACATGAAAATACTCAGTAACCACAACCACGGCACGGCGACACGCACTAGCAGAATTCGTAACTGTTTGGACAACACTATTTGTTATATTTGTTATAAAAGACATTTTTATCTCCATTTTATTTTAAATTATAATAAATATTATATTAAATATTTTACTTTAATTCAATTAATAAACAAATCGGCCTTAGAATGAGAAGCTTATGTCTAAGTTTCTGTCTTAGAGCGAGATAGTCCAAGTCTTACATTTTTAACAGGTTACAATATAAATCTTGCACTTGGAGCGCCAGTCTGCTAAATTTGTGAGAAAAGGAGGTTCTATGAACACTCAACTCACAGAAGCCGTCGCAGCAGCCCTGCAAAACGCCCTAGAAGAAGCTCAGGCAAAGCGCCTGACAGAAGTTTCTGATCTTCAATTACTTAAATCGCTATTTGAAGATCCGCAGGGGTACTTTTCAACCTTTGCCGCCGCAAATCAGCTGAACCGGGAAGATCTCTTGGACAAACTCGACAGGGCGATCAAAAAACTACCGACTTATGCAGGAACCTCTCAGCAGCCGGCTATTTCTTCTGCGATCCAAACACTCTTTCAAGAAGCTCAAGGCATCGCGAAAAAATGGAACGATGCGTATATCGCCAGCGACCACCTGCTGCTGGCTTTTTGGCACAAAGGGAAAGAGCCTTTTGCCAGCTGGAAAAATAAAGTCTCTGTCCAAGAGGTTGAACGTAAAATCAAAGAAATCCGAGGAACCATGCATATCGACTCACCCACTGCAGAACAAGCACTCCAAACTCTAGAGAAATATTGTAAAAACCTGACGGCTCTTGCTAGAGAAGGAAAACTTGATCCTGTCATCGGACGGGATGAAGAGATCCTCCGCACTATGCAGGTGCTTTCCCGCCGCACGAAAAATAACCCCCTCCTGATCGGAGAACCGGGCGTTGGTAAAACGGCCGTTGCCGAGGGTCTTGCCCAAAGGATTATCCAAGGCGATGTCCCTGACTCTCTGAAAGGACGACAACTTTTTGCCTTGGATATGGGGAGCCTCATTGCCGGAACAAAGTTTCGGGGGGAGTTCGAAGAGCGTTTGAAGGGCATTCTGCAAGAAGTCGAAAAAAGTGAGGGCAATATCCTCCTCTTTATCGATGAAGTCCATACACTTGTCGGCGCAGGAGCATCTGAAGGCGCCATGGATGCCGCCAATCTTCTTAAACCGGCGCTTGCCCGCGGAACTCTCCACTGTATCGGAGCCACAACTCTCAATGAGTACAAGAAATACATCGAAAAAGATCCGGCCTTAGAACGTCGCTTTCAGCCTGTCCTGATCGAAGAGCCTTCTCTCGAAGATGCGATCGCGATTTTACGTGGCCTTAGAGAACGGTACGAAATTTTCCACGGGGTCCGGATCACAGAGCCGGCGATCCACTCCGCCGTTTTTTTATCCAGCCGTTACATCACTGACCGGCAATTACCGGATAAAGCGATCGACCTCATCGATGAAGCGGCCAGTTTAATCCGGATGCAGCTTGGCACCCTGCCGCTCCCCATCGACAGGAAAGAGCGAGAACTCTCCAGCCTCATCGTAAAACAAGAGGCGTTAAAACGGGAAGATTCTCCCGCAGCTCTTACCGAAGCAGAAAAGATCGGGAAAGAAATTGCCCATCTGAAAGAGGAGCTCACGTTACTCCGCCAGCGCTGGAATGAAGAAAAAAAATTGATCGATTCTCTCAAAGACAAAAAGAACAGACTTGAACAATTTAAGTTTCAAGAAGAGGAGGCTGAAAGGTCAGGTGATTATAATAAGGTCGCTGAGATCCGCTACAGCCAAATCCCAGCTGTCAAAAAAGAGATGGAAGAGGTTCAAAAAAACCTCGGCGGCCAAAAAGATCGCTTGTTGCAAGAAGAAGTCGATGATCAGCTGATTGCCCAAATCGTCTCGAAATGGACGGGCGTTCCTGTCCAGAAAATGGTTGAAGGAGAAGCCTTAAAACTGATGAGCTTGGAAAAGGTCCTCAGCCAGTCGGTTGTCGGCCAACCTTTTGCCATTGAGGCCGTCAGTGAAGCGATCCGCAGATCCCGTGCTGGGCTAAGTGATCCCAATAGACCCGTCGGAGTCTTTCTCTTTGTGGGTCCGACCGGCGTCGGTAAAACCGAGCTTGCTAAAGCACTTGCTAGGGAGCTCTTCAATCAAGAAGAGGCAATGATCCGTCTTGACATGTCCGAGTACATGGAAAAACATACTGTCTCTAAACTTATCGGATCGCCTCCCGGCTATGTCGGCTACGAGGAAGGAGGCCAGCTCACTGAAGCAATCCGGCGCCGTCCTTATAGCGTGGTTCTTTTGGACGAGATCGAAAAAGCTCATCCCGATGTATTCAATATCCTCCTGCAGATCTTTGATGATGGGCGCCTCACCGACAGCAAAGGAAGAACAGTCAACTGCAAAAATGCCCTCTTCATCATGACCTCGAACCTGGGCTCAAGCGAACTCCTCACCCAACTGAAATCGAAAAAAATTCAAAAGGAAGAAATTTTAAAATTTTTAGAACCCATCCTCCAAAACCATTTCAGGCCCGAATTCCTCAATCGACTCGATGATATCCTGCCCTTTCTTCCACTCCAAGAAAAAGATATGGAAGCCATCGCAGCCATCCAGCTCGATCATGTCAAAGAGCGCCTCGCGGAAAAAGAGATCAAGCTCCAATGGAAAAGCGTTTTGGCTCATCTCGCTGAAAAAGGATACGACCCTATCTACGGCGCACGGCCCCTAAAACGGCTCATCCAAAATGAAGTCGTGAACATGCTCTCAAGCGCCCTCTTGCAAGGCAAAATCGTGCCTAACCAGACGGTCGAGTTGAAAATGAAAGAAGGAGCGATTTCCTTTTAAACCTGAGTTTTGGGTTCATTTCTCAATCAAGACCCGAATGGTCCCAAGA
>DATAHB010000084.1:0-4734 GCA_036263375.1 Rhabdochlamydiaceae bacterium | reverse complement strand
AGGCGTGCTTGAGGATAGATTCCCGCATTGTGGCAGAGAACATCGATCCTACCATAACGCGCTAAAGTTTCTTGGACAACTCTTTCGATATCTGCTGAGCTGCTGACGTCTGCCCGGACGGAGAGAACTTCAGTTTTAGAGAGTTCTCCTGCGAGTTGTTCCAGCGCTTTCTCATCTCTGCCGACAACGACAAGCTTTGCCCCTTCGCTTGCAAAAAGCTTAGCAATTCCTTTGCCGATCCCTTTAGAAGCGCCTGTGACAATGACAACTTGATCTTGAAACCGTTTAAAGGTTTCTTGTGGAACATCTTGAGCAATGAGAGAAGTCATGAGCATGCCTAATAGGAGAACGATTTTTTTCATACAAAACTATCATAAAGAAAAGGGCCTTTGGGCCAAATAGAAAAACTCGCGTTAGGAACCTAACGCGAGTTCAATAATCAATAAGCTTACCCGTTTCTCAGCTTGCTGTGCTTTTGACCATAGATGAAATAGAAAAGACAGCCGAGGCCAAGAGCGAGGAGAAACTGCAGCCAGATAACTCCAGGCATCAAGACCATTTGGAAGAAGCAGGCAAGCGTTCCAAGGAGCGGAACCCAAGGCGTAAACGGCGTCTTGAACGGACGATGGAGAGTCGGCTGAGTAAATCTGAGCACGAGAACTCCAAAGCAGACCATACCGAAGACGAAAAGCGCTCCGATGGAGGTCAGAGGCCCGAGAATGTTGACGGGGAATAAGCCGGCCAGCAAGATACCAACACCAGCCAAAATCCAGGTCGTATTGAAA
Organism: Rhabdochlamydiaceae bacterium; assembly: GCA_036263375.1. Classification (GTDB taxonomy): domain Bacteria; phylum Chlamydiota; class Chlamydiia; order Chlamydiales; family Rhabdochlamydiaceae; genus PALSA-1444. The sequence continues at coordinate 3,949 of DATAHB010000084.1, read as the reverse complement.
GGAGTACGATAGACCGGATGGGTCTTGCCAAACACTTTTGGCACGAGTCCATCATGGGCCATTGTATAGATAATCCTGGCTTGGGCAGTCATCATGACGAGGATCACCGAAGTGAGTCCTGCTAAGATGGCGAATTTAATGATATATCTGAGCCAGGCAAAGCTAGGTCCAAAGGCATTAATCGCAACGCCGACAGGGTCTGGCACCCCTAAGGTGGAGTAAGGGGTTACGCCTGTCATGACGAAACCAAAAACGATGTAAACCAGCGTACAGATCACTAACGATCCAATCATGCCGACAGGCATGTCTCTTTGGGGGTTTTTAGCTTCTTGAGCTAGCGTTGCGACAGCATCGAAGCCAAGGAACGCAAAGAATACAATCCCTGAGCCGCGGAGAACCCCGCTCCAGCCGAACTCGCCGAAAAAACCGGTATTGACCGGAATAAACGGGGTGAGGTTGTCGGCATTAATATAGGCTATTCCAAAGCCGATGAACAAGATGATCACACCGAGTTTCATGATCACGAGGAGATCGTTCAAGAAGGCCGCGGTTTGGATCCCACGGCTAATGAGCCAGGCCAAAATTCCAATGATGGCCATCGCTGGGAGGTTGAAGTACGCTCCGGTCGAGGACCAACCGGTTTCGGCAGAATAGGCAAAGGGGGCTTTGGCAAAGACTGCGGCAATCGGAGTGCCGAGATCTGTCATTAAACTATTGAGATATCCCGACCAGCCGGCGGCGACCGTGCAGAATGAAAATAAATATTCGACCGTCAGGGCAGTTCCCATGATCCAGGCAAAGAACTCTCCAATCGCCACGAAGGCATAGGTGTAAGCAGATCCGGCAATCGGAATCAAAGAGGCAAATTCAGCATAGCAAAGGGCTGCAAACGTGCAGATGATGGCGGCAATAATAAACGAAAGGATGACGGCAGGCCCTGAGTAGTGAGCAGCAACATCTCCCGTAATAATAAATAATCCGGCACCAATAATAGCACCTATTCCCATAGCAGTCAGGTTCCAAGGACCCAAAGTCCTTTTTAAACCGTGTTTGTTATCGGCGGCTTCTTTGAGAAGAGCGCCAATTGATTTTTTCGCAAGCAGTCCTTTTTTCATTTTTTTTCTACTTTATGTTTGATGTCGTATTTTAGCTTCCCATTCCTTGATATAGGCCAAGAGCGCATCGGTGCTTGGCTTAGAAGCGAGGAACTCGAGGGATTCAGGCTGGCTTGTGAGGTGAGCCAACTTGGACAGAAGATGCAGATGGGTCTTGTCTGACGATGAGAACAAGAAAAAGAGCGTGTGGACAGGCTGCCCATCTAAGGCATCATAGTCGATAGGTTTTTCCGGAAATACGGTGATAATGGCGTCAGAGCCCGGATGTTCTAGCACCGTATCGCGGGGATGCGGGACAGCAATTCCTGAGTTCAACGCTGTCGACATGAGTTCTTCCCTATCTAAGAGAAGCTCTGTCATCAGATCGGCATCCAGGTCTAAACGCGGCGCTGTTTTTTGCATGACCATTTTGATGAGCTGGGTTTTATTTTTAGCGGGAATATTCCCAAGCACTCCTCCTTTATGCATCGCGCGGTAAAGACTAAATTGCTGCGTGCCCCCTCGTCCTGCGTGCGGCTCTTCTTCCACAACAGGATAGATCTGCTTTTCTTCAAAAGGAGAAAAACCATCTTTGCCAAGATTGAGTTTGCACTTCATCATCCAATCTTCGATCTCGCCTCGGCTAAAACGGTATTGATGGTTAAGCTGATAGGCAGGAATCTTCCCATCTTTTAACCACCGGCGGATTGTCGTTTCAGAGACGTTGAGCAGTTCGGCGACATCTTTAATTTTCAAATCCATAGGTTAACATCCTTTGAATAGATCAATCACTTGTTTTGCCGATGTCGCCTTTAATAGCGCTTTACGGCGTTCCGATTCTTTAATAGCCATCGTTAATCTAGACAAAATTTTTAAATATTCCGTTTGTCTATTATCAGGCCCCCCAATCATAAAAATCAAATGAACTTGTGAACCATCGAGAGAATTCCACTCGATGCCGGGGCCTCCTTGAATGCCGACTGCAATAAAAAACTCTTCATATCCCCCTAGCTTTGCGTGGGGAATCGCTACTCCTAGACCGATTCCGGTCGAAACGATTTTCTCCCGGTCCAAGATGGCTTTATGAAAAGCTGATTTATCTTTGAGCTTGTGCGCAACATCAAGCGCTTCGATTAAAGAGTTGATTCCGTCTGCTTGTGTCTGAACATCTAAAAAAACCACTAATCTATCATCTAAATATTCAGTCAGGGACATCGGTCCGTCCTTTTTGAAAAGTTGACGTAGGAATCGAAGAAGATTTTTAGGATCGAAAAATCCCTTAAATCCCCTTTTTCGACCATTGAAGTTCCAGCTTTCTTGGACGACAGTCATGGTTGTTCCTTTTTTGCAAGTCTATCCAAAACTAGCCATTTTTAACATCTAAGAATTTTTTAGAGAACGCCCGTATGGCCGAATCCGCCCTCGCCTCTAGTCGTCACAGACAACGTTTCTTCTGGAAGAAACTCTGCTCGATAGACAGGAGCAATAACGATTTGGGCAATCCGCATGCCAGCTGTGACCGTGAATGGCTGCTGGCTATGATTGATGAGAATGACTCCGAGCTCCCCTCGATAATCAGAATCGATGGTGCCTGGAGAATTGAGGACGGTGATCCCGTTTTTAAAGGCAAGGCCGCTGCGGGGCCGGACTTGGATTTCAAAACCTTCCGGGATAGCAAATTTGAGCCCAGTAGGGATCAAAGCGCTCTCTCCGGGCTTTAAAATCATATCTTGAGCCAGCTTTGCGCGGACGTCTGCGCCAGCGGCTTCCGCTGAGGCATAAAGAGGTAAATGCGCGCCTTCTGCGACGATGGTGGGAACGGGAATATTTTTTGACATGACCTATCCTTTTTTTAGGATAGATATATCAGATTAGGGGATTGTTTCGGAAACGAGTTCTTGCTCAGAAAGGGCTAAAAGTTGTTTTAATTTCTGTGGCAGCTTGCCCAAGGATTTTGCGTCTATTGAAACTGCAAAATGTCTCTTATTTTCGATCAAAAAGCCGATCAAAGAACTCAGCTTGTCTTTGAGATCATGACGGCGGACGATGCAGTCGACCATCCCTTTTTCAACTAAGAATTCTGATTTTTGGGCCCTGGGAGGAAGTTTTTGACCAATGGTCTGTTCCACAACGCGCGGACCTGCAAAACCAATGAGTGCATCAGGTTCTGCGATAATGATGTCGCCCAGCGAAGCAAACGAAGCGGTAACACCGCCTGTCGTTGGATTGGTCAAGATCGAGATATAAGGAAGTCCTTTTTCGCTCAATTTAGCAAGCGCTGCCGATGTCTTGGCCATTTGCATCAGGGACAGGATCGATTCTTGCATGCGAGCACCACCAGAGGCTGACACAATCACAACTGGCAGAGAATGTTCAATGGCATACTCAATCATAGAAGTGAGCCGTTCTCCCACCACAGATCCCATCGAACCTGCCATGAAACTAAAATCTAGGACACAAAGTGCGACGGTAATTGTGTTGATTTCGCAGCTGCCAACGATGGCTGCTTCATCGCGCCCTGTCGATTTTTCTGCTTTTTTAATCCGATTGTTATACGCCTCGGTATCGACAAACTCTAACGGATCGGAAGGTTTAAACTGGGTATACATCTCGATAAACGAATCTTTATCGGCAAGGAGCTGGATCCGTTGGAGACCTGTTAATCGATAGTGGTGATCGCACTTAGGACAGCAGTGTTTATTTTCCTGCAAATCGTTGGCATGGACCATCTCATTGCATTCGGTGCATTTGACCCAGCCACTATAACCATCTTTTTTGGTGCTCTGGACGCTAATTTTAGGCTTACTTCGTGCAAAAAGTTTCATAAAGTTTTTTCTAATTATATCAGAACATCT
>DATAHB010000083.1:0-18739 GCA_036263375.1 Rhabdochlamydiaceae bacterium | reverse complement strand
CGATGTTCTTAATCGATAAAACAGATATGAATATAAAAAATCTTCGAATTGCTGATGTCGAGCTCTTCATTAAGGCAGCACTCATGAAAAACCTTGGTAAATCGGCTGACTATCACCATCTCAGCCAGAGCGCGGCTAGTGCAGCCATCCGCCGTGTTGAAACGGCTTTTGGACTACCGCTTTGCACCCATGAAAAAAGGCAATTTTGCCTGACTCCTGAGGGGCAACTTTTGCTTCCCCGCATCGAGAGTTGGGTCAAGCAGCTCAAAAGTTTGGTCGTTTCGCAGCAGCTCGTCCCTCTTCGTCTGGTGACGACCCATGCGATTGCGCAGATTGCCGTTCCTGCCCTTCTCTCGATCGAAAAAATCGATTTTCGACATCTCAGGCCCGATCGTGCCTACGCTGCGATTTTGCGCAATGAGGCTGACCTGGCGTTAGTGTTGGACAATGCTCCCTGGAAGGGAGTGGTTGCTACAGAAATTGGAAAAGGGTTCTTTCAACTCTACTCCAAAAAGAAAAAAGTCTCTCTCCAGCCCGTGCTTCTCCCCGAAGACCAAATGGAGGTACTAGCGCTTCAGCAAGCATGGGTGCAAAAATACGGCAGTGACATCCCCGTCAAGTCGCGGATTCCCAGTTGGTCACTCATCGCCACTATCTGCGCAAATTCCTCTGAAGTTGGTTTTTTGCCCGATTTCCTCGCCGCAAAGTTCCATCTCCATCCGGTCGAGTGGCAGCCAAAAGTTTCCCCGTATCGTGTGCTCGCGATTTACAAAAACGCTGGGGCCAATCAGGAACGGTTGCAGAGGCTCCTCGAACAACTGAGTTCAGTCTTTACAACTTAAGGAAAGTCTATTCCACCGGGATGCCACGGATGGCAGCGGCAGAGGCGGCGCACCGTTAGCCAAAGACCTTTGAGGGCGCCATGCTTTTGTAGGGCTTCTTTGGAATAGTTAGAACAGCTGGGATAAAATCGGCAGCGGTTGCCGATCAAAGGGCCGATGGTCCATTGATAGAGCCAGATCAGTCCGAGAAAGAGATGTTTCATATGAGATGGAAGAGGTCTCGCATGACGACGATCATGATCTCAATGAAGATCAAAATGATGATGGTCCACTCAAGGCGAGACGAGTGTTGATGGTTGAGCTCGTTGCTTAAGATCTCAAAGAGTTCATGCACGACTCCGAGCCGTTTATTGAGGACTTCAACCCGTTTTGTGACATCTAAATAATGCGCCGTCCGGCGGTAGAAAGGCTCTAGTTCAGGATAGTTCCAGAAAAATTCAGGCGTGTCCAAGATTTCAGAATGGAGGCTGATGAAGTTCCGTTCGATGAACAGCTCGCCCATTTTTCGAGAAATCTCTTTTCTCGACAGGACGATTTTTCCTTTGGTCGCCAAATCTTCCGGAAGATACTTTGTATTATCGATGGTTTTTTGAATGGTTTCCTCAAACGTCGTCAACTTCACCGATTGGGCAAGACCATACGAAATGGCGAGTTTGGTCAACGTATTTTTGGTTTGAAGGGTGATCTCATCTTCCTCAATCCGCATCGTGTCGCCATAGACGAACGTAAATTCATCCATCTCGGCCTTGGGGATCGAGTTCTTTTCAAATTCTTTGAGAGATCCTAAAATGGCCTGCTCTTCTTCATCGGTAAATCCCCATAATACGACGCACCCATACGAGAAATAGAAGATATCTCCTTTCGGCTTGCGGTCTTCTTTGATCAGGATATGGGCGCAATCGCGGAACATCTGAGCCGAACCGAATTTCTGTAACGACTGGAACAGCCGAGGGATGTCGTAGGCCGCGGCCGTGCAGTAAGTTGTGCATCGCATAATTAAGGTCACTATAGCCGAGAGAGCGTTTAAAGGGAAGGTGAGGGGGCGGTTTCGACAAGGGAATGTTTTAACCTATCGGAGCTTTTTCGAATGTTTCCTTCTGTGCTTCGCAGGGCGGAATGAAATTTTTTTTACCACTCTAAGAGACTGTTAACGGACTCAGTTTATGTCGATTTTCAGGATTATTTTGGCCTATTTTGGCTCCAAAGCGAGTTTCGCAACGACCTCTTTATTTAAAAAAGGCTAAAACATCAGAAGGAAGTTGGAGTGGTATATATTCGAAATTTCCGTCATCGTCTCCAAAACCGGTAGGAAAGTTCAAAGAGCCCGTTTTGAAAAAAGCCTTTAGATCAGACTCTGTCTTTGGGGTGAGGAACAAGGAATGCATCTCTTCGACACAGCCAATAGAGTTGTGGAAAAAATAGAATTTTAACGCATTAGGGATCTCGTGGGTCGAAATGGCTACAAAACTGCTTTTTTTACGAAATAGGCAAGGAAACATAAAAGCCTCAAAGGCTAATCCACGGATGAATTTTTCCGTTTTAAAAATTGCACGAAGGCGTGGAGTGATGGAAAAATGTGGACTCTTTGTAAGAAGTTCTTTCTCTTCTACTGTCATTTTAAGAAGAGACTTAACGCCGAAAATTTTGACGAAAAGTTCTGAGCAGGTTTCGTAAATTGTAAAGAATTCGTTTTTTATCCGTAGCTTAGCTTCTGGGGACGAAGTCAAAAAAGAGAATTGGAAAGACCATAGATGTTGTGTAGTGAGGGTGTGTAATGATTTGCTTGTGCAGGAGAGGCGACCGAGCTCTACAACTGCTAAAAGGGAACCGATTTTCTGCATTGGGTCTATAAGGCATGTTTCTAAAGGGCTTAAGGGGAGGGGGACTTGCGACTTGGAAAAGTCGGAGTCGTTTTGATTAGGGGGAGGATAAGAAGGTTTCACAGTTTGAGAGACGGCTGCCATAGATCTCGGGGGTTTTTATGGGCAAAAGTGTGCATCTAAACGACCATTTTTTGCAATGGCGATATTCTCGATAATTTTACACCGTTTTCTTTTGCGCTTATCATCATTGGAGGTTTCGGTTTATTAATGGCGGGGCAAAATTTCAAGCATGCGAGCACCCTGCCCTCTCGCTCATCCCTCGCTTTAACGTATGGGTATCTTGTCATTGGACTGTCTTGTATTGTCAAAGTTCTTATTGACATTTGGAATAATCGCAAATCACAACCCTCACGACCTTCGTTGCCTATCTTCAAGACCATTAAACAAAGACAACACACAATCGTTCCCTCTCCCAGGTTCATTTCCTGATGACATCCTCTACGAGAATAAGTTTTGTACCAACCCAGTCTAAAAAGTAAGCAATTAAAAAAAGCTAGGTCTTTTGAATTGGAGGTGGAGAGATGCTATTGTAGAACTTTCCCTTGGCTGGAGTGGTGTAACCTCGACTTTGCAAAATAAATTTTTTCTTTGTTTTTATGTATAACCTATGTATAACAGTATATAACTTGGTATAAGTGGGTATAAGATATGGATCCAGTTCTCAATCCTTTCTCTCCAAGCGCGGGCTCTCAACCTCCGGAATTAGTGGGGAGGGGATTCGTTCTTGAAAAAGCGAGAATCCTTCTTGGTCGTGTTAAACAAAAACGATCTGAAAAAAGTATGTTGCTAACAGGTCTTCGTGGGGTCGGAAAAACTGTATTACTTAACGAAATCGAACGTCTTGCCCAAAAAAATGGGTATCATACAGTTTTAATTGAGGCTCACGAAAATAAGTCTTTGGGACCTCTTGTTGTACCTCCTCTTAGAACTCTTCTTTTTGATCTAGATCGTATTGCTGGAATGAGTGATAAGCTTAAACGAGGATTGGCCGTGCTTCGAAGTTTTGTCAGCGGTTTGACTGTTACAATGGGGGATATAACGCTTGGGTTGGGAATTGACCCAGAGAGGGGTTCTGCTGATAGCGGTGATTTAGAGATTGACTTGCCCAACTTATTTGTTGCTATAGCGGAAGCGGCCGAGGCTCATGGACGTGCAGTAGCAATTTTAATTGATGAAGTTCAATATCTTACCCAAAAAGAGTTGGGCGCTCTTATCATGGCAATGCATAAAATCCAGCAGAAGAACCTTCCCATGGTGCTTTTGGGAGCTGGGCTTCCTATACTTCCTGCTTTGGCTGGTGAATCAAAGTCCTATGCAGAGAGGCTTTTTAATTTTCCAGATATTGGGGCGCTTGCAAAAGATGATGCGATTAAGGCTTTGAGAAAACCTGCGCAAGTAACAGGTGTTGATTTTGAATATTCTGCCCTTGAGGAGATTTATCGACTCACAAAGGGTTATCCTTATTTTATTCAAGAATGGGGCTACCAGTCTTGGAGTTTAGCAAGAGACAATCTAATTACGTTGCAAATTGTGCAAGAAGCTACCGATGAAGTCATAACTCGGCTTGACCAGAATTTTTTCAGAGTTCGTTTTGACCGATTAATCCCCAGTGAGAAACGCTTTTTGCGAGCGATGGCTAACTTTGGTTCTGGTGCACACCGCACAGGAGATATTGCGGATATGTTGAATGTTAAAATTAGCAGTTTAGGTCCTGTCAGAAGCAGACTAATCAAAAAAGGGATGATCTATAGCCCAGCTTACGGAGACATGGCGTTCACAGTCCCCCTCTTTGATGAATTCATGATCCGAGCAATGCCTGAGTTGGAATAAACTTTTCCCAATAGAGGTCGTTGCAAAACTCGCTTTGGAGCCCAAATCGAAGTTTTGCAACGACCTCAATAGGCTCTTGCTTTCTTTTTTCCCACCCATTAAGATCGTAAGCTCATTTTGCGGGAGTGGCGGAATTGGCAGACGCGCTACTTTGAGGTGGTAGTGAGGAAACTCGTGTGGGTTCGAGTCCCACCTTTCGCAAGTCTATACAAGTTCTTTTAGATGTTTTTCGAGTTGATGCAAGAGAGAGGTCAGTCCCTTTCTCTTGTGTAGCCCTTTAAATGATTTACTCCGAGCCAGTTCCATCATGATATCCCACTGATTTTCAGAGATGGAAATTGGAAAGGTCGTTCGATTATCTAGGGAGAGGAGTCCCTCATGGGTCAGCAGTTTTAAATAAAAGAGGAGTAATAGCGGCGCCGGCTCTTCAAAGTGCGGGAGCTGTTTCAGGCAGGATAGGAATAGGGCATAGAGCAAAGGCGCCGGCTTGCCCGGCATCTGAGAATGGAGGATCAGCTGGGCCATTTTGCCGGCCGTTTCTAAGTAGACCCACTTTTCTCTCAAAAATAAATTGTCGGCAATGAGCGATCCGTCCTTCAACGAATAAAGATCGGAGAGTTTTTTTCGAAAAAAGACTTCAATTTGAGAAAAAGGGCTTAGTAGGACCATCCTTTCGGGGGTCTTTACACCTTTAACCATCACGCTGATGAGGCCGGCTTCCGAGGTAAACAGCTGGATAATTCGGTGGGATTCTTTATAGAGCGTGCTTTTCAGGACAATGCCTTCGACTCTTTCGACTCTCATTAATACTCAGAATAATGCTCTGCTTCCTTTTATGCCCAAGGAATATGCAAAATCGACGTTTGAAGCGCTCTAAAAACCCGCGATTCAAACGTCGGTTTTTCATATTCCTTGGGTATAAGCATCCGTTTTGCTAAGATCTGTCACCTTTGCACCGATAGCTCAATCGGATAGAGTACCCGGCTTCGAACCGGGTGGTTACAGGTTCAAGTCCTGTTCGGTGCGATGTTGTCCTATACTCAATCTGAATTTGTTCAATTTATTTTTGACCGCTTAGGCAAAGGCAAGAGGCATGCTGCGTTGCTCTATTCCCAATGGTTCAAAATTGGAAGTATTGATTATGCCGATTGGGCAGAGCCGCAAGCCCATGGACTGATCGAAGAGATGCTCAAACTTGTGGATCTGTCGCTGCCTCTGATTGTTTCCGAGCAGCATGACAGCGATACTGTTAAATTTTTACTCCGGATGGAAGACGGCTTAGAAACGGAATCGGTTCTCATTCCAATGCAAGCGGGGATCACGCTGTGTATCTCATCGCAAGTCGGTTGTAAAATGGGCTGCGCCTTTTGTGAGACCGGAAGGATAGGGCTTTTGCGGTCACTCACCGTCCGCGAGATCGTAGCACAAGTTTTTGTTGCTCGATTCGTTTTGAAGTCTCCTGTGCGGAATATTGTTTTTATGGGGATGGGCGAGCCGTTTGATAATTATAATAATGTCATGCAAGCCATCCGCGTGCTCACGGATCCTGCAGGGCTGGGATTTGGACCCAGCAGAATTACCGTCTCGACAAGCGGCCGCCTGGATGAGATGGATCGTTTTAGCAAAGATGCCGACCCGGCCGTTAACCTGGCTGTTTCAATCAATGCACCAACCGATGCTATTCGAGATAAGATCATGCCGGTCAACCGCACCTGGAACATGGAAGCGTTGAAAAGAGGGTTGATCGAGTATTGCAAACACCCCCGTAGAGAAATTTTGATCGAGTATGTACTGCTCAAAGATTTGAATGATTCATTAGAATGCGCCGATCAGCTCGCCGTTTATTTGGAAGGACTTAAAGTCCGGGTGAATCTCATTCCGTATAATGCGCAAAGAAAAAGTCGGTTCGAGCCGCCGGAAGAAGAGGTGCAAGAGGTGTTTGCCAAGAGGCTTTTTGAAAAGGGGTATCAAGTGCTCCTGCGCCGCCATAAAGGGAGGAGTATTATGGCCGCTTGCGGTCAACTGGGGAATAAAGATATGCGGAAGAGGAAAATAATCCGCAATGCCGTATAATACGTAAAAAAACAAGGAAAGCCGTTATGGTTGACAAGGCAAAGTTTGCTGCACAAGAACAAGCTTTAGGAAAGCGAATCACAATTAATGGGCGCGGTGTCTATGTTACCGAGGCCATGAAGAACCATGCGATCGACAAACTCTCTAAACTCGATCATTTTCATACGCATGTGACGGAACTTCATGTGACGCTCGATATTCAAAAACTCGAACATACCTGCATCATCGTCATGAAGTTTGATCATTTTAAAGTCAAAGTTGCCTGCAGCAGCACTGATATGTATGCTTCGATCGATAAAGCGGTCGATAAACTCAAATCGAAAATTGCCCGTTGGAAAAGCCGGATCCAAGACCATCATAAAAAAGGGTTAAAAGTTGTCGACATGGAAGTCAATGTCATCAGACGGCCTTATGACAGCGTCGAGGAGTACAACGAAGAGATTGAAAACGAAAATAAAAAAGAGATGATGGATGAGTACCGCCCTCCTAAAATCATCGGCAATGCGAAACGTCCTCTAAAATCTCTCACGGCGGAGGAAGCGATCATGAAGATGGAACTCTCCGACGATCCTTTTATGATTTTCCGCGGAGAAGAAGACCGTAAACTCAAAGTCATCTACCGCCGCACCGATGGTAATTACGGGCTCATTTTGCCAGAATGAAACAGGTTTTTGATAGGATTCGCCGCCAATGGGTTGCGGCTACCCCCGAAGAAATCGTGCGGCAGCGATGGATCCATCGGATGGTGCATGAGCTGGGATATCCCAAGGAACTCCTCGTGATTGAAAGAGAACTCAAAATGCTACCGCATCTTCAAATGTATCCCGATCCGCTCCCGACGCGGCGCATCGATCTTTTGAGCTTTGGAAAAAGAGCTTCCGGCATTTTCCCTTTACTCTTAATCGAATGCAAAGACGAGACGCTGAATCAAACAACGCTCGATCAAGTACTGGCTTATAATACCTTTGTACAAGCGTCTTCCGTTGCTATTGTGAATCAAGATCAAATCCGGCTCAAATATAACTTGGCTTGTTCAAGATGCGAGATCGACTACATGCCGAGTTTTAAAGATTTGATGGAGGCGTTGGCATGAGTGAAGTCCACTGTCTTTATAAATGGGATGAGAAAAAAGCCAAACACTACGAGTCTTGGGTCAAAGCAAGCGACCAGAGGTTTGTTCTTTTCTTGGAAGACAATTCGCAAGCGGCGATTTTACAAACTCCCCACCCGAGGATCCGTTGCATTTCTTTGCCGGAGAATCAACCTAAAGAGGCGATGGAGAAATTAGTTTGGGAGTATCTCTATCTACCGTTTTCGTTTGAGAATCCGGGCCAGCCTGTGCTGCAGCAAATGGCCAGCGTCCATTCCGAAATTAACTTTAGGGCGTTTGACTTTGCCGATCAAGGCCTGCAGCTTTTAGAAAATTTTAAAAGCCATCTCTCGATTTCGACCAGCTTAGCTAAGGACCTCTATGGGAAATTTCAAAATGTCCCTGCTATCGTTTGCGGAGGAGGTCCTTCTCTGGCTTCTTGCCAATCGGAGTTAAGAAGGCTGCAAGACTCGGCTCTAATCATCGGCTGCGGAGCCGGCGTTGAAGCACTTCTCAAAATGGGCATTAAGCCCCATTTTGCAGCCCATGTCGACCCTGCGCCGCTGCATAAATTCAGTTCGGCAGACATTCCTGTCTTTTATCAGCTCCGGACAGCTGCTGATGTCCTCAAAAAATATAAAGGCCGCCGCCTACTCGTCTCGGGAACAGGAAACTTTCCTTTGGAGACCTGGGTGCAAAAAAAGTGGGATTTAGAGGCTGTTTTTGATGGAGGGTGGACGGTTGGAACATTTGGCGCTGCTTTAGCGCTCCATCTAGGGTGCTCTTCCATTACGCTTGCCGGCATTGATTTAGCAACGTCAAAAGGGCAGCTCTATGCTCCGGGTGTCAAAACAACGTCGACGACCGATCAATTCCTTCCGATGAAAAATCGAGAAGGGGATGCGGTTTTAAGCCGCGCTGACTGGGTCTTTGCTGCAGAGTGGCTGGATGGCTATGCGAAAGCCCATCCTCGCTGCAAATGGGGGACGATTTCCCGCAAGGGACTCGACATTCCTTCCATTCCTTTGACAACGTTAGAGGAAATTGCGGCGCCTCCGGGAATTTCTGCGCTTATTCATAAGGTGCTAGAGATTTCTTTGCTCAGTGGTCAAGAGATCTGGGGGGAGATTGATGCAAGTTTTCTTCGCTCTCTGGACATCTGCAATAAAATTCTTCAAGAGATGGAAAAAATTTTCCCTCAAAATCCTTTAGAAAATGGTGAGTGTACGTTGCTAGAGCATGATCTGACTGGGGAACTTGCCTATCAGCAAGTGTTAGAGCGGCTGTGGACGTTCTGGCAGCATGTGATCAGTCGTCATAACACTGCGGGAGAGTGGGGACTTTATTTAAACCGTATCTTGTTCTTCCAATCTCTCTGCGAGAAGGTTCATGCCCTATAGTGACAGGTATCCCGATCTCTTATTACATTTGCAATTCACTCCATTTGAGAAAAAAAATGGCACCGACAGTTTAGAAGAAGCGTTGGAGTGGAAGAAGGGTTTGCTTCTCGATCAAATCCAGGTCGCTTATATCTATGGTCTCAGTGGATATTATGCCACCGTCTTAATGGACTGGCTTCAAGCCGATGCCGGACGGCATCTGATCTTTTTAGAAGATGATCTGGCAGCGTGTGAGGCGTTTTCGCATGGGCCGGAAGCAAAAGCCATCCTTGACCATCCGCAAATTCATCTCCGCTGGGCCGCTTCTCCTCATGAGTGGGATGTCCTTTTGGAAAACTGTGCTGCGGAATTTTCTTTTGATAAGATCGAAGTCGCTGCTACGAAAGCCTACGAAAAGCGTTTCCGCTTTCGAAAAATCAAATTAAGCCTGCTGAGAAAAACCGTTCTTTGGAGCGCGCTCACCAACGAGACAATTTTGAGTCATCTTCTCCATGACAATATCATTCCCAACCTGCGCCGGATCCCTCAGTGCTCCTATATCAATCACTGGAAAGAGGCTTTCAAAAATGTTCCGATCATCATCTGCGGAGCTGGGCCCTCGTTAAAAGCCGTTGCAGAAGACTTGCGAAAAGTAAGAGACCGCGCCCTCATCATCGCCTGCGGCTCTGCGCTCTCTGCGCTTTCGCATTTAAAAATCCGGCCGCATTTAGGGATTGCGATCGACCCCAACGAACGGGAGCTCCAGTGCCTCAGTGGGTGCGCCTACCGCGATTTGCCACTATTATTTGGAAGCCGTCTTTATCCTAAGGTCTTTGAGCTTTTCGACGGACCTTACGGCTATATTCGCTCCGGAACCGGCGGGCCTTTAGAGTCGCATGTAGAAAATGCCTTAAACCTTGATGATCCTTTCCTTGGCTATGATTTGGGTCGAGAGGCGCTTTCTGTGACGACACTGGCCGTTTCAGCGGCTCAGTTGTGGGGATGCAATCCGATCATCTTCGCAGGCGTTGATATGGCTTATGCCCGAGAAAAACATTATGCTGAGGGAGTTCCTGTCAAAGCTCAGCTTAATCTCCAAGACAAACGCAGCGGAGAGCAAATGGTTCGCCGCAAAGGCGCACAGGGCCATTTAGTTCCAACCCTGATCAAATGGATCATGGAACAGAATACCATCGATCGATATGCTAAAAATCATCCTCAGACCACATTTCTCAATGCCAGCCCGGGCGGCCTCGGATTTAAGCATATTCTGTATCAGCCCCTCATGATTAAGCACGCTCCGTGCGATTACGACGAAAAAATTGCCCAGCTTTTCCAGCAGACAAAAATGAAAATAACTTCTGCAGACGTGGAGCAAACGCTGGCAACGCTCTCTTACAGCCTAGAGCGGTGTTTAGAGCTTTTTAAACTCTTGCAGCAAGAAGAGCCCGGCAGCGGAAAATCAGTTCTCTACCAAAGCGATCTCGAGTTAGAGGCGGCCTACCAGCTGGTTTTAGGGTCGTCTAAGATGGCGTTAGACCGGATGGGACTGAAAAGAGATTCACATGGTTTGGAAGCAGAGAAATGGAAATTTCTTGAAGAGGCGACGCGGTCTTATTTAAAGGCATTAAAATAAAAAAGGGCAAAGGGAGACCCTTTGCCCTTTTGTTGAAATTAAGTAGAAGCTTCTGTTGAGGCAGTTTCTGTTTGTTTTGCAACAGATTCAGTCACAATTGAAGCGTCGCTGGTGTTGTCAGCAGCAGGTTCTCCAGCGGTCAGTGCATCAGAGCCTTTTTCCGCAACAGATTCATTAGCAATAGGAGCGTCGCTGGTGTTGTCAGCAGCAGGTTCTCCTGCGGCCAGTGCATTGGAGCCTTTTTCCGCAGCTGACTCAGTAGGAAGGATAGCTTCTGGAACTTTTCCTTTCACACAAAGAGCCTCAATGAAGCGATAGGCATCTTTGATTTGTTCTTCTTCTGTACTTCCCCAGAGAGCAATTAACACATCGTAATCATCAAGGGAAAGAATCGCAGTCGTGCCAGTGATGGGCATCGATCCCTCTTTAAGGAAGGTTCCCGAGCCTACGATAAAATTGCCTTTTGTAGAATCAGAATGGAGTTTTCCGCTCAGTGTAAGTGGAGTCGTCTCTCCATTTTCAAAAGAAACAGTTCCATAGAGTGTTCCCTTAACAGCGGCTTTTGCTGTGTCTTTCTCTAAATCCGCATCAAAGCTTCCATCTAGGTTGAGCCTTGAGATTGAGAAATTAACGGGCTCAGATCCCGGAAATGCAAACTCATGAGCTTGCTTGAAAAGGTCAAGGAGAGAGTCATTATCTTCATCATCGTCTTTGTCATCAGAAAGGTCATCTGCAAAGAAAACAACGCAGCCGTGATTTTCTAAGCCAGTTTTGAATTGGATCCCTTTGTAGACCTGGCCATCTAATGAATACGTCTCAGAAATGGCCACGAAATCCTTCGTTTCGCTCCAGCCTTCCGGCGTTTTGATTTCGACATCAAAATGGTCATTTTCTATGCGAGAAGAGACAGGTGGATTGTCGTTTTCCGCAAGAGTTGGAATTGTCAAGAGTGACATCAGTGTAAAGCTCAAAATCGCAAATCTATTTCGCAGGAACATAGAATCTCCTTAATGTTGTAAACGGTAGTATTCTATGGAATGGGTGTTTTAGAGCCAAACATTTTTTTTAGGAAACAGTATTGAAATAGAGTTTCAACTTGTTTCGTAAGGTACGCACACTGATGCCGAGCGATTTTGCAGCCCGCGTGCGATTGTGACTGCACGCTGCCAGCGTCTCTAAGATGTGCTGCTTTTCAAGATCGGCAAGCGTAATCTCTTTAGCAACAGGAATTGATAAAAGTGCTGGAGATGAAGGATCGAGTCTTAAATGATCAGCTTCGACAACATCTCCGGAATTCATCACAACGGCCCGCTCAATGGCATTAGCAAGCTCGCGGATATTTCCGGGCCATGGATATTCTAGGAGTCTTTTTTTCACTGCTTGTGATAGCTGTTTTTGCTTTTTATGATTCTCCTCCGAAAAGCGATCGAGGAAGTATTCAGCGAGGGCAAGGATGTCTTCTTTTCGTTCTCTTAAAGGGGGAAGCTGAATCGGGACGACATTGAGCCGGAAATAGAGATCTTCCCGGAACATTTTTTGTTCGATCATCTCTTTCATGTTCCGATTTGAGGTGGAGATGAGCCTGACGTCGACTTTGATCGGCCGGACTCCTCCGACACGTTCAAACTCTTGTTCCTGGACAACTCTGAGGAGTTTAGCTTGCACCGCCAGAGGAATCTCCGAGATCTCATCAAGAAGCAATGTTCCTTTGTGCGCCTGTTCAAATCTTCCGATCCGTTTTTCTACGGCTCCTGTAAAAGATCCTTTCTCATGCCCAAAAAACTCAGATTCGATGAGCGTCTCAGGAATGGCAGCGCAGTTGACCTTGATAAACGGTTGGCTTAACCGAGTAGATTGGTAGTGGATCGCATGGGCAATCACTTCTTTGCCCGTCCCGGATTCGCCGCAGATAAACACAGCGGCATTACTCTGGGCAACTTTAACGATATCGGCCAGTACCTGCCGCATCACTAGACTATCTGCCAGAATTTCTTCCCGTTTGCCCCTGAAGGTCGATACGACCGGGGCTGTCGATTTCATTTTAGCAACAAATTTGTCGATTATTTCTGCTGTCAGCGGCCTGACAACATAGTCCAATGCTCCGAGTTTCACGGCTTCAACCGCTTGTTCGATCGAAGCAATAGGAGAGGCGATGGCGATCGGCGCCTTAAGATGAAGGGCCTTGACCTGTTTGAATGTCTCCAAATCCTCAAGAATGATGAGATCAAAAGTCGTTTCCGCTAGACTCTGCATAAGCGCAGGGCTATTTCTCACCGTTGTAACCTCGCCCTCTGGGTAAAAAAAGCCGCTGTCGTTTTGCAGGAGTATCTTCACTATGTGTCCTTCGGTCTATAAACCGCACTCTAAAAAAATCTTTATTATCCTGCAAACAGGAATCGTCTTTTTACTTGCCGGATGCTCCGGATTAGAGAAATCCGAGCAGGAAAAACTCCGAGACAGCAATGCCAAGGGGGAGTACGTCTACCGGAATCATGACGAAGTTGCCTATCCTGTCCCAGCCCCCCGCCATCGAGAGAGGGAGGCCTATCCTTGGGAAACCGTTGGGGAAACCTCAGAGAAAAAGTAATTTTTTACAAGACGTTAATTCCGATTTTTTTGATAATCTTTCCCCTATACTCTTTGATGCCGATGTGGCGAAATGGCAGACGCGGTAGACTCAAAATCTACTCCTAGCAATAGGGTTCAGGTTCGAGTCCTGTCATCGGCAATAAAAAGAGAGGTGGTAGACTCACTTTGTTTGCCGTGAAGCAAGCCAACGATTTGGCTTGCGGCGGGACTCGAAGTGAAGCACACTTGTGTGCGAACCGGCCTGATGGACGAGGGAACCTCGGCGGGAGGGAGCCTGTCATCGGCAATAACAAATAGGGCTGTGCCCCTATTTGTTTGCCGAGAAGCAACCCAATGATAATCATGAATTGGATTCAAAAATTTGACCTCTTTCTTTTTGATTTTGATGGACTCCTAGTTAATACCGAGGAGCTTCATTTTGAAGCGTATCGGCAGATGTGCCAGGGGCGGGGCTACAGCCTGGACTGGAGCCTTTTTGAGTTTTTTGAGGCGGCGCATTTTAGTTCGACGGGTTTAAGAGATGCGATCTATCGGAAGTTTCCCGAGCTTCAAAAACAAGAGCCAAGATGGGATGTGCTTTACGCTGAAAAAAAACAGCGGTATCAGGAACTTTTAGAAAGGGGCCGGCTATCGCTCACACCGGGGGTTGCCGAGATTTTGGTTGCTTTAGAAAAAGCAGCCAAACGGAGATGCGTGGTGACCAATTCAACGAGAGTCCAGGTTGATTTAGTTAAGAAAAAGATCCCTGTATTAAACACGATTCCGGTGTGGATTACGCGGGAAAATTATCGGGAGCCGAAGCCGGATCCTGAATGTTATCTGGCAGCAATCAGGCAGCTCGGAAAGCCGGGCGACCTGGTGATTGGGTTTGAAGATTCAGTACGAGGTTTCCAAGCGTTGAAAGAGGCTGGTGTTTCGACAGCCCTTTTGATTGGCCCTCAAGATCATCCCCAAATGAAAGCATTTAAGGGAACCTACTTCCCTTCCTTTAATTCAATAGTTGACCTTCACTAGAAAAAGTCCGCGAGAAGGCGCAGCCGGAGGAGCAACGGTTCGATCTTTGGCTTTAAAGAGCTCGGGGATCGATTCGACGGCAATCTTACCGCGGGCAACCTCAAGAAGGGTTCCCGTGATGTTGCGGACCATCTTATAGAGAAACCCATCTCCTTCAAATTCCAGCCGGATGCCACCGGGCTCTTCGCAGATCGTTAAGCGAATGATTGTACGGATGGGATTTTTTGCGGCGCTTCCCCTGGGGGTCTTCCCAGAGGCTTCATTAGCAAAGGTGGTGAAGTCATGTGTGCCGATGAAATACTTGATTGCGAGTTTCATCTTTTCCAAATCAAGAGGAGAGTAGTCTTGATACGAATAGAGCCGTTTAAACGGATCGGTTGTCCGCTCTAGATGCAGGTGGTAGTGGTATTCCTTGGAGATGGCGCTGTAGCGAGCGTGGAAGTCTGGAGCAGCGTTTTCAACAGAGAGGATGCGGATATCGTCGGGTAGGATGCCGTTGAGAGAGAGGTGCAACTTTTTCAAATCGGGAGTGGTTGCGGATATGAAATGGGCGACTTGTCCCTTCGCATGGACCCCGGCATCGGTTCTTCCGGAGGCGACCACAGGTGTGGGAGTTCGCAGGATAGTCGATAGCGCCGCTTCGAGGAGAGACTGGATAGAGACGGCATTGTTTTGGATTTGCCAGCCGCTATAGGCAGTTCCATCGTAGGCGATGGTTAATTTATATTTCTGCATAGATACCCAAATAAACTCAAAAGTTGGTTTTTGACTGCGACAGCTTGTCACTGTCTTTGAACCCTTCTGCATCGCTCAACTTGTTCAAGTTGAGCTGTTTCGGCGTCGAGTACATCTGGCTCAAATTCAGGACGCCTCCTTGTCAAATTTCCAACTTTTGAATTCTGTTGGGTATAGGCAGTATAGCAGAAAAAGCGTCAGAAAGCAGGGATAAAAAATAGTTTTGAACAAAGCCTAAAGGCGGAACTTCAAAGAGAGTTCCGCCTAAAAAGAAAATTATGACAGGTGTTTGTTAACGAGTTTTGTCATTTCGAACATGTTAACTTTTGCTTTATTATTGAAAACAGCTTTCAGAGAGCTGTCAGCAAGAATATCGCGCTTGTTTTTTGGATCTTGGAGCTTATTCTTCTTGATGTAAGCCCACAGTTTTTTTGTCACTTCTGTACGAGGCATTGGGCCTTTTCCTACGATAGCAGCGAGTTCATCGCTGAGACGCATTGGTTGCATAAATTTTGATTGTTTTTTTGCCATGTCGACTTCTCCTTTAGTTTATTTACTACCTGGTTGTCCAACTTGCGTCGGCCGGTAGGGTATCGTGAGGTAGTTCTTCATTATCCTCAGAATGACTTTGTATCTCTCTTGGGATATTATAGTCAAAAAAAATCAGCTAAAGCATCGATTTTTTTCCTTAGAGGGTCTCGTCCTTGCCTTTTTCCCTATGATCGGGTATCTCTGATGAGCATGATGCAAACATTAGCGCAGCAACTGGCCGAGTGTGTAACCGTCAAAGAAAAACTCGAGGTGCTCTCGAGCTATTCTCCTGTGAAAAGTTATTTGGAAGAAAATGGTTTACTATCAACTTTTCTTGGGAAAGCACTCCCCGAACATGAGCTTGTCATCAAGTCGATTATTGCAGCAGGACAAGGAGACAAACTTTTAAAAGCGTTCTCCGAGGAAAAAATTTCTCTTTTTTTAGAGCAACTTTCTCCAGTTGAGAAATTTTATACGGCAATCGGCGGCATTGTCGGGTATCAGGCACACATGCTTGAACTGCTAGGAGCAAAAGCCGCTTTAAAGGTCCCCAAATCGACGTATCATGCTCCGGAGGGGATCGACATTTCTAAAGAAAATACCCAGGTCAGAAAAGCGATTATCGACGGAATTGCAACACTGCCTCTCATGGCGGAAATTTATCCACTGGGAGGAGCTGCCGATCGTTTACGGCTCTACGATGAAAAAACCGGTGCTGCTCTGCCTGCAGCGCGGCTGCCTTTTTTAGGAAAATCTCTCTTGGAAGGTCTGATCACTGATCTCCAATCGCGCGAGTATCTTCATTATAAAGTGTATGGAGTTCAGCTGACGACACCTGTTGCCGTGATGACATCGGAGGAAAAAAACAACCATCGGCATATTTTAGATATTTGCGAAGAGGCGAATTGGTTTGGGAGGCTCTCTGAAAATTTTCGATTTTTCTGCCAGCCGATGGTCCCGACAATTAACAGACAGGGGCAGTGGCATCTGCAAGGGCCGATGCAGCTCTTATTAAAGCCTGGAGGGCATGGCGTGATCTGGAGGCTGGCCCGTGAAGAAGGAATCTTCGATTGGCTTTTTTCCTGCGGCAGAAAAAAAGCGCTCGTCCGGCAAGTCAATAATCCTGTTGCAAATACCGACTACGGGATCGTGGCTTTTACCGGTATAGGCTGCGTGGAAGATAAACGGTTTGGGTTTGCTTCTTGTCCTCGCCAAGTCAAAGCGTCCGAAGGGATCAATGTCCTCATTGAAACGCCGTTTTCTCAAGGTTACAAATATACACTAACCAGTATCGAGTATTGTGATTTTAAAAAGTTCGGCATTGTCGATCAGCCGGAAAAACCCGGCAGTCCATATTCCAAATTTCCCTCGAACACCAATATTTTATTCATCGATCTCGAAGCCGTTTTTGATGCAATTAACCGGTGTCCAATCCCCGGCATCCTCGTCAATCTGAAAAAATTGACCTATAAGACCGACACCGGCCAGAAAAAAGAAGAAGAGGTCGCCCGGTTAGAGTCGACGATGCAAAACATCGCCGATTTCTTTGAAGAAACCTTTGAAGCGCCGGTTCCGGACCGGCAACAGCTCAAAACCTATCTCACCTATAATCATCGCCGTAAAACGATCTCTGCTGCAAAACGGGAATTTAGTTTGGGATCTTCTCTGTTAGAAACTCCCGAGGGTTGTTTTTTAGACATTTTACATAATAACCGAGACCTCTTAACCACCTGCCACATGCAGGTGCCTGTCGTTAGCGATCCGCTCCACTTTTTTGAGAAAGGGCCGTCATTCATTTTCTTGTATCACCCAGCGTTAGGGCCTCTCTACTCCGTCATTGCCCAAAAGATTCGAGGGGGTCGGCTCCATCCTGAAAGTGAGCTTCAATTGCAGATTGCAGAGGTCGATATTGAAAATCTCGATTTAAGCGGCAGCCTTCTTATTCAAGCAGAATCCGTCATCGGCCATACAGAAGGGCAAAAGTTGATCTATTCGGAAAAAGTTGGCCGCTGCATGCTTAAAAATGTCACTGTCCGCAACAAAGGAATCGATCACGACATGCCCAATGTCTATTGGCGAGGTGAGATCGCACGCCAAGAGGTTTGTCAGATTCTCCTGCGCGGTATGAGCGAGTTCATTGCAGAAAATGTCGTGCTTTCAAGCGATCACTTTATCGAAGTGCCCGATGGCCAGCGGTGCCGGGCCATCGAAATTGAAGGGGAACTTCACCTGACTTTTGAAAAAATCGAGACGCCATCCTGGCACTGGCGCTATACCGTTGACCTCCGCCATGCCATCATTCTGAAAAAGGCATAGAAGTCGTTACAAAACTCCGATTGGGCCCCAACCCGAATTTTGCAACGACCTCACCCTAGCGGATATTGGCCTTGGAACAATTATTATGTTTTTATGTTAACCTGTAGTTCCACGGTATCAGTTTCTACATGTACAGACGTACGTGAAGAAGAACTGGAGGCTGCATTTTGATTTATCGTTGAAGGTTCTGTTAGTGTTATGGTAGGGTATGCTTCTTCAACTACATTCCCATCAGATCGTTTGTTATTGCTGTCTTTTTCAGAGTTGGTTTTAGTTTTTGTTTCTTTTGCGTCTTCCTCATCGAGTTCTAAGCTATCAGCACTATTTTCATTAAAAGGCGCACTTGAAGAAGAACTGGAGGATGGAGTTGTCTCTGAAGTTGATATTGTGAGACCGTCTTTATCTTGTTCAGCTACATTCTCAGCAGATCGTTTGTTATTACTGTCGTTTTCAGATTTGGGTTCAGTTGTTGCTTTTTTTGTGCCTTCCTCATCGAGTTCTAAGTGGGGATTAGTATAATTATTTACAGACGTACTTGAAGAAGAACTGGAGGTTGCATTTGGAGTTGTCGTTGAAGATGCTTGTAGTGTTGTGGAAAGGTATAATTCTAAAAATTCTTCTCGGACTTCCTCGAATATGGCGTCTGGATCTTCATTACTTGCGGCTGTAGATGGAGCTTGGGTATTCTGAGGAGAATTGCTGGATGTTTTCGGCAATTTCTCAGTACGAGTACTCCCGCCCTCGGTCACAGATTCATCTAAATTTAAAGCGTGTTTGGCAGTTGTTCTGTTTTCTTTATCGACGACGTTTAATTTATTATC
>DATAHB010000082.1:0-7017 GCA_036263375.1 Rhabdochlamydiaceae bacterium | reverse complement strand
GGGGTGTCCAAAGCCTCTTCAAGGCTCCCCACGGAAGCAAATGGCCCCCTAGCAAAGCACCCCTTACTCCTAAAAACCTACAATGATTGCTGCGATCGTTTAACAGCCCTTGGCCTCCAAAGCTATCTCAATGAAGGTCCTTCCAAACAATATCTCGAGGAAACTAAACAATTAATCCTCCAGAACAAACCCCTCATACGAAGCTCTCTGTCCATTTGCCTTCCTATTCTCAAATCTCTTTCGGAAGTACTCAAAAAACTGAACTTTGCTCCTGAAACAGCTGAAGCCAGCCGAAAAATAGTCGAGGATTGGATTGCCCGCGCTAAAGACTCCGGAGGGTATGAGCCCCCCTTTCCCTTTTGCGCTCAAATACTTGAAAATCCTTCCTTCTACGAAGGGGTCTTTGATGCCTCACCATTAGCAGAAATGAACGTTCTTTATCCCTTCTGCCGTGACAAATTAACAACTCTAGGCTTGAGCAAATATCTTGAAGAAACGCCTCAGATCTTTGGAAAGACAGATCTAGACCGTAGAATGACAGATCTAGACCGTTTTAAGCGCGAACTTGCCTTCTTCCAAAAAATGATCGTGCAAGAGGATCTTGCCAAATGGCTGGAGAAAAACAGCCCTGAAGCAGATTATCCTCTCCTCTGGGCCAAAAAACGGATGCCTCAAATTAGTCGCTTTAGGGACACGGTCGATATGGAGACTCGAAGAGACTGGAGAATGTGTGCCGAGGCTTGCCTCGAAAAAGTCCAAGGGACAGCTCTTGCATCCCACGCGGATATTGGACAAATTCCAGCTGACGCGTCGCTAGAATTAAAGGTTTTTCTTTCTCAAGGATGATAGAGCTCGGGATAGAACTGGATAATCCGCCCTTTGCGCTGTAAAAGCAGATCGATCTGATGTTGAATATCGATCGCCTTCCGGCGCTCTTGATCAGCCTTCGCCCAATTGGCATAAGCGTCTTGGATATTTCCTGTGGAATACTGCCAATTGTCCCCGAGCTTCTGGTATTGCCGGGCCTGCTCTTGATGATCTTGCTTTTGCTGCTCGAGCTTGTGCACCTGCTGGTCGATGTGCTGGATCTCTTTGCCGCACGCTTCCGATTCAGCAGAGGCGCCGTAAGAAAACGAACTAAAAGCTAGTAACAGGAACAACACGACTCGTTGCATAATCCTCAAAGGAGACAAAATTTGCTTAAAAAGTCCAAAAAAGCGACAGAAACTGAATCCGTTAACAGTCTCTCAATATCATTAAATGCTTATAGAGTGCAATTGAAAAATACGCTTTTTACTCCCCTGGACACGCTAGCTGTATTTCCTTAATACAGCACACTTTACGATCGTTAAGAGGGTGTCTACAAAGTGAGTTTTTGTCGATTTTCGGGATTATTTTGGCCGAAGAAACTCACTTTGTAGACACCCTCTAAGCCTTGGGATTTTTCAAACAATCGCGGCATAAATATTGCTACGATTGTGAAAATAAATTATAATGCAATTATGAAGAGAGCCATTTTAATATTTTCAGCTTTACTGACAACGCTTTTAAATGCTTTTTCTTTAAAAGATAAAATCGTCAAAGGAAATCCCGGAGATTATATGGTAACCGAACAAATGGGAACCTACACCATTTTGTTCATCCGATCGGTCTCCCCCACGCATATCCTCTTAGAAGAGATCGATGCGCCTAGACTTAATTTGGAGCCTTCCCCTGCCTCTTGGAAGGAATGGATCTTTGCTGAAGCACCCGGCCATACCGCCTGGGTCTCTTTCCTGATCGATCTCGAAAAAAACAAACTGTTAGAGACGTATTCCCACTCGAGATCGGCTTGGCTATACGCCGAAGATCCGAACAATTTCCTCTCCCGTCTGATGATGCTTTCTTTAGAACAAACACCCACAGATAAAAGAAAACGGATCGGTCCTCCTCCTAGCGGCGATGAAGACCACCGCGCCCTATGGATGCCTTCGGTGATTTTTGAAGGTAAAAAAATGGAAAAGCCTTCCATCACCGCCTGGATGACAAAATGGCCCTTTGACAATTCGATCATTGCCGGTTGTGAGATTGAACTCTATTTTTCAGGCTTTGCCTTCCCCTATTGGATCGAAATCAAAAGCCCCCATTACAAAGCCGCCATCCGAACAATCGACTCGGGCCGCGGCATGCAATCTCCAAAAGCCATTGTCTTCCAACAATCCCCTTTCTTCATTGGAAGCCACCAGATGAATCAAGACGCTTTAGAATTCCACATCCATTGTCCTCCGTACCATTCTAAACTCCGTCTAATGGCGATGGATCTTTCCACCCCATCTCATCCGATGACCGAAGTTTCTCAAGCAACCCCTCGCAACGGGCCGGATATCACACTCAAAATCCCGCAAAAAACACTGGAGACTAAACTTCAAAAAGGACACCACTACAAATGGGTTCTCATCTCCTCCGAATACCCCGACGTTGTTGTCTATTCCGATACCCCCTTCCATTGGTAGTTATCAACAAAGTTTCCGCAGAGTCTTTTCTTGGGCTGCAGGAAAAACATTTAACCCTTTAATTCTCAATTGACTGAGCTATTATTATAAGCGAAAGTCACCATTTCTAATCATCTCTTGTCAAGCCGAGTTATCAACAAATTTTCCACAACCAAAACTATCCATTCACAGTCAGAGGCTGGCTACAAAGTGAGGTTCTGCACTTTGTAGATACCCTCTCAAATGCCTACCTAGTCAGGAAAATACGATAATGGTAGACTTCGCTGATGAAAAATCATTTTGTCTTGAAAAAAGCCCGGAAAACTCTTTTAGCAGCCTACCATCGGTTCTGCAAAAAGAAAAAACAGCTTTCTACAGAGACCAAAGAGCTGATCAAAAAAGATCTGATTTTACTTCAAACGGCCATCATGCAAAAAAAACCTGTCAAGGCCGTTGAGATGACCCGTCTTGTCCAGACTTCTGCGCGCACCCACTTGGGCAAGACGTTCTTTGAATCGACACGTGATTTTATCTTAGGCATTGCAGGAGCCCTTTTCATCGCCGTGTTAATTCGGCAAATGTGGTTCGAGCTGTATGAAATCCCGACCGGCTCGATGCGTCCGACTTTTAAGGAGCTAGATCGACTCTCTGTTTCCAAAACTGATTTCGGCGTTAATTTCCCCCTCAAACTGGGCCATTTCTATTTCAATCCTGATTTGATCAAGCGAAACAATATTGTGATCTTCACTGTTGAGAACATGGATGTCCGCGATGCCAATACCGTCTACTTCTATTTGTTCCCAGGAAAAAAACTGCTTGTCAAACGGGTGATCGGGAAACCGGGCGATACGGTCTACTTCTATGGAGGAAAAGTTTACGGCATTGATGAAGCAGGCCAAGATATCACCCCTGAGCTTCAACTTCCCCAGCTCGAGAAAATCGATCACATCCCTTTTATTTCGTTCGAAGGGACCCGCGTGTCGACAACGCCTTCGGTCATCTCCGGCATCTATTCTCCTGTTATCATCTATCAAATGAACGAACCAATTGCCCGGCTTTATGCAACAAGCCCCACGCAAGCTCGCGGAGATCTCTTCCCTAAGATCCTGCTGCAACATCCCCGTCTTGATTATGGCGATCTGTGGGGCATCAAAAACTTCGCCATGGCCCGTCTTCTGACCAAAGAGCAAGTCCGGGTATTTACTGACCAAGATCCATCGACCATGGAAGAAGGCGTCCTCTACTTAGAACTCAAACACCATCCGAGCTTGTCCGGCGCGCGTATTGGAACGGATGAATACAACCGCGTCCGTCCTCTTGTCGGTCTATCGACGTCCGTGATTCCACTCCAAGACTCCCATCTGAAAGCGATCATGGAAAATCTCTACACAGCAAGATTTATTGTCTCCAATGGATTTTCTTACAGGTACGGCATCAATCCTGAACGGTACGGCACTCAAGCCTTTTTTCCGTATCTCCCGACCTTCCCAAATGGAACCTACGAGTATTATTACGGAAAAGCCTACAGCGTCAAATGGCAAGGAATCACTTCAGAACTTCCCCCTACAAGTGCCCTGTACCGCTATGACCCTCAGCAAGTACAATTGCTTTTTAATATCGGCATGGAATTCGACAACCGGTACAGCCCTCAAAGCAAAGAACAGTACTTAGTGCCCTCCCGCTATGCCTATTATCGTGACGCTGATCTATATCTCATGGGAGCGCCCATCCTCAAAAAAGACGACCCCACGCTAACGAATTTTATTGAACGAGAGAACAAACGGCAATCACTGCGCGCAACCTACGCTCCCTTCGTAGATCAAGGACCGCCTTTAGATGCGACAGGCAAGCTCAATATTGAATTCATTAAACAATACGGCTTAAAAGTTCCCCCAAAATCGTATCTCTGCCTGGGAGACAACCATGCAAACAGCGGCGACAGCCGAGATTTCGGTTTCGTTCCTGAAGAAAATCTGCGTGGTGGCCCCGTCTTTATTTTCTGGCCTTTTGGAAACCGCTTTGGAGCCCCCAACCAACCCTCCTATCCTTTCCTTAACCCCGGCCGCATCATCATTTGGAGCCTGGCTTTAGTTGGATTTGGATCGTGGTATTATGTGCACCGCAGACGGAACAAACTTCCTCTGTCTTTTGATTAGTTTGTGGATAACTTCTCAAACCAATGATGAAAAAATCAAGAGACCAAACATCAAGCTGCGTAGGGATCTTTTAAAAAAGGACGAACATCTTCTTTGGCATCGTTTAAATCGATCCATTAATTTTGCTTTTTGATATACTTCATGGCCATTATGGCAACTGCAACTGGCACAGTACAATATCCCGTCTATTTAGGAGCTCTTTCCCCCTACATTGAAAATAAAAAAGTCCGTTACTCGCTCTATACAGCAGGCGTGCTGGCCGTCGCTGCTGCCGCAATGAATTATGGCAATATCACAGTCGGAATCACGCTTGCGTCTGCAGGATGTTTGGTTGAAGGGTATCAGATTGTCCGACTCGCACAAGAAGTTAACAATGATACGACAGCGCAGGAGGCAAGACACAAAAAAATCCTCCAGATCACCGCGCATGTATTTACATTGGGCATTATTTGGGGCCTTGTGATGAACGGCCTAAACCTTTCCTTCCTTTACAAAGAAGGTGCGCTCCTTCTTAACCTCGATTTCCAATTGACTCCAGATCAGATCCCCTATGCTTGGCTAAAGAACGCGCCCTCCCTTCTCTCTCATGCAGCGGCTGTTACACGCCTCGGAGCTTTTGCAATTCCGTTTGCTACCTCTTTGATCTCAAAAGGAGATGATTTCTTTTTTGATAAGCAACATAGATCTTTATTTTCGTTACCAGGCTACAGGATCGCCGGAATCTGGGCCAATTTGAGAGGAATCACATTTTCATCTTTTCTCATTCTGCTGATCCAAGCTCTAAATTCAAAGGATATCCAATCTTATCTCCGCAGTGCTATGAAAGCGGTTTATCCATTCATGCATATCCTACAGCAAGCAGTTTTAGACTTTGTCGCCATCTATCGCTCTCAACGCATGACCTTGCAGCAGATTCATGGCTGGATCGCTTCGTTTAGCAACCCGGAACCGAATGAGCTCTTCCCACAAGCTACGAGCAGCTCCACCGGTTGGGGAAAAACCAAATACGCCGTCAATACCCTATTCTTCTATACGCTCAACATCTCCCTTATGACAGCAAGGCTCTATTATCATCCCTTCCCCAATGCCCTCTGCTTCGGTCTTGGTCTCATCACTCCAACCTCGCTTCAAACAGAAACAACCATCCGCAGAACATGGGAGATCGTTCCCGATTTCATCGGGATGCCGCTCACCATCAAATGCCTTTACTTGTTCGAAAAATTCTCTTCCGCTGTAACAGCGGTTGGTTGGAAAAATGTCCCCGGCGCCTGCCTCAACGGACTCTATCTTGCCGAAGACTTTCGCTTCTACAGTCGAAGGTTTTTTCAGGGATAGTTGATAAACGAAGTCCTTATGGTAGCTCATGCAAATTGAAAGTCCGGCTTTCAATTTGCATAGATTTGATATAACCTATTCTTTTTAAGTCGCTTAAATGTGAGAGATTCTCTGAATGTTGATCATCGTGGGGTAGCCGTTGATATCCCATGCATCGCCATCACACTTTTCAAAGGCAAAGTCAGAAGCGAGCACCTCATGGCAGATGTAATCCCGGTGTTTCTCAAATGCCGATTTTACTTCATGACTTGTTTGGAGCTTCACATGGATCCTGTCAGCGACGGCAAAGTCTAATTCTCTTCGCATCGTGTTGATCTTATTGACCAGTTCCCGGGCAATCCCTTCTGTGATCAGCTCAGCACTGAGCACGGTGTCTAATGCAACGGTGAGATCAAGCTCTGTCCCGGCAATCACATTTTGCTTAACTTGCCGTTCAACAGCGACATCTTCAGGCGTGAGGACAATCGACGCCCCTTCGACCTTGATCGTCACCTCTTGGCCATTTAAAAGCTGTTTCTGCTCTTTGGGCGGAAGTTTCTCAACGGCTTTTTGGACGGCATTCATCAGTTTGCCGACTTTTTTACCCAACACGCGGAAGTTTGGCTTGGCATGAAGGCTCACAAACGCCGTCTCCTCGCTATGGAACTCGACGGCTTTGACATTCAGCTCGTCGGCAATGAGATTTTCATGCCGTTTGAGAGACTCAAGTTTTACTTCATCGCTGCAGATCACATGCGCTTTTGAGAGCGGCTGACGGACTTTGAGTTTGTGTTCTTTACGCAGGCAGTGGCCGATACCCACGACAACCTGCACAGCCTTCATCTCTTTTTCAAGATCGGGATCGCGTAGCTTGCTTTGGACTTGCGGGAACGGGCAAAGATGGACAGAAATCGGATCGGTCTTTTGCCGCAGCTCGGTGTAGATGGCATCGCTGATGAACGGCACAAAAGGAGCTGTGACCCTAACCAGCGTATGGAGGACAGTGTAGAGTGTCTCAAACGCCTCATCTCGATCTCGGCTTGCCTCATCAGCCCAGAAACGGGAGCGGCACCGCC
>DATAHB010000081.1:0-19030 GCA_036263375.1 Rhabdochlamydiaceae bacterium | reverse complement strand
GTATAAGGGTCAGGAGTGCCATGGCGCTCGGATTTTGATTACAGATCCGAAACATTTTCGTCCTGTATCGATTGATTATATCATGATAGGGACTCTCAAATCGCTCTATCCGCGCGAAGTCAATCAAAGGCTGAAGAACCTTCCGGCAGGCAAACGGTCGCTTTTTTGCAAGGCTAACGGCAACACGCTCATCTGGGATACCTTGCTGAAGGAAAAATATGCCGGCTGGAAAATGGCTGCAATCGACAAAGAAGAGCGTCAAGCATTCCTAGAGAAGCGTCAAAAGTACTTATTGTACTAAGTAAAATATTCACGGACAAACTGCACGAGATCAGCAACAGCAATCCGATCTTGCTTCATTGAATCGCGATACCTAACGGTGACGGTTTCTTTATCGCCTTCAAAGGTATCGAAGTCGACGGTGATGCAAAGAGGCGTCCCGATTTCATCATGACGGCGGTAGGCTTTACCGACGTTGCCGATGTCTTCGTATTTCATACGGCCAAGGCTTAGGCTTTGAAGGTGGTGTTTGATTTCTTTGGCTTTGGCGACGATTTTTTCGTTGTTTTTAGCTAGAGGAACAACGGCCACTTTGATGGGAGCTAGGTGTTTTTCGAGCTTGAGGACGATCCGCTCGCCGTTGTCGAGAGTTTCTTTCGTGTAGGCTTCTGTCAGGATCGCTAGGATGCCGCGGTCAAGACCGGCAGATGGTTCGATCACGAAGGGGACGACAGCGGTTTTTTTCTCGAGGTCTTGCACAACAAGGAACGCGGTGGAATCGGGGTTCGGTTTGACTTTGGCAGTGGTCTTGAGCCCTTCTTGAGATTTGGAATGAGATCCTAAGTCGAAGTCGGTACGATTGGCGATCCCTTCGAGTTCTTCAAGACCGTGAGGAAACCGGTAGAGGATATCAGTGGTGGCTTTTGAATAGTGGGACAGATCTTCTTTTTTCTGAGGGAGCAGTTGTAGATTTTCAGAAGTGAGGCCTTGTTTTTTCCACCAATCGAGACGGGTTTGGATCCATTTTTCATGCCATTTCTCATCGGTGCCGGGTTCAACGAAGAATTCGAGCTCCATCTGCTCAAACTCACGGACGCGGAAAATAAAATTCCGGGGGGTCACTTCATTGCGGAAGGCTTTGCCGATTTGGGCGATGCCGAAAGGAAGTTTGCGGGATGTCGCATCAATGACGTGTTTAAAATTGATAAAAATACCCTGCGCAGTTTCAGGACGAAGATAGCCGTAGTTAGTGCCGTCATCGATGGGTCCGAGATTGGTTTTGAGCATGAGATTGAAGGGGCGTGGATCGGTGAGGTCTTTAGAGCCACACTTATCACATTTTCCATCAACGATATGATCGGCCCTCATCCGGTGTTTGCAGCTCCGGCAATCGACCATCGGGTCGGAAAACGTTTCCTCATGGCCTGAATGTTTTAATGCCAGACGATGAGTGATAATCGAGGCGTCGAGCCCTTCAATGTCGTCTCTTTCATAGACCATCGCTTTCCACCAGGCGGCTTTAAGATTATTTTTGAGCTCGACCCCGAGCGGGCCATAATCATAGATTCCTTGAAGCCCGCCGTAGATGTCGGAGCTTTGGAAGATGAATCCGCGCCGTTTGCAAAGAGAGACGATTTCTTCGAGAGAGACTTTGTTTTCCATGGTAAGGGACTATTGTACATCAGAGTTCATTTTTAGAGGGGGAAATTTAACTGTAAATGATTTGCTGGACATGATGCAGTTGGAGGTTGGCTTCCGAGTTATAGGTTTTGCCTGTGGACCGCTTATAAGCTTCTTTCCAAAAGTGTTCAAGTTCGACCAAGTAGAACAGTGTCGAGACATTTGCTTTTACAACCACAGTGAAAAGCATGCTGCGGTCGTCCAATGGGAGAGCTTCATCTGGGTTAATCAGTTGCAACTGGAGGACTCTACTTTGTCCTTTGTTATCAATATAAAACATATTTGGCAGCTGCAGTTGAGAAAGGGTTATTTCGTTGTCTTTTGAAATCGTAAAAATTGTGGTTGGTCCACCAAACTGCAATGCTACGGGTGTATCAAAAGCAGCAACTATTGACTTAGGCTCTGGAAACTCTCCGACAGCGTCTTTATCAAGGGTATTATTTTTAAGATTTACTGAGGTGATATAGATGCCTCTGATTTTTGCAATTTGTATAAGCATAGTCAGGGTTGGTGAAGGGCTTTCTGATTCTGCGCCGAATTCGAGTCGTATCTGTTCCAAATAAGGTAAATTGGGCACGAAAAATACTAATTCGTACATTGAGTCCAGCGTCTGTTCAAAAAAAGGTTCTGGCTTCTGCGGAAGGAAGCAGCGAAGAAAGAAACGTTGATTTGGAGGGGCATCAATAAAGTCGAATCGGAAGAAACCTTCTGCAAATTTTTTAAAAGAAAGCTGGACAGCTTCATTTCTGCAGATCGGGGTCCCATCGTTTTTGACAATCAGACTTCGGTGTTGCTGGGAGGTGAATTCGACTGAACTTTGGAATAATTTCCACAAGGCGTAGGCTGCTGCGGCACTCAAAATAACGACGATCACGTTGTTCCATCGAGTTTGCGAAGATAGAGAAGGTAAGGAAAATCGAGCTGATTCTACAGGGTTAACAGTTGTCATTGGAACTCCGTTTTAAACTTTTTCATTAGCAGGCGGTGGTGAAATGTCTGAATAGACACGGTGGCGGATTGCATGCAAATACAGCTGTAAGTCGTCATCAATAGAAACATCTTTAACAGCCCTTGTGTAGGCTTTTTTCCATGCTTCTTTTAATTCAAAAGAAGTCAGGTCTTTTTGTCGATTGGGTTCCAGTACCCAAATGAGGACGATGTTTTGATCTTCCGCAGTACGGTATTTTTCTGGAATACTAATCTCTAGATAGACGACGCATTCGGCTCCTTGATTCACCATGAGAAAAGAATAGCCTTCTAGCCTTGTGTCAATGGTGCCATCAGCTTTGAAAGTAACAATTATTCCAGCTGAAGATATTAAAGGAGGTGGCTCTAAGTATCGCTCGATACCGAAATCATTCGTTTTTTTGATTTCCTGTGTCGTAATTGTACTCGATGTCGAATCGCTAAAAGAGACGGTATAAAGGGCTTTCGGATAATAGGCGCTGAGCAGATTGAAATGTTTATTATCAATGGAGAGGATAATGTCTTTAAGGTAAGGCAAATTAGGGACGAAAATGGTATCTGAGCGCCTACACGTGCACACAAAAAATGGGGCCGACTCTCCTGGGGTGATGAGTCTAATGTCGTTAGAATAATACCATGGGTCGTTGTCTGGGATGTCTATATGGATAATTCCTTCAGCGTACTTCTCGAAGTGAAAAGGTGGGCTTTCATTGATACAGGGTTTTGTTTCATCAAAGCTGATGGTATGTTGATGTGTGAGGAACGGATCTTCGGGGCGTATTTTTGGTTTTGGGGCTTCTGGGGTTGAAGGATGAGTGAGTTTCCAAATGACATAAAGAGCCGCGGCAGTCAAAAGAAAGCAGACAGCGTCGACGGTCCGATTATTCCAGCGAGTGGAAGAAAAGGAAGGGAGGCGAGGGGTCGGACTTGATCCTGTGGGTTGAATAGCTGCCATTTGCATTCCTTTGATCGAAGTGTGTAAAAGAAAGAATAAGCATACAAAGGTTAGGTCTTATTTTGCAAAGAGACCGTCTTAAATGGATTCCGTCCTATGAACCTATCCCAATAAATTTTTCAATGAGCTTTTTGGCAATTTTCGCTTCAAATCGATTGATTTAGCAAGAGCCATATTAAAAATATGACCCTTGCTAAATCAATCGATTTGAAGCGAAAATTGTCAAAAAACTCTTTGAGAAGTTTATTGGGATAGGTTCATTCCTGCGAAGACCCTTTGAAGCCAAAGTAGAATAACGGTAGCGATGCCAAAAGCATTAAGAACCAGTAGCTTCCGTTAATCTCTAAGCGAACGACGCCATGGTCAGAGAAGAAGAACTGTAGGATGCTGAGCGTCAAGAGGTTGCCTCCGAGGACTAGGAGGAAGAGAGGCCAAAAGCTCTTAGTTTCAGAGGGTTCCGTTCTGTCAATCACGGCGCTGCCGTCTTTTTCAGCATAAATGGGGTTCGTTTTAGCAGTTTTGGGCTCGATAGATTCCGAGATGGCCCTTGAGGAATGGGGGGGGGCCGAATAGGGAGGCGTATAAAGGCCTGAAAGAGCGTCATGAGAAGGAGGCGCTGGGGGTGTAAAAATCTTAGGGGCAGAATTGTCGACTTGCAAGGTGGCAAAACAATAGGTGCACTGAGTGGCATCGTAGGCGACTCTTCCATCACAATTGGGGCATATTTTTTGACGATCGACCGGTTTCATCATTTTAAACCTCTGTTCTTTCAGCGTACAACTTTCGATGTTTTTTTACCTCATTCTTTGCTAGAATCGATCAAAAAGGATGAATATGGCCGAAAAACAATATTACGATTTGATCGTCATTGGCGCAGGGACGGGCGGCTATGTTGCAGCGATAAAAGCGGCGCAGCTGGGAAAAAAAGTGGCCTTGGTTGAAAAAGGCGATCTTGGCGGAACGTGTCTCAATGTCGGTTGTATTCCGACTAAAACGATGATTGCCCATGCGCATGTGCTTGAAAAAGTTAAGCACGCTGCTGATTTTGGGATTACCGTCGGATCGGTTTCAATTGATTATGCTAAAATGAAAGAAAGGAAGGACGGGGTTATCACTAAAATCCGGAAAGGATTAGAGGGGTTGATTCGTTCCAATGGAATCACAATTCTTCGAGGAACTGCCGAATTTACAGCTCCCAAAGAGCTCAAAGTCAAAGGTCAAGAAAGTGTGATAGTGCAAGGAGAAAACATCATTATAGCCTCGGGTTCCGAGCCGATGGATGTGAAAGCGTTTCCTTGTGATATTGGGCAAAAGATCTACAACTCCACAACGATTCTTGAAATGACAACGCTGCCAAAGACGCTCGCGATCATTGGCGGGGGTTATATTGGGTGCGAATTTGCTTCTTTGTATGCAGAGCTGGGCGTGAAGGTGATTTTGTTAGAAGCGCTACCGATGATTGTCTCCCTGCAAGGGAAAGCGATTTCCGATACGCTCATGGCCGCATTCAAGAAAAAGGGGATTGATGTTCAAACGGGTGTGATGGTCGAAGGGATTGATAAAACAGCAAAAGGTTTGTCCATTCGATTGAAAGATAAAAATCCGATTGAAGCTGATGCGGTGCTCGTTTCTATTGGAAGAAAAGTGGTTTCTCAGGGGCTGGGGTTGCAAAATGCCGGCGTGGTTGTTTCAGATCGCGGAGTGATCCCTGTGAATGACAAAATGGAAACGAATGTTCCCGGGATCTATGCCGTGGGTGATGTGACGGGAAAATTGATGCTTGCGCATGTGGCTGCCCACCAAGGGATTGTCGCTGCGACCAATGCAGCAGGAGGAGATGCGGTCATGCATTATAACGCCGTGCCTGCGGTGATCTTTACCTCGCCGGAAATTGCGATGGTCGGCATGACAGAGGAAGAAGCGCTCGAGAAAGGATATGCGGCTTCAGCGGGGAAATTCCCCTTTCAAGTGCTCGGAAAATCGATCGCAACGATGGACACCGACGGTTTTGCACAGGTGGTGATTGATAAGAAAACAGGACAGATTTTGGGAGCGCAAGTGGTTGGATATGAAGCAGCTTCGTTAATAGGAGAGATGACGCTGGCAATCGCCAATGAATTGACGGCAGAGTGTGTGGCCGATACGATTCATGCCCATCCTACGCTTCCGGAAGCGGTGCATGAGGCGACACTGATGGCATTAGGGACGCCGCTCCATATGCCACCTAGAGTCGGGGTTAAGAAATGAGCAATGAAGATATTTTCGACTCACGGCCTGCCGTGAAGTTGAAGGTCTTAAATAAATTGCCGGAAAATCCCGAGAAGGGTCATGGACGATTTCCTTCTTGGCTGCATCGACAGATTCCTCGCGGAGGCAAGCTTTTTGAGACCGGTGCGATCGTCAAAAAATATCGATTGAACACTGTTTGTGAAGAAGCCAAATGTCCTAATCGAATGCATTGTTATTCCCATCAGACGGCCACTTTTTTAGCGCTCGGGAGTGCCTGCACGCGGAATTGCGGTTTTTGCGATATCGATTTTACAAAGCAGCCGCTGCCTCCTGAGAAAGATGAACCAGAGAGAATTGCGTTATCGGTTGAGGAATTGGGGTTGAAACATGTCGTTATTACAATGGTGGCGAGGGACGACCTTGCTGATGGAGGGGCGGCCCATATGGCTGAGATCATCCGGTCGGTAAGGGAGAAAAATCGAGGCTGCACCATCGAGATGTTGACATCAGATTTCAATGGCAATTTTCCAGCAATCGACGTCATTTTGAATGAAAAACCTGAAGTTTTTAATCACAATGTTGAAACGGTCAGGGCGATGACGCCACGTGTTCGGCATAAAGCGACCTATGACAGAACACTTTCTGTGTTAAAATATGCCAAAGCATCCGGCAAGGTAGCCTTTGTCAAATCCGGCCTCATGGTGGGGTTGGGAGAAACGGAAAATCAGGTGTTTGAGACGCTGCACGATCTTAAAACGGCGGGCTGTGATATCGTGACGATCGGGCACTATTTGCAGGCAGACCGGCGGAAATTAATGGTTAAAGCGTTTGTCACACCCGAGCAATTCAAACGGTATGAAGAGTATGGGTATAGCCTGGGAATCCAGCAGATGTATTCAGGCCCTTTTGTCCGTTCTTCTTTTAATGCCGGCGAAGTCGCTCTGCTAGCAAAAAGCAAGTCTTAAGGGTCTACCGAAGCCCAGCGGAAATCGATTTGGAACAGGTAGTTGAGATGGACTCCCTTGACGTAGGGTTGCTGTAGATAAAGCGCTGTTGTCTCGATGATCGGGATGGAGGGGAACTCGTCGAAGAAAATCTTTTCAGCTGCTTCGATATGTTCCCACCGCTGAGATTCAGAACTTGAGGCGATGGCTTCAGTATGGCGAATGTATTCGCCATTTTCCCAACCAGTGAAATTCGGTTGGATATTCTTGTGTTTAAAAATCTCGAGCATATTGACGAGGTCGTCATATTGGATGAGCCACCCCATTCGGGCAATGTCAAATTCTTGATGAGAATATTGATGAAAAAAAATCGCTGGATCGGTTTCCGCGTTATTGACGCGGATGCCTAAATTTTCACTCCACATTTGCTGTATCGCTTGGAGAATGGACGACCAGAAGGCGTTGGTTGCAAAATTGATCGTTAGGGGAGGAAAGTCCCTTGGAGTGAGCCCAAGCTCTTCCATCCCTTTGGCAAAACACTCCTTGGCAAGCGCCACATCATTATCCTTAAACCAAGGATGCCATTTCTCCTTTTTCAAAATTTTGGGGATTAGACCGAGCGGAGCGGAAGAGTTTTCGTAATGCATCACATCTTTGATGATTCTCTCTCGATCAATCGCCAGAGCAAGCGCCTTTCGGATATTGACATTGTTATAGGGAAATTTCTGCGTATTGAAAAAGAGCCAATGGGTGCCGGCGCCCTGGACAGAGTGGAGCACTGCTTGAGCGCGCAGGTTAGGAACGGCGTCCGAAGGGATTTTGATAAAAGGCTCTCCAAGCCAGTCGATCTCTTTTTTTTCAAACATCAAAAGGGCAGTCGTTGGGTCTTTAACAATCAAATAGTCGAGTTCATCAAGTTTTACATGAGGCGCGTTCCAATAATGAGGGTTTTTATGGAGGATGATCTGATCTTTAAGCGCGTATTTTTTTAACTGAAACGGGCCGCAGCTCACAAAGTGTTTGTAATTGGACTGATCGTACCGCATGCTTTTGTGGACAGGCGCAAAGACGGAGTTAATGAGCACGTTTAAGAAGTTTTTATTGGGCTTTTCGAGTTCGATCACAAGTGTTTTTTCATCGAGGGCTTGTAGCCCGATTTGGTCGATAGAAAGTGTTCCGAGATACGCTTTTTTGCCGTTTTTAATGAAGTGGAAAAGGTTGGTGTTTGGAGAAAAATAAGCAGGAGTCAAGGCGGTTTTCCAGGTCTCAACGAAGTCCTCGGCAGTGACCGCCGAGCCATCCGACCAGTAGCTTTTCTTTAAGTAGAAGGTATAGGTTTTAAAATCGTCCGAGACGTGGTAGGAGCTCGCAAGATCGAGTTGGGGAACTAAATTTTGATCCAAGTAAACAAGGCCGGCAAAGAGCATTCTGACGACGCCCTGAGTGGACATATCGGTCCCTTTCCGAGGATCCAGGCAAGGGACATCGGCGGCAATACAGGTGCGTAAGACTTTCCGTTTTTGTCCAGCTACACCGGTTTTCTGGCACGCTGCGAGCAAGGCCATCATTAACAACAAACCGATCGCGCAGAAAGCCTTCAATCTTTTTATTTTCATGAAGAAAACCCGCCCTCTGTTGAAGAAGTTTCATCCAAAATTGATTTAATTGCAACTACCTCTCTAAACGGGCCCATTTGAAGTCCATCAAGGTATGGTTGGGAGTGAAGACGAGATTTTTTTTCTTCATGAATTGATAACAGCTTTCAAAGAGAGGGATAATTGGCATCTCGCGGATGAGTAGTTCTTCAACTTGGTAAAGTAAGCTCTTTCTCTTTTCGTCGTTTGTTTCCAGTTGCGACTCGTGCAGCAGCTTCTGAACTTCGGGATGGGACCATTTGCTCAGATTCATTGGTTCATTGGGGTTAGCGAAACAGTTAAGGGTATAGAAAGGATCATTGACCCAAGGCTGCCATCGAATTAAGGCAACTTGGAAATCTCCGGAGACAATGTTCGAAAGCAGCATTTTATAATCGTGACCTTGAATGGTTGTTGATAGACCTAATTTTTTCTTCCATTGGGAGGAGATAAAATCTACTGACGGTTTCCCAAAGATGGTCCGTTGAGTAAAATCAATGGTCAAATGAGGAATCGTCGAGGTTGAATAACCGCTTTCTTCTAGACCTTCTTTAAATAGGGTTTTCTCATTCTCTGTCTCGAATAAGGGGTGTTTATCGATTTGACTATGCGAAGCTGGCAAAGGCGAATAGGCCGGTTTTTTGAAATATTCAATGGTTTCTAAGAGTTTGAGGCGGTCAATGGCAAGCGACAGTGCTTGGCGGATTTTACGGTTTTTAAGGAAGGGATGCTTAGTATTGCAGATGCACCAGTAAACCCCTTGGTCGGGAAAAGTCAATGCTTCATCATGGCTGCCCGGTTTAAAATGTTTTTCCCATGTTCCCCAAGGAGCGCCGAGCCAGTGGATTTTATTTTGGTTGAACATTTCATATGATTGGGTGTGATGGCTGCTCGCAATTAAAACGCGTTCGAGGTAGATTTTTTCTTTGTTCCAATAATGACCGTTTTTAATGAGAACATATCTGCTGTCTTTCTGGTTTTTCTCAATTTTAAATCCTCCGTTGCAGACATAGCGCGGCCCTTCTTCTTGAGGCCAATTCGGGGCATTAATATCGACCTGTTTGCAGATAGGGGCAAATAGGGGGTGGGCTGTAAATTCAAGGAAGCTGGAGGAGGGGTATTCGAGTTCAACTTTTAAGAGGCGATCTCCCAAAGCGTGTACCCCCACTTGGCTCATATCGACCATGCCTTTTTTTGCAAGTTCGGCATTTTTGATCTGATATAAAAGATAGGCAAACGCCGTATTAAAACGGGGTGTTAAGGTCTTCTTCCAGGTGTATTCGAAGTCATAACTTGTTAAAGGAGAGCCATCCGACCAAAAGCTGGAGCGTAGTGTGAAAAGATAGGTTTTTCGATCTGGAGAAATATCGATGTGCTCCGCAATCCCTTTTTCGAGAGTTCCATCAGATCCAATGCGCATGAGTCCTTCGAATAACATTTTTAGAAAACAAGCAGATATCGAATCTCCGCCGATCCTCGGATCTAAAGAGAAGATGGTGTTTTCAAGGCTGAGGCAGAGCACCTGTTGTTTTTTGACTTCGCTGCCCCAATACGCCAAGAGTTTTTCAAGAGAGTCTAAAAATCGCTCTTGTAAATGGATGTTTTCGGTCTCAAGGAGATAGCCGAAAACAAACGAATCGTTCATGGCAAGTGAAAGCGAAGCTTGTTTGACATCCGGAAGGTCGATGGATAAGAGATGGTCACGTGCTAGTTCATAGAAAGTGCCGTTGGGAATGCGGACAAGTGCGAGTAAAAGCGAATCTTTGACAGAGCTTTTAAAAACATAGTCGGAGGAATTCGACAAAGGCAGTTCAAAAGCGTCCATCAAAAGTTGAATAAGGACTGCCAATGTCGATAAAGGAAGTATCGCCTGCATTTCAATCGGGGAAATCGCATAGAAGGCATCTTCAATTCGTTCGGGAGGAACATGGGGAAGGGCCAGTTTTAAAGAGTGGAGCGTTTCTTCTTGCTTGATCAAGATTCCGCCATTGAAATCTCTAAATTCCCCAATATGCAACCTCAAATAAGACCCAATTTTCTGGCGGGCGGCAAAAAAATTCAAGGATCCATCGTTGCGTAAAATGGAAGGGTGCGGTGTCAGTAGGACTCGAAAAATATAAGCACAAATCGGTTGGTGCTGCTCGAGATATTTAACCAGCTGTTTTCTTTCCAAAATCCACTGAGAAAAGGAACTTTTTTGTTTCAGAAAGGTGTCGATAGAAATTGCATCTAAACTCTCTGGCCGGACGCAGATGACGGTGAAAATCAGTTCTTCTGTCGTTTGCGATTCGTACGAGATCATGACTTGAGGTAGGTCGGAGCCGTGTTCAATTTGCTGACTAAGTGTCAAGATGTTGCGTAAAACTTCTTCTTGATTGCGCGTCATAAAAACGGTCGGAACAAGCCGTTCGACGCTGTTCAGCAATTCATTTTCTAAAGAGTGCTTTAGTGCTTTGATTTCAGTGAGTGTAAAGACATGGTTGCCGTGTCTTTCGAATTCGGCATAGACCGTTTTCATGCCGTCGTCAGCCCCTTGAAAGAGATAGACGGAGCCTTTCACAATCGTGAGATCAGGCATGATCTTTTGGACTGCTTTGAGTAGTTGCATTTGGTCAAACAATTCGTAACGTCCGCCAAGCGACAGCTGAACTAAAATGCCAATCACCCATTTAGAGGTAAAAGGGAATTCCAACTTGGTTGGCATGATCCGCAATTCAATGCTGCGGTTTTTGGGAGAGAGATGGATCATGCCGAGCAGTTTCTTTTTTTTCAGATACTGTGCTGTCAGTAAACGTATCAGATGTTTCACAGAACGTTTACGTAGAAACTCATGATCAAAGTAAGCAAGAAGTCGATCTTTATCTTTAAAGATCGCTGGTTCTAACTGTTGCGGAAAACGGCTGATTAGATCGGAGAGTGTTTGATCAAGAATTTTCAGTTTGTCGGTTTCCATGATATCAAAGTCACCTCCACTCCGCTAAGATAAACGGCTTTTAAATTTTGGTACATATTTTTTTTGCTAAAAAATTTGACGATGGTTGCATTTAATCCGGTTATCGAAATACAATCATTTCCGATTCGAAAGTCTATCAAGGACTAATTAAAACAACGGAGGTTGTTATGACAATGCAACAAGGCGCACAAATCAATCCTTGGGTTCAAGAGAAACTCAATGAAATTGCGTCACATTGCGCTTGGCATGCTGAATTGACGGGGATCGAGGCAGAAGCGTTGCTGCGCTTGAAACCATCCTTTACGTATTTAATCAGACAAGGCGAGAAGATTGATCATTTTTATCTTTCCTTTAGCAAAGGTGAAGAGTTCTGCCATCTCCCCTTTACCATCGACTATTCCTCACTCCAGTGGTTTTATCGAAATATGTATCCTCACTTTGCGCGGGATTTAGAAACGTTTATCCCTGAGATTATGCATAGAGATGCTGCAGAGTGTCATCCTTTGATGCAATTTGCAAAAAAAGGGTAATTTGCTTCCCAGGAAAACGGCAACCTGTTAAAGGAAAAATTTGACAGGGGTAAAGTTTTCTGATGTCAGCCGGGGACCAAAACGATCTCATTGATCGGGTTGCGGGGATTATATTGGCGGGGGGCCAGGGCACCCGTTTGTTTCCTCTTACCCAAACGCGGTGCAAGCCGGCGGTTGGATTTGGTGGGAGATACCGCCTCATCGATATCCCGCTTTCTAATGCATTAAATTCCAAGATCAACAGGCTGTATGTCATCTCTCAATATTTTGCCTCGAATCTCCATCAACACATTCTAGGGACCTATCGGTTTGATCTGTTTAAAGAAGGCGGCATTGAATTGCTCTGCCCGGAAGAAGATGCGGAGGATAAAAAAGTCTGGTTTGAAGGGACAGCCGATGCCGTCAGAAAAAATCTGCAACATCTTCTCAAGGCGCCCGTCGATTATTACCTGATTCTTTCCGGCGACCAGCTTTATAATATCGATCTAGTCGATTTGCTGCAGTTTGCAAGGAATACTAATGCTGAAATGGTCATCGCTTCTCTTTATGTCTCTGAAGATGAA
Source organism: Rhabdochlamydiaceae bacterium (assembly GCA_036263375.1). Taxonomy (GTDB): domain Bacteria; phylum Chlamydiota; class Chlamydiia; order Chlamydiales; family Rhabdochlamydiaceae; genus PALSA-1444. The sequence continues at coordinate 6,576 of DATAHB010000081.1, read as the reverse complement.
GCGCATCGGATGGGGGTGATGAAAATCGATGAGACGTTCCATGTTAAAGAATTTAAGGAAAAACCCAAAACAAAGGGCGAATTAAAACCGTTTGAAGTCAAAAAAGACGGCAAGACGTGTTATTTGGCCTCCATGGGGATCTATGTTTTTCGGCGCGATATTTTGATCTCTCTCATGAATCAGCCAGGAGTCGATTTTGGCCATCATCTAATTCCTTTCCAAGCGGCCAAAGGCGGTACCTACGCCTATGTTTATGATGGGTATTGGGTTGACATTGGGACGATTGCCTCTTTTTATGAGGCGAATATGAGTCTTTTAAACCAGCGCCATTGTCTTCAAATCTATAATGAAACAAATCCTATCTATACGAAGCCGCACAATCTGCCTAGCCCTTTGATCATCAACACGCGCATCCATCGGTCATATATCAGCCAAGGGTCAATCATCGAAGCGGATGAGATTGATCATAGCGTGATTGGATTGCGATGCAGAATAGGGAAAGGAACACAAATCTGTCATTCGATCTTGATGGGGCACCAGTGGTATTCGGCTCCTTTGCATCAACATCCGCCGCTACCGCAAAATTTTACCATCGGTGAAAACTGCGTTATCGAAAAAACGATTATCGATGAACATACCTGTATCGGAAATAACGTCCATCTAATCAATAAAGACAAGCTCCAAACCTATGATGGAGAGGGCATTTGTATCCGTGATGGCATTATTATCGTCACCACTGGGACGCAGATTCCCGATCATTTCACCCTTTAAGTTTTATTCTGATCCCTGCCATTCTTAGATTATGAAAATCTGGGCACTGGCAGACCTTCATTTGGCACATGGCGTTCCTTCCAAGAATATGGCTGTTTTTGGTCCTGTTTGGGAAGGTTATATGGACAAAATGGCGGCTTCTTGGAAAGAGCTGATTAAGCCGGAAGACCTGGTTCTTCTTCCTGGCGATATCTCATGGGCAATGAAGCTGGAGGAGGCCAAGATCGATTTGGGGTGGATCGATAGCTTGCCGGGAACAAAAGTGATGATTCGCGGCAATCACGACTATTGGTGGAGTTCGGCAAAAAAAATGACAACAATTTTACCACCTTCCGTCCATTTTATTCATAATACGGCGTTTCATTGGAAAGATGTCGCCATCGGAGGAACCCGTCTCTGGGACACTCCGGAATACAATTTCAACGGGTATGTCCATTTTCAAGAAAATCCAAAAGCCCGTCCTGTCAAAGAGGTGCCTGATCAAGATAGACCGATTTTTGAAAGAGAGCTAGAGCGGTTAAGATTGAGTTTAAAGCAGATGAGTCCTTCGGCTAAACTTAAGATTGCGATGACCCACTATCCGCCGATTTCAGCTGATTTGCAGCTCTCTAGAGCTGCTACTATTCTGGAGGAGTTCGGTGTTCAGATTTGTCTTTTTGGTCATCTGCACAATTTGAAGAAAGATAAACCGCTGTTTGGGGAGGTCAGGGGAGTGAAGTACTTGCTAACAGCTGCAGACTATTTAGATTTTCGCCCTCTCCGGATCGTCTAAAAATGATTCGGCTGGTTTTTTGCTGCTCCCGTCTTATATTATACCATTCCCAAAAATAAAATCACAAATTACAGGTGTATTTTACCTGCGCGCCTCCGCCTTCACTCGAACCAACTTATTCAAGTTGGCTTCTCGCTCCAGGCTTTGGTGCTCGGCAAAATACACTGTGTAATTTATGACGTTATTTCTTGGAAATGGTATTATGTGTGATATGCCACGGAAAAAGCCGTTCTTTTTACTCGAAATTGTCATTGCCATTTTCTTAGTGGGGCTTTTTTCTTCCTATTTCTTGCGCTCGTCTATCAAATGTCTTCACCAAGAGCGTCAAGCGCTTCTTGATCTCGAATTTGAAAGACTTTACGATCTTAAACGGATGGAATTGATCGTCAGCAATTGGCATAAAGTCGATCAGCTGCCAGCTAAGGGGAAAGAGGCGAAGGAAGAGAAATATCCATTCGAGGTGATACTTGCAGACAAGTCGTATCTTAGGAGCAAAACATTTCAGGTATTCTGCCCTAAAAAACACGAAACAGCGCATATTTTGTGTATTAGGGAAGGAAAGAAGAATAAGCATTATTTCTTAGTGAGGAAAGTCGACGCCAAAACGTGAGCTTGTTCTAAATGAGCGGGAATATCAATCCCAAAGCCCTCATGAGTGGTTTCATGGACGCGGACTTTCAAGCCGTGATAGAGAAAATTGAGCTGTTCGAGCTGCTCTGCTTCTGCTAAATGAGACGTGGGCAGCTCGATGAGGCGGCTTAGTGCTTCTTTGGTATAGGCGTAGATCCCGATGTGTTTGTAGTAGATCGTTTCTTTCATGTCCCGATAAAAGGGAATCGGGTAGCGTGAAAAATAAAGCGCGTATCCGTCTTGATCGGTCACTACTTTGCAGACATGAGGAGAAAGAACATCCTCGGTCTGAGTGATCTTTTTTTTCAATGTCCAAACATCGGCAGTCTCGGATTGGGCTGTTTGTAAAAGCTCCCCGATCAGATGTTGGTGCAAAAAAGGCTCATCACTTTGCCAGCAGACGAAAATATCGGCGTCAATTTTTTTCCGGTGCAAAAGTTCTCCTAGACGCATGGTTCCTGAGGGGCAGCTCTCTTTTGTCATGATTGCATGGGCGCCAAAAGCCCTGACCAGATCGGCGGTCTCTTCATTGTCGACGGCAATCGTTACCGAATTAAAAAATGGGATTGATTTTGCGGCTTCCCAAACCCATTGGATAAGAGGTTTATCATGGAGAAGAGCTAAAATTTTTCGTGGGAAACGAGTCGAGTTCAAGCGGGCAGGGATGACACAGGCGATTTTTCTCATCTAAGGTACCATTCAACGGTTTTCTCGAGTCCTTGAGAAAGCGTATGTCGCTGCGTCCATCCGAGCTCGGCCTTGATTTTACTGCAATCGATCGCATATCTTAAGTCGTGGCCGGGACGATCTTTGACAAATGTGATGAGAGTGCGTAATTTTTGGGCATCTGTAGAAAGTCGGAGAGCCAAACAATCGATTAGGGTATGTAAGAGGTCGATATTGCGCATTTCTGTCTCGCCTCCGATATCGTAGACTTGCCCCGATTTTCCTTTTTCTAAGATCATCCAGAGAGCTTCTGCATGATCATCGACATAGAGCCAGTCGCGGACATTGATCCCCTTGCCATAGACCGGCAGCGGCCTTTCTTGTAGACAATTGCGGATCATCTGCGGAATAAATTTCTCATCATGTTGACAAGGCCCGTAATTATTGGTGCAATGGGATATTGTCGTTGAAAGGCCATACGTCTGGCCCCAGGCACGCACAAAGTGATCAGAAGCTGCTTTGGATGCAGCATAAGGAGAGTTTGGTCGATAGGAAGAGTCTTCATTAAACGTCCCGTTTTCGAGCGAGCCATAGACTTCATCCGTCGAAACATGATGGAAATGCAGATGGGGCAGCTGTCTGACGACTTCGAGGAGGGCAAAAGTTCCATAAACATTGGTCTCTAAAAAAACAGACGAGTCTTGGATGCTGCGGTCGACATGGCTCTCTGCAGCAAAATGGACGATTGCCTCGAGTTGGTGCTCTTGGCAGAGCCGTTTGATTAAAACGGAGTCGCAGATATTGGCTCGAATGAACGTATGCCGAGGGTCATTGATAAAATCCGCCATGTTTTTTTCATGGCCAGCATAAGTCAGAAGGTCGACATTGACGATTTTATCCATTTTTTGAAGTCCGGTTCGGATGAAGGCAGATCCAATAAATCCTGCTCCGCCGGTGACTAAAATACGTTTAAAGTTCATGAATAAATTCCTTGATCGTTGTTTCCCAAGAGCGGGGGCTAAGCCCTAAGAGATTTTCGATCTTGGTAGTATCGAGAGCTGAGTACATTGGTCTTTGGGCCAGCTGCGGAAAAGCTGATGAGTTAACGGCGAAGACTTCTTTGCAGGCAAGGGGAATGCCTTTGTCTTGAGCGGTCTCGATCATCTGCTGGGCGACTTCAAAGCGCGAGGTTTCTCCGCGGTTGGCAAAGTGAAAAATCCCCGAGTGGCAAAGGAGAGATAAAATGGCCTGGGTTAAATCCTGGACATAGGTGAGCCGGTTTCTCTGGTCGTTGTCAACATAAATTTTTTCTTCTTTTTGGATCTTGTCAAAAATTGAAGAGACGAAGTTTTTACCACCTTGTCCAAATACCCACGAGGTTCTTAAAATACAGGCTTGAGGATAGACGTCTAAAAGACGCTGCTCGCCTTCATATTTCGTCCGCGCATAGGTGCTGGCCGGCTTGCATGGATCGGTTTCTGTAAAAGGTCTTTCTCCTGCAATTCCGAATACATAATCCGAAGATAGATGGATCAGCTTTAGGTCAAAGTGACGGGCAACATTCCCTAGATTTTCAGGGCCAAGTGCGTTGATTTGATGGGCGAGATCCGGTTCTTTTTCTGCTTGATCGACTTTGGTATAGGCCGCACAGTTGATGATGTGTGTGATATCTTTATGGCTATGGAGAAAATCTTTGGTGTGTTTAGGTGAAGAGATATCGAGCTCTTGACGCGACGTGGCAATATAGGCGATCTTTTCATCGCGGCATCGATTTTGCACCGCCGCTGCGACAAGTCCTTTTGCTCCTGTGATCCACAGTTTCATCCTATTGACAGCGCGGAACCCCAGTCCTTTAGGGCTGGGAGGAAGCGCTGCTCCTCTTTTGGGTTGGTTCGAATATAAAACTGATGTAAAATATTTCTATGAAGCGAACGATTGCGATTAAACTTGACCTTTCTCCAGAAGAACATCAAGCGCTTCGAGAATTGCAACAGGTGTTCTCTGCAGCGTGTAATGAAGCTGCCGGCGTCGCTTTCGAAAAAAATGAGAAAAACCGAATTCGGCTGCACCATCTCTCCTATTCTAAACTCCGGCAAAATTACCCACAACTGGGTTCTCAGATGAGCTGCAATGCGATTGCCAAGGCATCTCAAGCAATCAGGGCGTTGAAGCACAAAAGAGAAATTGTCTTTAAGCGGGGCTGCTCTGTCCATTACGATAAAAGAACGTATTCTCTGAAGGGTGATATCCTTTCTCTCCTTACTCTTCGAAAGAGAATCCAGCTTAAACTTCAAATAAGCCCCTATCATCAAAAGTTTTTGAACCAAGGAAAAATCAAAGAGGCCGAACTGGTTCGGAAAGGCCATTACTATTTTTTTCACCTGGTTTTTGATTTCCCCAATGTCCCGCATGTCAGCAGCGATAATGTGCTGGCTGTGGACTTTGGGGAAAATGTTTTGGCAGCCACTTCGACAGGCAAGCTGTTCGGAGGGGGTGCTCTTCGAGCAAAAAGAGACTATTTTTTGGCACATCGAAAACGTCTTCAAGGCAACGGTTCTCAAGCTGCGAAACAGCAGCTGAGTTATATCTCTGGCCGAGAAAAACGTGCGGTTCGGCATGTGAACCACTGTGTGTCCAAAGCCATTGTCTCTGAAGCTCAGGAAAACGGTTGTTCGACAATTATTCTTGAGGATTTGAAACATATCCGAGAGAGGATAAAAGCAGGAAAAAAGATAAGGTCGCGCCTTCACCATTGGTCTTTTGACCAATTGAGGACCTATATCGAATACAAGGCTCAGGCCAGTGGAATCAAAGTGGTCTATGTCTCTCCTGCGTATACTTCTCAAACGTGCTCTTGTTGTCACAATCTTGGAACTCGTGTTAAACACCGTTTTTCTTGTTCTTTCTGTGGTAGCTTCCAGCACAGCGACTTGAATGCAAGTCGAAACCTCGTGAGGCTTGGCCTATCTGCCGATAGGTTAACCGGTGATGTAAACCACCGGCATGTTGCCGCTTTTAGCGGACAATAAATCTTTCGCCTTTAGGCGAGAGTTGTTTACTGGAAGATCTCCTTAAAATAAGGCGACGATTGATCGCGCTTTGAAACAACGGCTGTTTTTGTTGGCCATTGAATGTTTAACTGAGGGTCATCGAACCGGAATGTTTTTTCTGTCGAATGATCATAGATGGCACTGACTTTGTAATGGACATGAGCTCCTTCTGCGCTGACAACACAAAAACCGTGGGCAAATCCGATCGGAACAAACAGCTGTTCATGTTGATCTGCGCTCAAATAGACGCCTTCCCATTTCCCAAAGTAGGGCGAGTCAGGGCGAATGTCAACCGCAACATCATAAATCTTTCCCTGGAGAACGGAGACGAGTTTTGCCTGGCCCGGCTCGCTTTGGTAATGCATTCCGCGAACCACATCTTTTTTAGAATATGAAAGGTTGTCTTGAACAAACTCGCATTCGATACCGTATTCGTTATACCTCGGCTTTCTGTAACACTCTTTAAAAAATCCTCTATCATCATCGAGGACGTTTAGTCGGATTAATTTTAACCCAGGTAAAGATAAATCGATTATTTCCATTCCCTTTATCTTAGTTCATGATTGCTTTTTTTAGAATGAGGACTTTATAATTCTCTCCGTTGTTTTAGAGACTGTTAACGGATTCCGGTTCTATCGTTTTCTTGGACTTTTTGAGCAAATTTTCGTCTCCTTTGTTGGGGGGTTA
>DATAHB010000080.1:0-14145 GCA_036263375.1 Rhabdochlamydiaceae bacterium | reverse complement strand
CAATGAGTATTCCAACGTGAAAGTAGGTATGAGGGCGGCGCTTAGGGGTATTTTCCAATTCGGGATTTTCAAAGACGATATCGCTGTTGTTTGTGACGATCAGTTTGGGGGTCGTATAACGCATGCCATTGATCTTGACTTCGACGATCTCTCGATTAAGATCGACGAAGGCGGTTTCAAGTTTGCTGTTCAGTAGAAAGACAACGCCATGATGCAGCATGAGACGTTGAAGGTTGTGGGTAAGTTCATAACACCCTTCGGAGGGATAAAATTCTCTGTTGGGAGTAGGTTTTGCCATCTCAGGGGAGGCGTCGACCATTGCACAGCCGACATACTCTTCGAAAAAGTCGCTGAGCCGTGTGTCCTTGCCAAATTCATGGCATCCTAAGTCGACATGTGGAACGCCGCAGATGGTGATACTTTTCCACGCTCCGCCGAATTCTGCGCTCTGCTCAACAAGCAGGACGCGATGTCCCAAGCAACGGTGATAAATCGCTTCAAAAAGGGAGAAGGGACTCGATCCCACGACAATATAATCAAAATCGGTCTCGATACCGTGGAGTGAAATGCACCAAAAAAATAAGACAAGAAAAAACTTTCTCATGGAAAAATAGTAGACTTATTCCATTTATCAAAAATAACGTTTATTAACCCGCGCCTCAAATAGGTGACAAAAATGCTTGCTGCGGCTTTGCCAAACTCCATTCTCAGCATGCAGCCGTGTTCAAGAACACTGTCTTGCATGCTGAGAATTGATTTGACGTTGCCTCGCTAAGCCCATTTGTCACCTATTTGAGGCTCGGGTTAATAGTTGTGCAACGAAGCTGTATCATTTTTTTGTCTGGAGCGAGCGACCATTGCCGATAGGCAAGGCGCAAGTGAAGACCAAAAAATTGTTGCAGAGCCGACGCAGCACAACTAAACATTATTTTTGATAAATGGTATTATTACAAATTAAAAAAAAGTTGAGAGCGGATCAACATCGACAAGAAGCTGGACGTGCGGGTTTTTGGGAATAAGTTTTAGAATTTCCGTGATGGGACGGGTGGCTTTGCCTTTGATCAAGCATTGGAACCGGAAATTGTCTTTGATTTTCGCATAGCCGCACGGGATCACGGGGTGGAGTTCAAAATCGGGAGGAAGCTGGGAGATGAGGAGGGTGCGAATTTCTTGGCCGTACTTGAGCGCGGTTTCGGTATCTTTACTCGCGAAAGTGAGTTTCACAAGATGGCACGCAGGTGGGAAGTTGAACGTTTTACGAACTTCGATTTCTTCGTGGAAGAACGCTGGATAGTCAAGGCGGGCAGCGTGTTGGATCGTAGGATGGTCGGGAAGCTGTGTCTGGAGGAGAACTTCACCTTTGAGGCTGCTTCTTCCGGAGCGGCCTGACACTTGAGTGATGAGTTGAAAGACATGTTCTGCCGCGCGGAAATCGGGGATATGGAGCGCGGCGTCGGCATTGAGCACGCCGACAAGGGTTACTGAGGGGAAATGGAGCCCTTTGGCAATCATCTGCGTGCCGATGAGTACATCTGCTTTCCCTGCCCGGAATTGTTTAAAGAGTTTGTCGTGGCTGCCTTTGTGCTTGGTGGTGTCGGCGTCGAGGCGGAGGGAGCGGACGTGAGGAAAAATCGCATGGAGGGCGCGTTCGACTTGTTCCGTGCCGGCGCCTTTGAATTTGAAACAGTCGGCAGCCTTACACTCGGGACACTGTGAAGGGACTGGAAAGAGCTCGTAGTTGCAAAGATGGCAAGAGAGGATGTTTTTTCCTTTATGGAAAGTGAGGCTGATCGAGCAATGGGGGCAATTGAGGATGTGGGCGCACGATCCGCAGACAGCGGAGGTATGAAATCCTCGGCGATTGAGAAAAATGAGGGATTGTTCTCCGATTTCAATCCTTTTTTTCAGAGCTTCTAAAAGTGGATCTGAAAAAAGGGTGAAGCCCTTGGCCTTATCGAACTCCTTTCGCATGTCGATTAGTCGGACAGTGGGAAGATGGGCGCTATCGGCTCGCAGGGTCAATTGACTTAACGAGTATTTCCCGGAAAGCGCATTTGCATAACTTTCAAGGCTGGGTGTTGCGCTTCCTAAAATCACAGCAGCATTAGAAAATTTACCGCGCATCACTGCCACATCGCGAGCGTGGTAGCACGGGGCTTCGTCCGTCTGCTTGTAGGCCGAGTCGTGTTCCTCATCGACAATGATCAGACCAAGATTTTTCACAGGGCTGAAAAGGGCGGACCGGGGGCCGACGATAAGTGATAGAGTGCCTTCCCGGATTTTTTGCCAGGTGTCGCGCCGCTGTCCATCGTTAAGGCGATGGTGCAAGAGGGCGACTTTTTCTTGGAAACGGCTCCGGAGCCTTTCGACGGTTTGGGATGTGAGGGCAATCTCTGGCACGAGAAAAATCGCCGATTTCCCGAGTTCCAGGGCCTGATCAATGGCCTGGAGATAAACTTCTGTTTTTCCGCTGCTGGTGACTCCATAGAGGAGATGGGTCTCAAATGTGTTGTTATTGATGGTCTTGACGATTTTTTCAAGAGCACTGGCTTGCTCAGAGTTCAATGTTTTATGTTTAGTTGGAAAGAAATCGTGATCGGCTAAGACGCTGCGGTCAAGAGCGATCGGCTGCAAAGAGAGAATTTTAGCTTCCGCAAGAGTCGCAACAGGACTGCGGGAGGTTGCGGCTTTTTCAAGAAGTTCAGTGAGGAGAATGCCTTGGGGATGTTTTAGAAGGACTTCCAGGATTTTGGCTTGGGAGCCGCGGTATTTAGTGCAAACTTCGGCGAGCTCAGGGCGGGAGAGAAGTGATTGGACAAAGAGCTGCCGTTTTTCCTCCATTCCTTTGCGGATCGGCGGAGGAAGAAGGAGTTTGACCACTTTAAAAAAGGGAGCGCAATAGTATTTCGAAAGCCAAAGGCCGAGCTCAAGAAGATCGAGAGGGATGGCATCAGGAAAGAGATCTTGGATTTCAACAGTTTTTTTCAAGTCGGTCTTGTTTTTTAGATGAAGGACCGTGCCGGTGCAGCTCCGCTTTTGGAGGAGGACTTTGACACGGGCGCCGGGGCTGATTTTGTCAAGCAGGTGGGAAGGGACCGTATAATCGAGGGGTTTATCCAGTGCTACGTCGACGTAGACAGCAGCGAAGAGACTATTTTCCATAAGTCACGTTTGTGGTCGGGATTTTTGAGATACGCATGAGCAGGCTGCATCAAGAGCACGGGTGTTTCTTTGAGGAAATGGCTTTTAGATGCAGGATTTTCCCGGTAAAAACGGGCGAGCGAAATCGTTTTCCAGTCTTGAAAGGGAGGGGCTAAGATGAGCTGGAGAGTTGGAGAGCTCAAGGTCAGCTCCCAGGAGTTTTCTCGTTCGATTTTCCTCATCTCGACGAGTTTAGCAGGGACGAGCAAAGAGTCGATAGCTTTTGTCACGTTTTGCAAGAAATTAAGAGTAGGTCCTGTCTCGCCAAGGGAGAAGACGAGGACTTTGGCATTTAAATGGTGCTCTTTATAAAGATGAGCCATTTTTTTAGCAGCAGCATCATCGGGGATACTAGAGGTTAGGGCGACTTCAGGAAGAATCTTTGCGACCATCTGTTTCATTTCAACATCGAATGCAGCAGCTTTTTTCTCTTTAGGAGGCATTTTCTGGGGGGAAAAGTAGGCGGCTTCTTCAGGCGTGGCCAAGACGGAGCCTCGTGTCAGAGACTCTTCTTTGAGAAAAGCAATCGCATCGTTTAGTAGGTTCATTTTGCAGAATAAAAGCCCCGTTTTTGGTAGCGAAGGATTATCTCTTCTTTCAGTTGATCAAGACCTTGGGGGCAAATTTTATCCAGCATCAATTTAATGGTTGGTGACTTTTGATGCTTCAATAAAAAATAAAGTAAATTCTCGCTCGTTTTGGCAGCCCGGATGAAAGGCTCTAAACGAGCGATGAGTTCCACACACGGAGAGTGGAGGTTGGATGCAAACTCCGCGGCTTCCTTTGCAAGGTCTGGAAAAGCGTGCGGCAGGAGCTGGGCATGTTCCTTCAATTTATCTAATGCTCCTTGCTTATGAGCCCAATCGAACGGGGCGAGTTGAAAAGGAGGCCCTTCCATCAAATAGTCTGAAGAATGCAAAAGTTCACGCAAAATAAATTGCAGTAGCAATGCTGGAGCCTCACCGATTGATACAGTGCTGGGCGAAAATGGCGAATGAAAAAACAAGTGTTGATCGACCATTAAAATCGAAAATATATCTTTATGGAATTATCAACAAGAATTTAGAGACGAAGCCTTAATTCGACAAAAGTCTCTTACTCAAATAATCCTGAAACATAATCATTCGAATCGAAAGGTGTCAGATCGTCGATTTGTTCGCCCACGCCGACCCAACGGATGGGGATTCCAAGCTGACGATAGATCGGCAGGATGACGCCGCCTTTGGCGCTGCCGTCGAGCTTAGCCACCAAGATCCCGGTGAGGGGAGTGAACTGATGGAACACCGCAGCTTGTTCCACGGCATTTTGCCCGATGGTCGCATCTAAGACTAGAATGATCTCATGCGGCGATCCTGGAACGACTTTATTGCATACACGGCGGATTTTATCGAGTTCTTGCATCAAGTCGGTCTTATTCTGAAGGCGTCCGGCGGTGTCGATGATGACGGCATCCATACCGCGGCTTTTGGCTGCTGTGAGAGCATCGAACGCAACACTTGAGGGGTCGCTGCCGCTTTGTGCTTTAACAATGTCGACACCGATCTTGCCAGCCCAGAGAGAGAGTTGATCGATGGCTCCGGCTCTAAATGTATCGCCGGCGGCAAGTAGGACTTTTTTTTCTTCTTTCTTGAGCAGCTGGGCAAGCTTTGCCACCGAGGTCGTCTTCCCGCTGCCGTTGATCCCGACGATTAAATAGACGTGAGGTTTTCCAGTTTTCGACTCAATTTTAGGAGGCGCATCCAACAGATCTTGTGCAAAGCCTCTCATTCGGGCGAGGATTTCATCCGGAGTGGGGCTGGGGTTTTTCTTTAGAAACTCTTTGAGATCATCGACAAATTCTCCCGTCACCTGTGTTCCGATATCGGCTTGGTAAAGAATATTTTCAAGCTGCTCGAGCGTCTCTGCATCGATGGAAGAGGAGAAGAGCGCTTTAATCTTGGATCCCAAGAAAGAACGGGTCTTGGCGAGAGCCGATTTGATTCTTTTAAAAATACCGAACATGTGAATCCTTGATAAGAAATCAAGCGTATCACATAAGAAAGAAAAAGGCAGCATCTTGTGAATTTACACGAATATCAAGCCAAAGAATTACTTGTTGCTTCAGGAGTGCCGGTCCCTCCATTTGGGGTCGCCAGTAAGCCTCAAGACGTTGAAAAAATGATTCATCAGCTTCATCTCAAAGAGGCTGTCATTAAGATCCAAGTCCACGCCGGTGGTAGAGGAAAGGCTGGCGGTGTTAAGTTTGCCAAAACGCCGGACGAGATTTTACAAGTCGCTAAGAAGCTCATCGGGATGAAAATGGTCAACAACCAGACCGGGTCGGAAGGGGTGATCGCTCATCAGGTGCTCATTGCGTCTCCGGTCGATATTGAAAAGGAATATTATCTAGGAGCTATTGTCGATCGGAACAAAGCCGAAGCTGTTCTCATTGCTTCTCCAGAAGGGGGAATGGAAATTGAAGAGATCGCTGCCAAACATCCGGATAAAATTTTAACTGTCCCGATTGGCATGGACGGTACTGTCAAGCCGTACCACTTGCTCCGCTTAGGGAAATTTATGGGGTGGGAAAAAGAGACCCTTGAACAGGGAATGAAGATCGCAGCAGCTCTTGGCAAGCTCTTTATCGACAAAGATGCTTCGTTATTGGAGATCAATCCTCTCGTCAAATCGAATGTCGGACAACTTTGGGCTCTCGATGCCAAGCTGAGCATCGATGACAATGCGCTCTACCGTCATCCCGAGTTAATGACCTATTACGATCCGAGCCAGCAGTCTCCGAATGAAGTCGCAGCAAAAAAACACGATCTTGCCTATATTGCTTTGGAGGGGAATATCGGCTGTATGGTCAATGGTGCGGGCCTTGCGATGGCAACGATGGACATTATCAAATACGCGGGTGGAAAGCCTGCGAATTTCCTCGATGTCGGTGGTAGCGCCACAGCGGAAAAAATTACCGAGGGGTTTAAGATTTTGGTGTCAGATCCCCAGGTGAAAGCAATTCTCGTTAATATTTTTGGCGGTATCATGAACTGCGCAACGATTGCCGAAGGGATTTTAGCCGCCCTCAAAGAACATCCGATTAAAATTCCGCTCGTTGTCCGGATGGAAGGGACGAATGTCGAGCAGGGAAAAAAGATGCTCGAAAAATCGGGCTTGAAAATCTTGACCGCCGACAACTTGACCGATGCCGCAACGGTTGTTGTCAAGGAGGCGCATGCCGATTCTCATCGATAAAAAAACCCGCGTGATTACGCAGGGGATTTCCGGCAAGGCTGGAAAGTATCACACCGAACAGTGCCTGCTCTATGGATCGAAATTTGTCGGAGGCGTCACTCCTGGAAAAGGGGGACAAGCGGTGTTGGATCTGCCCGTGTTTGACACGGTTTATGAAGCGAAAAAAGCAGTTCATCCCGATGCGACCATGATCTTTGTCCCAGCCCCTTTTGCCGCAACTGCGATTTTGGAGGCCGAAGATGCTGGGATCCACTTAATCATCTGCATCACGGAAGGAATCCCGATCCGCGATATGGTGGAAGTCAGACGTGTGATGTGGCAGTCGCAAAGAAGCCGCCTTATCGGACCGAACTGCCCTGGAATCATCACGCCGGACGCCTGCAAGATCGGCATCATGCCTGGCTATATCCACAAAAAGGGAAAAATTGGGATTGTCTCTCGATCTGGGACGCTCACTTATGAAGCGGTTTGGCAGACCTCGCTCCTCGGTCTTGGCCAATCGACCTGTGTTGGGATTGGGGGAGACCCTCTCAATGGTACCAACTTTATCGATGTGCTCAAACTCTTTGAAAAAGATCCGCAGACGGAAGGGATTTTGCTCATTGGAGAAATCGGCGGGAGCGCTGAAGAAGAAGCCGCTGAGTGGATCAAGCACCACTGCTCTAAGCCTGTCGCGGCGTTTATTGCGGGCGTGACTGCTCCTGTAGGAAAGCGGATGGGGCATGCAGGCGCGATTGTTGCTGGTGGAAAAGGAGCAGCGAAAGATAAGATTGAGGCGCTCAAAAAAGCCGGTGTGTTAGTAACGGAGAGCCCGGCGCTGCTAGGACAAACGATGCTTGAGGCAATGAAATGATTCGCATTCCCGGAAAAATCCCCATCACGATTTATACGTCCTTTTGGATCATGGCGGCGGTGATTGCTGTGCTGCTAGGGCAAGCGGACATGATTAAAACGGTCATTTGGGTTCCGGTGATTTTAATTTCGGTTCTCTTCCATGAATTGGGCCATGCTTTGACGGCGCTTCTTTTTGGGCGCAACCCGCGCATTGAACTCGTCGCGATGGGCGGGCTGACGTATCACGATGGAGATAAACTTCCATTTTGGAAACAATTTTTCATCACTCTCAATGGCCCTGTCTTCGGGTTTATCATTGTCGTCGGTGTTTATCTGTTAAAAGAGATTCCAGCGTTTTCTGCAGCGCAGATTCTTGAGCAAATTCTTCTTGTGAATATTTTCTGGACGATGGTGAATTTACTTCCCATCTTGCCGCTCGACGGCGGTCAGCTGCTTCGTCTCATTCTCGAGAAGCTATTTGTTCATAAAGGGATTCGGTATGCATTTATGTGGAGTGCGATTTTAAGTCTGGGATGTTGCCTGCTGCTGTTTCTGACTCAGAATCTTTTGATGGGTGCGATCTTTTTTCTATTCGCGTTTGAAAACTTCGACAATTTTAGAAAAAGCCGTTTTGTAAGCGAGAGTGACCAGTGCGATGAGTTCAAGAAGACTTTTTTAGAGGCCGAAATGAACCTTCGTCAAGGCAATAAAGAAAGAGCGCTCACTGCCTTTGAATCTCTCCGTGTCTCCACCAAGCAAGGGCTTCTCTATGACTCTGCCACACAATACGCCGCTTTTTTACATTATGATCAAGGCCATCTTCAAGAGGCTTACCAGCTTCTGATCTCTTTAAAAAACCGCTTGGATCCCGATGCTTTGGCATTGCTCCATCGGATTGCGTTTGAACAAAGCGATTATTCGATGGTGATGGAGCTGGCAGGTTCTGTCTTCCAGTACTGCCCGGAAGCGGAAGTAGCTCTCCGCAGCGCCTATGCTGCCGCGAGCTTGAAACTTGCAGAAGCCTCTATCGGCTGGCTTCAAACGGCGCGCCAAAGCGGAGTGGAGAATCTCAAAGAAATCGTCCTAGAGAAGAATTTCGATCCGATCCGGGGCGATCCAGCTTTTGAGAGTTTTGTCTCGAGTCTATAGGTGATTGTCTATAAAATCGGGCTGAAGAACCAATCTACATCGAATTTACAGAACCAGTGAAACTCTTTGAAGTCGCTGCCTACCTTAAGCAGCTTGGGAACGTCATCGGAAGAGTTTAGTGCTGCTTCTAAGAAAAGAGGAATCAGATCCGCTGGAATTAAACCAGTGAAATTTTGAACGAAAGATTTGATAAAATCATCTCTGCCGAAAATAAGCGCACTCCAAACGATTGCCGCAGCATATGATTTGAAATCTCTTTTTCCATGAGGCGGTGCCTTTTCAAGGGTTTTTAAAAAACTGATCAAAGATTCAATGGTATACCACTCATTAAAGTCGTAAACATCCCTCATCAGAATAATAAGGAGCTCTTTATCGGCCGCTATCAGAGGTGCAAATTGAGGATGAGTCATAAAAAGCTGGAAGGTAGCACAGTTAGAACACTTTTTTAGCCTTTTAATGATATTTTTCTTCTGCGCATCGTTTAAGCTATCAAAAAAACCGTCTTGCTTCAGATAAAATTCGGCTCTCTGCTGTAAAATAGTAGACGACAATTCAGACTCAGCGGTGCAAAACTGGTTTTTATAAAAATCTACGAGCACGTCTTTCTCTTGTTGTTGAGCTTTGGTACTGGCTTTAGCCCGGAGAAATTCGGTCGCTTCAGGATGTGGGCTGAAGACAATGGTTTCCGAGTAGGCACGATCGACTGTATTCTGCGAGAATGGGTTGGGACTGGAGTTTAAAAGCAATTGCAGCATTTTCACGTCGCCCCGCGAGGCAGAAAGATAAAAAGCATGGACAAAAAATCCTTGCCGGATCAAGCAGGATTTCTTGAGATGAAGGTCTAAAAGGCCTTTCATCATTGCGTACTCTCCACGGAGAGCTGTTTGGATAAAGAGCACTCCCATCATTTCTTCTTTCGGGTGCCCCTGTAGTGACCAGCATTTGTTAGGCGAGATCAGCTTAAGGAAAGGGTCGCCAAGTCGAGCATCGATTGATTCTGAGGCAAACTCATAGGCCACTTTCCATAGAATAGACTGCTTTTCCCATCGATCGAGACTTTGGCAAACAAGCGTGGTGTGGCCGGAGCGGATGGCTGCTCGGATTCTATACAATAGCCTGGGGGTAAGACACTCAGCCGGTGTTTTGTTTAAGAGACAGAATTTCCAATTCTTCTGCAGATATGTTTGGTAGGTTTGAGAGTTTTTTTCTTCGGTGGTCATGGGGCGGAGTCCTTCTCGAAGGGCTAGGTCTTTCCAGAGAGGATTTTGGGTTGTCTCATCGATTATCTCTTGAAGAAGCCGGCAGACAAGCCGTGTCAGAGATAACTGGGGAGCTGTGAAATTAGAACAGATATTCAAAAGGGTATCGCGGGGAAGTGAGAGTAAAAGAGCTTCTGTCATGGCTTATACCAAGTACGGATGTTTTGCGGGAGCCTCACCAGCTTGAAGTTTCCAGAGCTGGGCATAACGGCCGTTTTTGTCGAGAAGAGCTTGATGGGTTCCTTCTTCAAGAACTTTTCCATGCTCAAAGACCAAGATTCTATCCATATTACTCAAGGTCGAAAGCCTGTGGGCAATGACTAAGGTCGTTCGGTTTTGCATGAGGCCGGAGAGGCTTTCCTGAATTTGTTGTTCGGTATAGGAGTCCAAAGCCGATGTCGCTTCGTCTAAAATAAGGATTGGGGCGTTTTTAAGAATAGCCCGGGTAATCGCGATCCGTTGTCGCTGGCCTCCCGAGAGACGGACGCCGCGCTCTCCGACAATAGTCTGATAGCCGTCTTTCATCTGGGAGATAAACGAATCGGAGCGGGCTTTTTTGGCCGCTTCGATGACTTCAGCGTCAGAGGCATCGAGTTTGCCGTAACGGATGTTTTCCATGACGGTGCGATGAAAGAGGCTCGAATCTTGCGGAATGAGCGCGATATTTTTGACGAGTGATTCTCGGGTAACCTCGGCAATATCTTGGTCGTCAATGAGGATACGTCCTTCGGTGAGTTCATACAGTCTTAGGAGAAGATGTGCTAACGTGCTCTTGCCGCTGCCGGAGAGGCCGACAAGTCCGACTTTTTCGCCGGGGGAAATCGTCAGATTTAGATTCTCATAGATGGGCTTTCCATTGACATAGTCGAAGGAGACGTTTTCAAAGACGATTTTTCCTTTGGGCACATTCAGAACAGTTGCAGTCGGTGCATCAAGGGCTTCAGGTGATTTGGACAAGATTGAAAGGGCTTGTTTGCAGACGCCCATCTCTTCGGTAAAGCTCACAAACTGCAAGGCAAGATAAAAGGTCTCATCGACGATGGCTGTGGAAAGGGTCAGCACAAGGGCAAAATCGCCGACGGTGATGAGTCCTTGCAGACGGGTATAGATGAGAATCCCTACCATGGCGACCAGCAAGAGCGTGATTGAAAGGCTCTGTGTGAGCTTGAGTTTGAGCATGTACCAATGGAGGCGCTGTTCTTTTTCGATCATGGATTGGAGATGCGTTTTCAGATACCGATGTTCGAATGCTTTAGTTCCAAAGAGTTTGATGTTAAAAATATTGGTGATCGCGTCGACGACTTTTCCCATGACGGTGCTGCGGGATTCCGAATAATCGATGCTGTATGTTTCGGATTTGCGCGCGAGGAGATACGACAAGGTAAAAAAGAGCACTGCCCAAACGAGCATGGCGATGGCAAAAAGAGGATGAACCCAGAAAAGGGTTGTCACTCCAAAGACGAACAACAAGACACGAGAAAAAAAGTCATCAATAATGTGAGTGACAATGGCTAAAGAGCCTTTGGAAAGATCGGAGATTTTGTTGGAGAGGGAGCCTGCTAAATTGGTTTGGAAAAAAGTATAGGAGTGTTGCTGCAAAAAGGCGTGGGTTTCTTCAATGATGTCGGACTTAAAGCGGGGCGTGAATTTCAAAATCAAGTAGTCATAGGCGGTGCTGAGTCCGACGAGCACAAGTGCCATACTTAAAAAGCCTAAAATAGGGCCTACAATATGCTGGAGAAGATCTGTGGGGTGGTCGGAGACAACATCGATGATCAGCTTGATCATGGTTGGATTCAGGGAAAAATAGGCAGCCCAGAGGAGGCCAATCAAAAAGAGGCCGGCGACATGCCAGCGGGACCGTTTGGCAAAATGCCAGATGAAACGGGTGAGAGATGTAAAGATCATAGTGTTGGTTCAGGCTTTGTTGCTTTCACGATGTAGCCCTGCTTAAGTTCTGCAGAGTAGACAACCCAAAGTCCGACGCAGACAATTCCTGTCGAGAGGAAAATCAAACCGGAGAGCGGTTCTCCAAGGAAAATCCAGCCGTGGAGTGAGGCAAAGATCGGGCTGAGGAGTCCAATAAAGGAAAGGAATGTCGCAGTGTATTTTTTTAGGAGATAGCCGTAGAGGTTGTAGCAAAGAATATTTGAAATAAACGCCATGAGGAGCGTCCAACCAAAGAAGGGGGTCAGAGAGCCGAGGGCAACCGGAGTCGGATTCCATGAGTCGGTAAAGGCAGAGTGAGCAAACGCCATCAGTCCACCGATCAGCATGCTACCACCGTTGGCCATGGTCGGAGAGGTCATTTGGTCTTTAACGATCAGGCGGAGCAAAACCCAGCCGTAGACAGAACTCATGGCTGCGCCGATGATCGCTAGCGTCGGCCAAGAAAAGAATGAAAACGCGCTCATGAGATCTTCAGCGCCGGTCTGCAGGGTCAGCACGGGGATGATACCTAGGAAGCCGATCAATAGGCCAATCGCTTTGGTCTTATTAATTTTTTCTCCAAAATGAAGATAAGAGAAGAATGCAGCAAAGAAAGGGGAGAGGCTATAGATAAAGCAGGCTTTGGCTGCAGAGAGGTATTGCAGGGCCCAAAACTCCAAAATATTTGTCAGGTAAATGCTAAAGAACGCGAGAAATCCAATGGAGAGCCACTGTTTTTTATCGAGCTTAAAAGAAGATCTTTGAGTGATAAGTAGATATCCCAGCAAAATGACAGCGGCCAGCATCATGCGCGATCCTGTCAAGAAAATGGGCGGGCTATATTGAAGCGCAATTTTTGCCAGTGAAAACATACTGGACCAAATGGCGTACATTATAACAACAATGGCGATTGACATGCCGAAAATGATACCACCCAGGCGGCTAAAAATCAAACAAGTTAATGAAAATTTTAATCGATACGGATCGAATAAAATCTTGTCATTTTGCCATTGCGGACGAGGAGCAGGACCCGTTTATTTTGAGAAGTTTCATGCAAAGCTGCTTCATAATCGGTCGTGTTAGCAATTTTTTTATGGTTGATGGCCTGGATCAAGAAGCCGGGGCGGATGCCCGCCATTGCCGCGGGAGAACCGGGCTTGACCTTCGTGATCACGACCCCTTCTTCGCCGGACGTATAGCCCAGCTGACGGCTCATTTCCGTATTTAGGTTCTCGACTTCGATGCCAAGTTTTTGTGAGATCACTGCAGGGGAGCCTCCTTCCGCAGCAGAACCGAGTGTCACAGTGAAAATCATGATTTTCCCTTTCCGGTTGACCTTGAGATTCACTTTGCTTTCAGGGTTCATGAGGGAAATATCATAGCGGAATGACTGGAGCGATTTGATCGATTTGTTGTTGTATTCTAAAATGATATCGCCTTGTTGTAAGCCAGCTTTATCGGCAGGGGACCCTTTTTCAATACCGGAGATCAGGACGCCTTCGACTTTAGGGAGATTGAATCCCGCAGCAATTTCTTTGTCGACAGCCTGCAAGCTTACGCCGAGGAATCCACGTGTGACGGATCCTTTCTTAATGATTTGGTCCATCACATTTTTGGCCATGTTGCTTGGAATTGCAAATCCGATGCCCATGTAGCCGCCACTGCGCGAGACGATGGCGGTGTTGATTCCGATGACATTCCCATCCAAATTTAAGAGAGGTCCGCCCGAATTGCCGGGGTTGATCGCCGCATCGGTTTGGATAAAATCTTCCAGATCAGAAATATTTAAGCCTTGCCGGCCTTTAGCACTGACAACGCCGACGGTGACGGATGCTTGGAGCTGAAAGGGGCTTCCAATCGCAATCACCCACTCAGCGACTTCCAACGCGTCGGAATCTCCCAATTTGAGATAGGGAGAATCTTTTGTATTGTCCATTTTGATGACTGCTAAGTCGGTATGAGGATCGGCTCCGATTAATGTCGCTGTTTTCACTTCGCCGTCGTTGAGCGTGACTTCGATCTTATCTGCGCCTTTGACCACATGGGCATTGGTCATGATATAGCCGTCTGCTGAGACAATCAGTCCTGAGCCTTGCCCGATTTGGGGCTGGGGAGTCGTGGGTTTTCCTTGGAATCCAAAGAATCGTTGGAGAAATTCGTCGTTAAATGGGGAATAGGGGCCTTGTCCGTCTTGATAACCAAAATTGTCGTTATCGGCTGGGTTGATCTCGACTTTGATGAAGACAACAGCCGGGCTTGCTTGCTTGGCGACTTTGGTGAAGGCTTTCGAAAATTGTTGAGGACTGCACTCGCAGGGCTCTTTTGCAGGAGCTGCCTCAATAGAAAAAGCCATCAGTAATGCAGCGATAAAGAAAGGTCGGATTTTCATGACACATTCTCCTTGAAGTCTGTTATATATATACCGTCTGGAGACTTTTTTTTCTAGAGATCTTTAGGCTCCCTGTATACCCAAGGAACATGAAAAATTGGCTTTTGAAGCGCGCCAAAAACCCGCGGTTTAACGATCGTAAAGTTAGCT
>DATAHB010000079.1:0-8878 GCA_036263375.1 Rhabdochlamydiaceae bacterium | reverse complement strand
TTGCTTTTTCGAAAAAGGGGGTTTCGTGCAAAAGCTGCCGGAGAAGAAGAACAAGAATACCGACGATTCCGCTGAGTAAAAAGGGCAGCCTCCATTCTCCTTGGCGGAGTCCCTCCGGGGTCACTTCTGTATGGATCCAATTCACTTCAATCATCGCAAAGAAGATCCCAATCAAAATTCCGAAATAGGCAAAACTTCCGATGTATCCGAGCTTTTCTTTTTTTGCCGATTCGATGAGAAAAACCACTGCGCCTGGAAATTCTCCTCCCAAACTGATCCCCTGCAAAAGAAACATAAAAACAAACAAAACAGCCGCCGTGAGGCCAATCTCTTCATAAGAGGGCAAGAGCGCAGCTAAGAAGAGGGGAATGATCATGAAGCAGATCGTTCGGATAAGCGCGACCTTTCTTCCTCTTTTATCGCCCAGCGTTCCAAAGATAAATCCTCCGATCGGCCGCGCAAGCGCAACAATTGACATCAGTCCCGGATAGAGATAAGGCGATTTCCCCAAACTCGCTGGAAAGAAGAGGCTGACGAAAAACGGTGCCATCATCCCGAACAAGATAAAATCGAACCACTCTAACGAATTGCCAAGAATTGTCGCCA
Organism: Rhabdochlamydiaceae bacterium; assembly: GCA_036263375.1. Taxonomy (GTDB): domain Bacteria; phylum Chlamydiota; class Chlamydiia; order Chlamydiales; family Rhabdochlamydiaceae; genus PALSA-1444. The sequence continues at coordinate 8,272 of DATAHB010000079.1, read as the reverse complement.
GAACGATGAACCGCTGCTTGGGGGTAGTTTGCGTCATGAGTTCTTTTTTAACAGTTTTCCAATTGCGCGCAAGTGAATTTTTTTTTGTAGTATCGTGCCTCTCTCGATTAAAAGCCAAACCTGTAAGAGAAGGATGATGGATAAAAAAACCCGCTATGGAATGAGCCTATCCCAATAAATTTCATCATTATCTTTTTGCACTTTTCAGCTTTAGCCTTTTTTTAGAAGTTATTAACCCGCGCTTTAAATAGGTGACAAAGATGCTTGCTGCGGCTTTGCCAAACTCCATTCTCAGCATGCAGCCGTGTTCAAGAACACTGTCTTGCATGCTGAGAATTGATTTGACGTTGCCTCGCTAAGCCCATTTGTCACCTATTTGAGGCGCGGGTTAATAAATTTGCCAGGAGCTTGACATCTTGAATCCCAAATCCACAGCAGCCTCCGATAAATTGCAGATCGTACTGCTCACCTTTTTCGGCGATTGCCTGTAAGGAGTTAGTTTTCTGTGGTTCCACCAATGACTCTGTTTCATATGCCGAGGGATCGGCATCGTAGGAATTAGGATAGAAACCGATGATCCGTTCGATGAGTGTTTGATCTTCAAATGAAGCCACCGCACGATCGAAAGCATGCGGGGAGCAGCAATTGAAGGAAAACCCTTCAATGCATGTTTCATTCTCAATGCGAGAAATGGCAGATTCGATGGTGTTTCCATCCAATAGATTTCCTGCACGATCGACGATAAAGCTTAGGATCAAGGGGATGTTGAGGGCCTTAGCTGCTTGGCTGATGCCCAAAGCTTCTCGGCTTGTCCCAATGGTCTCATGTAAAATCACGATTTCAGCTTTTGATAATCCGAAGCAGTAGAGGACTTCAAGGCAGAGTTCATATTGACGTTTTGCAAAAAAGTAGGCCTCAGGAGTGTCTGGAGCAAGATCAGGCCGGTAGCCGTGACTTGCAGGACCTAAGCAGATCGCTATCCTGCCTAGACTTTTTTTGTCTAACGCGGTCAGGAGAGCTTCGATGTTGAGACTAAGCATTTCTTTGAAAAGCTCGTCAAGATTTTCTTTCAGCAAGGGTCGTAGAAAAAAACCATTGACAGTGGGAAGCGTTGCTCCCGCATTGAGATACCCTCGTGCGATCATTTCGACCGCAATGCGGTACCACTGTAGTTGTCCCTCGTGCTTGAGGGTGAGGGGATTGGAAGAGATGCCGAGGCTCGATAATAGACACCCGTACGGGCCAAATAAAATTTTCATAAATACTCCTAGGATTTTTTGTGGTGGAGAGGGACTCTAAGCGCTTAGGAGCAAAGACAGAATGTGCTTGGCGCCTAAGCGCGTCGCATGGGCATAGAATATTTAAAAAGACCGCGTAAAGAAGACATAAGACCATTCAAGCATAAATTAAGGTTTCTCGCAAGGGTGGGCTTCAAGTATGATCAATAGCAATGAACGAACAGACTCCTTTTCTCCCGATGATCGCCGATGGTGACGATAAGACCTCTCCGTTGAAGAATCGGATCCGAAAAAATTATCGGCATGTTAGGAAATGGGCAAATAGAACTCTGACTAACAGCTTTCGGGTCTATGATCGAGACATCAAAGAATATCCATTGGCGATCGATTTTTATGACGGCCGGTTTTGTGTTCATTATTTTTCCGAGTCGAAAGAAAGCAGTAAGCCGCGGGAAGATCTCTATGAGGCAGTTACGGGTGCGATCTGTTCGATCTTTGGTGTGAGCGAAGAGAGAATCCACTCGCGGACAAGGATCAAACGGGAGAGGACCGAGCAGTATGAAAAATTCTCAGAATCGAGGGATTTTTTCACGGTCTTGGAATATGGCGTCAAATTCAGAGTTAATCTGGTGAATTACCTCGACACGGGGCTGTTTTTAGATCATCGAGAAACGCGTCAGATGGTGGCCGCAATGGCTCATGGAAAGCGGTTGCTGAATCTTTTTGCTTATACATGCTCTTTTAGCGTCCACGCAGCTTTAAAGGGTGCAGCATTTACCAAAAGTGTTGATCTGTCGAATACGTATACCGAGTGGGGCAAGTTTAATTACTTCCTCAATGGGATTTCTTTGAAAAATCACGTGATTGTGAGGGAAGACTGTTTGAAACTTCTTGAGGAAGAGGAAGAAAAATATGACATTATCGTGATTGATCCTCCAACGATCTCCCGTTCTAAGAGGATGGATCAGATGTTCGATATCCAGACCGATTATGTCTCTTTGATCACTAACGCCCTCAAACTTCTAGAGAAAGGCGGTGTCATCTTTTTTAGCACTAATTCCCGCCGGTTTAGTTTAGACGAGAGCCAGTTCCCTGAATACAGGGTGCAGGACATTTCTAAAAAGACGATCCCGGTCGATTTTCACAATCAAAAAGTCCATCGATGCTGGAAATTGTATTAATGACGAAATCGATTTTTATTGAAGCTCATCAAGGAGAATAGAGGCATAAATTTTTGCTATAGGCGTTGTAGAACTGTTAGGAGTAAGGTCCTCTACAACAACGAAATCTGCTAGTTCATCATGTTTAAATGTGCTTTCGACATTATGGACAGTTTCTGTCTGGGTCTTATTGTTTTGATGATTGGGACTGTAATACCCTAGTTTGCGATGTGCTGAAGGTGAATCACATTTGTAAGACGATGGACCCTCAACGATTATGACTGGGGGAAGATTTTGGATGCATTGGGTAGCATAGACCTGCATCATCTTAGAATTTCTAGATTCGGGATTATCTTGATATTGTTTGGAATAATGCTTACGCCAATGACCAATCGTCTTCTCAACTTCTTTAAAATTGTCGGTTATTTTTTTTGATGACCAATCAAAACTATCTGCCGAGTCTCCCTCAATGATGAATTCATGAGTAGCAATGAGGATATAATCTTTTTCTATAGGGACATGCTGTTCATAATGCGGTTTTAGATTCGATTGTATACTTTCTAGAACTTTAGGAGGTGTGTTGGAGTCTTGACGCCGTAAGGAGAATAGGGGCATAAATTTTTGCTATAGGAGTTATAGGAGTAAGGTCCTCTACAACAACGAAATCTGCTAGTTCATCTAGTTCATCATGTTTAAATGTGCTTTCGACATTATGGACAGTTTCTGTCTGGGTCTTATTGTTTTGATGATTGGGACTGTAATGCCCTAGTTTGCGATATGCTGAAGGTGAATCACATTTGTAAGACGATGGACCCTCAACGATTGTGACTGGGGGAAGATTTTGGATGCATTGGGTAGCATAGACCTGCATCATCTTAGAATTTCTAGATTCGGGTTTATCGTGATATTGTTTGGAATAATGCTTACGCCAATAACCAATCGTCTTCTCAACTTCTTTAAAATTGTCGGTTATTTTTTTTGATGACCAATCAAAACTATCTGCCGAGTCTCCCTCAATGGTGAATTCATGAGTAGCAATGAGGATATAATCTTTTTCTATAGGGACATGCTGTTCATAATGCGGTTTTAGATTCGATTGTATACTTTCTAGAACTTCAGGAGGTGTGTCGGAGTCTTGACGCCGTTCTGTCACCTCTCCGTAAAACTTTCGGGATGTTGTCAAAACGAGGGTATTGATCCTCTGAGCAAACCGTTTCGCTTTTTTAGTTTCATCCATCCGAAACAGTAAAATTATTCCGCCGAGAGCGATATCAAAAAGAGATAAGAGCAAAGAAGAAGACGATGAGGCTGCGACAAGAAAAGATGTCCCTGACAGTTTATTCCAGGCTAGATTGAGGGTGAAAAGGACAAAGGTTGCAAAAAATACGAGGGCCAGATTGGTGGTTTTTTTTTTCTGAGCGTGGTAGGCATCGATTTCGTCTTCAAGCGCAACCAGTTCTTGATGAATTGGCTCAAAGGCGGGGGCGTTAAATTTCCTCTGAGTAGGATTTAAAGTCATGACGCTTCTCCCGTTGTGAAAAAAATAACTGAAAAAACCATTTAATATGTAGAGGAAAGTCACTATATCCAGGGAACATGAAAAATAGGCTACTTGGGTATATCAACGTCTTTTGAAGAACTGAATTTCTTGCTCATGCTTGACCGCAGCAGCACGTGTTGTAAACGTACCGAGATTTCTTCTTTTGCCTGTTTTTGGATTGACTTTACGTGAGTAAAGCCGGTATTTTCCCGATGCAAGTTTACGGATCATTGGAATGTTAGACTAGGGGAATTTCTAAATTAGTTCTATCGATTTTTTAGTCTTAACCTGTATAGTCAAGATACATCATAGGGTGACCGAAGATGTGACTATGAAGTAATTACAATAAATGAGGGAATGTCGTGTCAAAGGCTACAGGTACCGTTAAGTTTTTTAATGCACAGAAAGGATTTGGATTTATCACTCCCGATGCTGGTGGAAAAGATCTGTTTTTCCACACCAATAATGTCAAAGGCGATGCTAGCGGTTTGCGGGAAGGACAAAAAGTCTCCTATGTAGAAGGACCCGGGCGTAAAGGGCCTGAAGCGACCGAAGTTACAGTGGCCTAAATCATAAGGAGAGCGGTGCTCTCCTTTCTTTTTTTCTATGAAATTTTAAAAAATTGAAAAATCTACTTGCACAGATTTTGAAAACCTTTTAAATCAGCTAAATAGAAGACATGGAATTTATGAAGTGTTTTTCCAATTAACCAAGGTAAAAGGAAAAAAGATATGGCAAAGAAAAAAGCAAAAGGGAAAAGAAAATCGGGTTTGATGATGACAGAATGCAAATTGTCGCCGGACCTTGCAGCAGTTGTCGGTACAAAGTCAGCAACGCGACCACAAGTCGTAAAAAAAATCTGGGATTATATTAAAAAACATAAACTTCAAGATCCAAAAAAAAGACGGATGATCAAACCTGACAAAAAACTCTCTACAGTTCTCGGCAAAAAACCTATCGACATGCTCAAAATGGCAGGCATGATCAGCAAACATATCAAGTAATTCATCCTCTGAGGCGCATCCATGCGGGTGCGCTGATTTCTCTAGTTTTCAATAGACATATACCCAAGGAACATGAAAAATTGATTTTTGAAGCGCGCCTTTCGATCGTTTAACCTCGGGGATTTTCGCGCAGCTTCAAAAGCCGATTTTTCATGTTCCTTGATTACAGACCTTAAATTTGTTTCTAACAGGAGTGCTTTAATGTTGGAGATGCTTGCGGATATTGCCCAGTACGTAGACAAGTGCGCAGACGTCGTTGTTCCGGAGGCGTCAGAGCAAGCGATGCAGTACTACAAAAGTGGTAACTTCCTATGGATCGTCAAGCAAGCTTGGGGGCTGATTGTCCCATTGCTATTTCTCCTTTGGGGATTCACCGGCAAACTTTCCCAATTTGCACACCGATGCGGTAAGAAATGGTATTTTGCGATTGTGATCTATTTGATTTTCTTTCTAAGCATCTCCCAAATTTTGGATTTTCCCCTTGATTACTATGCTGGGTATCTCCGGCAGCATGCGTATGGGCTTTCAACGGAGACTATAGGGCATTGGTTTGCAAATTACGGCAAAAGTTTTCTCGTCTCACTGGTCATTGCAGCTGCGTCCGTCTGGATTTTCTACCTCGTGTTGAAGAAAAGTCCGCGGAGGTGGTGGTTCTATGGAAGCTTAGTGAGCATTGGACTTGTGTTTCTCACCATGATGATCCAACCGGTCTGGATTGACCCGTTGTTCAATAAATTTGGGCCGATGCAAGATAAAAAACTCGAGCAGCAGATCCTTACTTTGGCAGCAAAAGCCGGCATTCAAGGCGGGCGGGTTTATGAAGTCGATAAAAGCCAAGAAACAAAGGCTTTAAATGCCTACGTGATTGGATTTGGATCGACCAAGCGCATTGTCCTTTGGGACACGACGCTAAAGGCGATGACCTCGGATCAGATTCTTTTTGTCATGGGGCATGAAATGGGCCACTATGTTCTCAACCACATGTGGTGGGGCATGGCCTATTATAGCGTGCTTTTTTTCGTGATTTTCTACTTGGTATACAGGTCGTCGAATTTCCTCCTGCGCAATTATCACCATCGCTTGGGATTCAATCAGCTGTCCGACATCGCTTCTTTTCCGCTTTTTCTTTTGCTTATCGGGGCCTTTACGCTCCTTGCAACTCCGCTCTCGAATTGGTTCTCCCGCTATGCAGAACATGAAGCAGACCGTTTTGGACTTGAGATCACGCAAAATAACCAAGCTGCTGGCGAGGCGTTTGTTGTGCTTCAGCAGGGGAATTTAGCCAATCCTCGCCCAGGACCGATCTATAATTTCTGGCGCAATACCCATCCGCCACTTGGGGAAAGGGTTGATTTCTGCAACCAATACTGTCCTTGGAAAGAACATGTGCCTCTCAAGTACGGGAAGTACTTCCAAAATAATGATTGACAAGTTTTTCTATGGCTTCTAAGACGAAGTTATGAAAAAGCTGTTATTGATTTTGATCTGTTGCGCGTCATTGTGGGCAGAGGCTGACATTGTAGGTTTTTGGAAAAGTATTAGCGACAAAACAGGCCTAGCTCAAAGTATCGTAGCGATTTATCCATATCAAGGCAGCTATTATGGCCGGCTGATTGGTTCTTTCAATGATGCCGGAACTGTCATGGATGAGACGCTCTACAATCCCAAAAAACGGGCCACTGCACTTCCGGGCCAGCCATACTATTGCGGGATGGACTTCATCTGGGCTTTAAACAGGCAGGGTTCGACCTACAATGGACAAATTCTCGATCCTGAGCATGCCGATGTCTATAAAGCCTCTCTTTGGGTTGAAGGAGGGAATTTAAAAGTCGAAGGAAAGCTGATGTTCTTTGGCCGAACTCAAACGTGGGTGCCGGCCAAGCCTAGCGACTATCCCCCGGGATTTAAAATGCCCGATGTGAGCACTTTTGTTCCTGTCGCTCCCGTCTCGGAGCTAACGGTTCCAAGCGATGACATGCGTTTTAACCGTTAGAGTATGTCATTAATTGATACTCCAGGCTTTCCGGAAGCTTTTGGGCATCTTTGCACAAAGCTACCGCAAAAGCTCTCAGAAATTATTGGAGGATCAATTGATAACACGCCCTAGAGATGTTGTTTTTTTTCGAGTTCGTCCCAGCGTAAATAGAGCTGTTCGATGCGGGTCTCTGCAAGGCCGATCTGCGTGCAGAGCAGTTGCAGCTCTTCGGGAGTTTGCGGTCTGCTTTCAAGCTGATGGTTGAGAGTTTTGACATCTTCTTCGAGTTTCGAAATCATCCCTTCGATCTGATCGTATTCTTTCTTTTCGGCATAGGAGAGTTTAGTCTTGGGAGTTTTTGGCTCCGACTTTTTTTCTTCGGGTTTGTGTTTTGGTGGAACTTTTAGAGAAGTCTCCCACTGGGTATAGTCGCTGTAGAATTCATTCAGCTCGGCACTCCCCAGAGCTAAGAGTGTGCTGCAAATCCGATCAAGCATGCATCTGTCATGCGTAATTAACACAACCGCGCCAGGAAAATCGATCAGGCTTTCTTCCAGCGTCTCTAAGGTCGAGATGTCCAGGTCATTCGTCGGTTCATCCAGAAGCAAGATGTCAGCAGGTTGGAGCATTAAGTGGGCAATCGAAATACGGGCTCTTTCTCCTCCAGAGAGTTTTCCTAGCGGCATCTCTAAAATATCGGTGGAGAAAAGAAACCGCTGGCACCAGCCGTTGATATGGATCTTCTGACCTCGGAAGTTTACAAAGTCTCCATCGGGAGAAAGCGCCTGGCGTAGCGTCATCGTGTGTGGCAACTGAAGTCGGTGCTGGTCGAAGTAGACAATTTTAAGCCCGTCGGCCTGTTTGATCGTACCTTGATCAGGAGAGAGCTCTCCGGCGATAATCTTAAGCAGGGTTGTTTTGCCTGAACCGTTGGGGCCCATCAGCCCGATCCGTGTGCCAGGGGAGAGGACAAAGTCTAAGTGTTTAAATAAAATTCTATCGCCAATCACTTTCGAAAGATTTTTAGCCGTTAGAAGTTTTTGTGTCTCACGGTGGGTGGCTTCGAAATCGATATCACTTTTTTTCTGCCGGTTTCTGCCTTTGACATCTGAGAGTTCATCTAAAAGTTCATGGGCGTCTCCCACGCGAGCTTTTGATTTGGAAGTCCGGGCTTTAGGAGAGCGACTGAGCCATTCCAATTCCCGTCTAGCTTTCGAGGCTAGAGATCTTTCTTGTTCAATCTGCCCTGCTAAGAACGCCCCCTTTTTTTCTAAGAAGTTGAGATAGCTTCCTTCAATGGAAAACAGTCCTTGAGGATAAACCGGGTTGATCTCCACGATTCGATTGACCATGTT
>DATAHB010000078.1:0-14435 GCA_036263375.1 Rhabdochlamydiaceae bacterium | reverse complement strand
GGGTAAATCTCCAATTCCCGATATCGCACGCGACAGACTGCAGATCAAGTGCATAACGAATTTGATCGATATGTTTTAAGCAGATATTTTCAAACGCATACCCCGCCCATATAAGAGCAGCAGCCGTTTTTCCTTTCGTTTGCCAATACTCTTTGCCTCCTTCGATACCAGTCTTTTTGAAAGGCTCGATCCAACGGAGGTAAAAATAACAATATTCATCGATGACTCGATAATAATGATCTTTGATTTTGCGCCCATACGGAATATAGCTTTGAATAAACCCTGCTGTTTCCAACTCTCTTAGCCGTTTCAACGTCCCGCCGGAACGAATTCCTGTTGCTCGGACAAGCTCTTCACGCGAAATACCAATTTGATGCTTAGAGATGGCTTTAATGATCGAGAGATTATCAGAAGCATTCTCAAAAAGAGACTGAAACAAACGGTCAAATTCACTGTAAAGCAACCCTTCCGTTTGAAAACAGATTTTGTTGATGATCTGAAGCGCAGATTTTCCTCTTTCAATCTGCCGCAGATAATAAGGAATGCCGCCAAAAATCATATAAACATCTAACAGCTGTTTTGGACTCAGACGAATATGGCGATGCGCTAAAAATTGCTGAGATTCTTTAAGGTTATAGGGCCTGAGTAAAATCGTCTTTGTTAGGCGGTTATGTAAACCTCCTTTGGCATGGATCAGGTTGTCAAGCATCCAAGAAGCCGCTGAACCACAGACCACCAAAATCAGCTTGGAATGCCGACTCCAATACCGATTCCAATAATAATCGAGCGCTTGGAGCAACCTAGATTTAGGCGTTGCAAGCCAAGGAAGCTCATCAAAGAAAAGGATGATCGGCCGTGAAGACTTTTCGATCTCCTCTGTTAACATCTCGAAGGCTTTTTTCCATGTTGCGGGAGGACGAAGTGGTAGATTTTCAAAAAACAGAGCAGAATATATTTTAACAAAGTTCTCTAGCTGCTCTTTTAAACTACCATCTTTTTGACCAGTCATTTCAAAATAAATGGCTTTTTTCTTAGAAAAATACTCCCTGATCAGGTGAGTTTTTCCCACTCGGCGACGGCCATAAATTGCCAAAATTCGGCTTCGTTAGACGACCAGATTTGATCTAAAACCTGAATTTCTTTTTCGCGTCCAAAAATCTTTTCGCTCATGAGAATTTCTCGATTTGGCTGATTATGATTTATCATACCCAGCCAAATCTATTTAATTAATAACGTCGTTGGGATCTTCCTGATAGAGCTGATCGTAGTCAGGCGGTAGCTCTTCGTTGTACCGCTTGCCGACCACTTTTCCATCCCGGACGATAAGATAATAGTTATTTTCTTGGACAGTCTGCTGCCCAATGGGAAGTCTTTCGATATACTCGTACGACATTGTGCCGTCTTTGTTATCTTTCGTTTTAATCGGATCGCCATATTTTTGAACGACCTCGGAGATTGGCGTTCCCATTTGGATATTATCGAAATCGCTGCGGGTCATGATCGCACCAGTCGCGCAAGCTGCGAATAAAAAAAGGGTTGAGGCTAAGGCGATTCTTTGGATGAGAGATTTTTCCATACTTTTCCTCGTATCACGGTGCGGAGTTGATCTGTTGTCGCATACTCTGCGTGCATCAAGTATACATCGTCGGCTTGTTTTTCATACATTTCAAAACCTTCGAAGCCGATTTGAGGAGACCGAAATTCCCAAGCGATCACTTTGTCGGTGATCAATCCTTTCCCAATGATTTTCCCTAAAGCAGGATTATCAAGTTCGATCGAAAAATTTCCCGGAGCCATATCGAAAAACATAAACTGATTGTGCATCACATCAGAAAGCCCTTTCACTTGGATCTCCTGGATGCATTCGATTTTGCCAGAGCTATCTTTCTGAGCGACATTCCATTTCGTGTAATAAGCCAGCTCTTCTTCGACCATATTGAGCACGATTTTGCCCTCTCCGAGCCAGGTACTGGGACTTAGAATAAAGTGATGCTGCTTTTCCATCTAAAACATAAACCTTCGGCTATAAATACTTTGCAATACCCCGAGAGCCATCATCGTCGATACGACGGAGGAACCCCCAAACGTCACCAGGATCAAAGGGACCCCTGTGATGGGCAAGAATCCACACATCATACCAATATTCACGATGATATGCACCGCCAAATAGACGGTGATGCCGGCCGAGAGTAGTCGGCCAAATGTGTCCTTAGCCCCAGCTGTAACTTGAAAACTAAAATAAATCAAACCGAAAAAGAACAGCACGATTAAAAAAACCCCTATAAGCCCAAATTCTTCGGCGTAAGCCGCAAAGACTGAGTCGGTATGGGCTGCGGGTAGCCACTCTCTGCCCGAAAACTCACTCTTATGCCATCCGGTGCCCGTTACTCCCCCAAGTCCGATGGCATTCTGGGCAGCCTTTTGATGGTAGGTATGAGGGTTGAGCCGTTCGTACTGGTATTCCTTTAAAAATTTTGTTGCATAAGGCCTGAGTCCTTCATGGGATAGCACGCCTGTAAACATCATCCCGACAAACAGCAGAGCCGCTACCCCGAAAACACTCATTGCGGTAACAACTTTTTTATTGATCCCTCCAATATAGAACATCACTAACGCGATTGGAAATAGCACTAAAGCCGTCCCCAAGTCAGGCTGTTTTAAAATGAAAACGAAAGGCACGAGTACAATCGCCAGGGCCTGAAATGCCGTGCCCCAACTCGACACACGCCGTCCTTTGCTCTCTAAAAAACAACTTAAGACCATCACCACGATCAATTTCGCATATTCCGACGGTTGAAATTCCCTTCCCAAAAACGGAACCCGGTACCATCGATGAACATTTTGGATCGCCGGTGTAAAAAATAGCCCTACCAAAAGTAGTAAAATCACAGCATAAAAGATCCACGACCATGACCTGAGCTTTCGGTAGTCCATGCCAACGCAAAAGAAATAGACGATCCATCCAATCATGAACCACTGGATCTGGATTTTAACTTGTTTGGTGAGAAAAATGTCATTATCTTGCATCCCCGTCATCGAGGAAATGACCATCACACTGATCCACATCAGCGCCAGAATCAAAGGCACCGTACGGTAGTCAATCCGGCTTAAATAGCGATAGTCCCACATATAAACCTATTCTTGGAAGAATAGCCGATCGAGCTTATAATTTGGAGATATGAAAGTACATTACATGCATCTTGACACTGTTGATTCCACGAATACCTGGGTCAAGTCCCACCTTGAAGAACTTTCTCATTTAACCTGCGTAACAGCTCAAGAGCAAACAGCAGGCCGCGGCAGATTTAAACGACACTGGGTTTCTCCACGAGGTGAAAACATCTATGCGACGCTATACTTAATTGTCCCACTTGAATCGGGATATCTGGCAAATCTCGGACAACTCATGGCGTTTGCGTGCGCAAAAGTTCTTCGCGGCATCGGATTTGAAGCGGAGCTGAAATGGCCTAATGACATTCTGATCCAAGGAAGAAAAATTGCCGGCGTCCTTACGGAAACTGTGACCAAAGACCAAGAGATCGGCGTGATCATAGGGATTGGCATCAATGTCAACATGCCTACGGCTGCTTTAGAAGCGATTGGAGTTCCTGCGACATCGCTTTTGCAGCTCTCCGAAAAGAAATGGAACCTTCAAGAAATCACAGAACTTGTCATGGACCATTTCATTCGAGATCTCGATGTGCTTAAAAAATCGGGCTTCGTCTCCTTCCAATCCCCCTTTGAAAAAATACTCGCCTATAAAGGGCAAGAAATCACCCTTACCGATGGCACTCATACCCTCAAAGGGCTCTGCCATGCCATTACCAAAGATGGCAGACTTGAACTCAAACTTCCTTCAGGAGAAATCAAACTGATCGCCGCCGGTGAAGTTAGAGCCATTCTCTGAATTAAGGCTTCGTTAATTCAGAGAATGGCTCTTAAAGTTGGTTGATCTTTTTAAAACAATCGACGAGCACGTCGACCTGCGCCGGGTCAAGCTCTAACGTCAATCGGATCGTCGACCTCTCTTCACAGAAAATCATGGTCAAGTTCGGATGGTATAATCCTAAACTAGGACGGTAAAAGATGGGATGACCACCTTCCATACAGTCGATGGTAAGGCATCCCGCGATCAACATCGGTCCTCGGATATGATGCAAGGGTCCAGATACTTTAATATCGACAAAGGCAGGATCGGTCCCTTCTTCCACAGGAACAACGCGATAAACACCGTTTTGATTGAGCAGCTTTGAAGGGATTTTACTTAAGAAACTCTTCGTATTATCGAAAATCTGCTTCCGATATTGCTCTAAATAGGGTGCAGCGCTCTGATAGGCAAGACAAAACCAATTCAGACTCAATCGATCGGTCTGCAGCGCTGGATCAGATAAAAGGGCATCAAATGGTGCCCAAATAGGACTTTGTGCGTGGATCATATAAAGTGGAGCGCCGCAATAGTTGTCCATCCCAAAGAGATCAAATTTAAGCCCGCTCCGATAACAGACGATGTTAAAAATGCCTTTCTCAATCTCTTGTTGAAATTGTGTCAGTAAATAGCCCACTTTTGGAGAGTTGATGAAATCAAGAGTGCAATCTAAAGCCAGCGTTAACGGTTTTCCTTCTCGCATATTGAGAGCTTTTTGCACAATATCCGCGATTCTTTCCGTCTTATATTCTATGACAGGATATTCGACTCTCTTTAACACCGGATTGAATTGGGCCAAAATGAGATCGGCTTCTCTCCAGTCTTCAATACTTGCTTCTTCAATTGAGGTGGCTTTCGAAATGCGTTGTGCTGCTTTGATGCACTCATAATACGTGTTTTCTCCGTAAAGCACATGCGGAGCTTTGCCAATTGTTTTTTGCACCGCTTTAAAGATACCGGTAATATTCGTCATCCCAGAAGAATGGATTCCATACGAAGTGAGGGATTTGAGTCCCTGAGGAATGGAGGTGAGCAGATTTTGATAGATGGCAGGAAAATCTGCCGCACTAGGGGGGAAACGATTTCAAGAAGGGAAGAAAGATTCGCATGGAATGGCGCGTGCGAAAACATACTTGAATAAGTAGAAGAGCGCGCCATTGAAAAGATGCCAAAAAGCGACGTTAGGAGCCCCGCTTCTTCAAATCGTCGAAGAACTCCCCTGTTGACGAGGGAGTTCTTCAATCCGTTAACAGTCTCTGAAGGGTCAATTGATGACACGCCCTAGATTGAGTATCTTTTATTGCTTTAGGAACGAAAGATCGGGGACCACGACGATGTTGGGATGGACCCGCGCCTGTAGAATCTGCTGAATCGCACTCAGTGTCGATCCTGTGGCTGAATGGCAGGAAGTACAAGCGCCTTGGTAGGCAATGGTTAGCTCGTGCTGATCGGAAAGAGCGATGATCTGGATGCCGCCAGCATCGAGCTCGATATAAGGGCGGATCTCTTTTTGGATAATCTCTTCGATGACGCGGATCCTTTCGGGTTTAGGTAACGTTTCCCAATTCGGGTAAAGCCCCCCGGAGATATCGGGATGGATCGGTGAATCAACATAAATATCATCATAAGGAATGTCCGTGCATTGCTCCGCAGCTATTTCAATCGCACTGAGAACTAAATTGAGATGGCCATAGACTTCAGGCGGAAATGCCTCTTGATCATTTTTATCGCGCACCTCCCGATCAATCAAATCTGCGGTGACGCGTTTAGCTTGCTCATAGTTTTTCCGCAGCAGGAGTTGACAGGCAGCTTCTAAAGCTCCAATCAGGGCGGAAGCACCAAAAACTTGATACCGGATATCAGAGATGATGCCGTCCGACTCATCCACGAGCCAAAAAAGTGTAAGCGCATTGCCCGAAGCGATACTGCCCTCGCGTGCAATCACTAATCTTAAGCCTCGACCAAAAACATCTTCCGGAACAAAAAATCCGGCATACTGGGGCTGTTCGATTTTCTGCGCTAATTTTTTGCTGTAGAGCACCCAAGGGTAAGGAAGATAGAAAATGTCTTTATTCATAAAGCAGCGCTTAAAGTAGAGAGTTTTCGGACAGATGAGACAATGATATCTAATGCTTCAGCTAAATCATCTTCAGTTGTCTCATGGGAGATGGAAAAACTGAGCGTTGTTTGCGCAAGTTCCTCAGCAAAGTATTTTAGTTGAGATGAAAGTTTTTGGAACTGCCCTCCACCCAGGCTTGCATAGAGCTTTCGGCGATGTAGATAAAAGAGAAGCGCTTCGGACATCACGCCTGGGAATGCCGCACATGTCACATGCGGAAGTCTATCTGTATCTTGAAATAAGACCACCGTGTCAGGAAGTGCTATTTTCAGTTCGGATTCAAAGGTGTCGCGCAGACGTGCAGTCTCCATTGCAAATTGATCCATCCGCAGAACTCCTTCTTCAACAGCAAGAGAAAGGCCGCTTAGCGCCGCGACATGGCGGCTGGATTCATGCGGTTTTGTCTTTTGAAACAATCCTCCGATCCCTTGAGGAGTTCCGATTTTATCTCCATCAAATGTTAGAAAATCGACGCCTAGCTCATCGAAAGAAATCGGAAGCTTGCCTACCATAGCACTTGCATTGAGATGAACTTTCACGCCTTTGGCATGGCAGATCCTGACGATGTCGGCAATCGGTTGAATCACACCCGTGAGGCTACTCCCCCACGAAATCGAAAGCAGCGCGGTTTTAGGTTTGAGCGCTTCTTCTAAAGCTGAGAGTTTAATCATTCCCTTCTCATCGACTGGAAGTAGCCGTGTAACACAGCCGAGTTGTTCTAGACGACTCATTGAAAGCAAAATCGGCGCTTCTTCGATCGACGTTGTGAGAAGATGATTGCGGCCTGTTTCACGGATTTCATCAAGATAGAAATTCAAGAACATCTGAAAAATCGCCTCGGCACCACCTGTAGTGAGAACAAAATAGTTTCGCTCGCTGGCTCCCAGCAATAGATAGAGTTTTTTGAGCGCAGCATCAACGTCTTCGTAGAGTTCTTGTCCTTTTTGATGAGGAGCGGAAAGGGTTCCCCATTTGTGCAGGAAATAATGATTCATCCGCTCGATCACAGGGAGAGCGGGGCGCGAAATCGTCTGGTGATCGAGATAAATCTCTTTTGAATCCGTTAAGAGCCTCTTACTCATCCTTGTACCAGAGTCCTCCTTCAAAGCTGTAAATGACGGGGACTCCGGTCGCTATTTCAAGGTTGACAACTTGTTCTTTGGTCAGTTTATCCAAGAACATCACAATTGAGCGGAGGGAATTTCCGTGAGCGGAGATCAAGACATTTTTCCCTTGATTCAAAAGCGGAACAATTTTCTCTTGGAAATAGGGGATCGATCTTGCTGCCGTCATCTCCAGACTCTCGCCTTTGGGAGGGGGAATATCAAAACTTCTTCTCCAGCTATGGACTTGGCCTTCTCCAAATTTCTTTCGCATTTCATCTTTGTTCATCCCTTGGAGCTCTCCGTACATTCGCTCATTGAGCTGCCACGCAGTGTGGACAGGAATGCACTCTTTTTTTGCCTCTTCGCTATAGATTTCAGCCCATTCTTTGAGCTTGCCTTCCGTATGGATCACACACGGAACTCTATCACCTTCATGGACGCTCATTGCCAGCATTGCCGTCATTTGGGCTCGGATGAGGGGCGAGGTAAAAATGATATCGATTGGCATCTTAGAAATTTTTTCACCGGCTTGGAATGACTCTTTGATCCCCTTGCTACTGAGCGGGATATCGACCCAGCCTGTAAAGATATTTTTCTCATTCCAAAGAGATGCGCCATGCCGTAATAGAATTAACTTGGACATTGTATTTCCCGCTCGTTAATGATACTATTTTAACATGAACCTATCCGTAAAGTCTAAGAAATTGGATTTTGCAGGATTTTTTGTTAGATTTTGCAGCCGTTTTACAGGACAGGCTTGAATAAGAGACTATTAACAGTCTCTGAGTCGGCCAAAAAGCGGCTGCAAAATATGACAAAAAAGACAACTTTTAGACTTTGCGGGCGGATAGGTTCGTTATGAAGCGCTTGAGTAAAGCATTAGCCGCTGCCGGAATCGCCTCTCGAAGAGCCTGTGAACAATTAATTTTTGACGGCAAAGTCACCGTCAACGGGAAAATCGTCACTACGCCTCAAACATTGGTCTCTTGGGAAAACGACGACATCTGCGTCGACGAAATCCCGCTCAAAAAAGAACAAGAAAGAGTTTATTTTATTTTGAATAAACCGAAAGGCTATATTTGCACAAATGCGCGCATCGGCTCAAAAAAGCTGGTGATCGACCTTTTTCAAGATCTTCCTTACCGTTTATTCACCGTCGGGCGCCTCGATCGCGATACCACAGGGCTGCTGCTCGTTACCAATGACGGCCATTTTGCCCAAGAAGTGATCCACCCTTCCAAAGGGCTCACAAAAGAGTATCTGATCAAAGCATCGCAAGAAGTCACCCATGACCATCTCGCTTCGATTGCCCGCGGCGGCATTATTGAAGGAACCCGCGTCAAACCTGTCCGTGTGGTCAAAATGCGTAAAGGAACCGTGAAAATCGTAGTCCGCGAAGGCAAAAAGCGAGAAGTCCGGCTTCTCGCTCAAAAAGCCGGACTGGATGTCGTCTCTTTGCATCGTATCCGGATCGGACCTTTAGTTCTTGGAAATCTCGACATTGGCGAGTACCGTCCACTGACCGAGAAAGAAAAAAAGTTGCTTCTCAATCCCGATTCCGCTATATAGTTCTTGCTAAAAAGTTCATTGAGAACTTTATTAAGATAGGTTCATGTTCACCATTGCTCGCCTTTTCGGCAAATCTCCCTTTGCCCCTTTGCAGACACATATGACCCGCGTCAGCAACTGCATGGAAAAGCTGGCAGAGATCATGTTACATCTGCCGCCTGTCGATCGGCTGATTGATGAACTGTGTAAACTCGAACATGAAGCCGATCTGACCAAAAATGATATCCGGAACCATCTCCCCAAAAGCATTTTTCTTCCGATGGACAGAAGTCATTTTTTGGATATCTTGTCGATCCAAGATACCATTGCCGACCAGGCTGAGGAGATCGGCCTTTCTTTAAAACTTCGTCCTTTAGATCCGATACTCACGCCTGATCTTCAGCTGCTTTTTCAAAAAAGCTACGATGCGTTTTCTTCCGCCCGCCAGATCATTGGAGAGATCAATGAGCTGTTAGAATCTTCCTTTGGAGGCATCGAAGCAGAAAAAGTGAAATCGCTGGTCGAGCTGACAGCGCATAAAGAATTCGATACCAAAAAATTTCAGCGCGGCTTAATGACAAAGCTCTTTGCCCATGGAGCCAAATTCGCAGCTCCCGATTTTTATCTCTGGATCAAATTGATTGAAAGCATTGGGAATCTTTCCGTGATTTCCGAAAGACTCGCAAATCGGATCCGGATGGTGCTTGAATTAAAATAAGATGGAAACTTCAATCTTAACGGTCCTTATTCTCATCATCGGCTTCTATATGGCCTGGAACATTGGCGCAAATGATGTCTCTAATGCCATGGGAACATCTGTCGGCTCCAGAGCGCTCTCTCTCAGACGCGCTGTGATTTTAGCTGGCATTTTAGAATTTTGCGGCGCCTATTTTGTCGGAGAGAATGTCTCCGAAACGATGGAACGAGGACTTGTTAATCCCGAGATCTTCATACACCAGCCGCTGATCTTAGTCCTTGGCATGTGCGGAGCCCTCTTGGGCACCGGTTTTTGGCTCCAGCTGGCGTCGTACTTAAAGTGGCCCGTTTCGACCACTCATGCCATCGTTGGAGCAATTATCGGGTTTGGCATTGTCGCCGGAGGATTTGATGCCATTCTCTGGAAAGAAACTACAATAATCGCCATCAGCTGTGTGATCTCTCCACTGATCAGCGCTGTGATCTCCTACACGATCTTCTCCGTGGTCCAGAAAAAAATCCTCTATGCAATGGATCCAATTGAAGCAACGAGGCGAGCAGTTCCTCTCTTTTTCTTCATCGTCTTTATGACGTTTACGCTCAGTTTGATGACGAACGGTCTCCAAAATCTCCACCTTCAAATCTCTTTTGCCGGAGCACTTGGCATCTCTTTCGTTGTGGGACTAGTCGCAGCGGGAATTTCGTATCTAGTGATGCAAAAAATTTCTCTCCCAAACAGTTACATACAGCCCGTCGGCCGGCACTCCCCTCAGACGGTGATCAGCTTGGACAAAGCGATCAAACATCTTCAACGCGTCCGTGTCTCTTCGTTAGATGAGACACATACAAAAATCAGTGAGATCTTGCAAGATGTCAAATCGCTGTCGAGAAAGCTCCGGGAAGAGACCAACTTCGGGCACCGTGCCTCTGAGTATCAATTTGCTGAAAAGGTGTTCGTCTACCTCCAAATTATCAGCGCATGCTATGTCGCTTTTGCCCATGGCGCCAATGATGTGGCCAATGCCATCGGACCTGTTGCGGCTGTTCTTGGAATATTAAACAATGGATATATTACGGAAACTTCAATTGTCCCTCCATGGCTCCTCGCACTAGGCGGTGTAGGCATTGTCATCGGCCTTGCCACCTGGGGTTGGCGCGTCATGGAAACGATCGGCAAAAAAATCACCGAGCTCACACCCACGCGCGGATTTTGCGCCGAATTTGGCGCAGCGACCACCATCCTCGTAGCGTCTAAATTAGGGCTTCCGATTTCCACGACCCATTGTCTTGTCGGCGCCGTGCTCGGCGTCGGCCTTGCTCGAGGAATTTCCGCCTTAAACTTGGGCATGCTCCGAGAAATTGTCCTCTCCTGGATCGTCACCATCCCGGCAAGCGCCGGCATGAGCATCCTCTGTTTCTATATTTTAAAAGCTATTTTTATTTAGGGTGTGCCTAGGGCGTGTCGTCAATTAATGACACGCCCTAATTGCGCACAAGCTGTCCGTTCATCGCATAGAACGGTTCTTGGATAATCTCAGCAATCGCCTTTATCCAATCTTGTTGAAGGTTCATTGCAGGACAACGGAACGCCTCCAACCCTTGCGCACGAATCGCCGGAAGATATTGATATTCGATTTCGAATAGCGTCTCGATATGGTCTGAAGTAAAAGAGAGTGGGACAAAAACAACATTCCGCCTACCATGATTCCACGTTTGAGGGATCTCGCACATTTCGTTGGTGTAAGGCCTGAGCCATTCCCCGGGTCCAAATTTTGACTGAAACGCCATTAAGCAATGCGCTTTAGGAAAACCTTTCCGGATCTCATCGAAGGATTTATGACATTCTCTTTCATACGGATCGCCTTCATCGACAAAATCTTGAGGAAGCCCATGTGCCGAAAAGAAGAGGACAACCTCTTTTTCTTCAAGCTTCTGCTTTATCAGAAAATCCCGAATGATCGATTGCATCGCTGCCACATAGCTCAAATGTGTCGGGTAAGAGCGAATCCAGCGCATCTTGGCAACCGCTACTTCATCAACATTCTTTTCAAAAAACCGCGCAATGCTACCGGTCGTTGCATAGCTAAATTGAGGGAAAAGGGGGAAAACAATGAACTCCTCCGCGCGGCTTTCTTGGATTTTTTTAAATGTTTCTGCATGGGTTGCTTTCAAATACCGATGGAACGTAATCACTGGCAGATTTAAAAGCGCTTTGAGTTCTTCCGCTATCATTTCGGTGTCTTGATAAATGGGTGATTTTCCTCCAATAAGTTTGTAATCATGCGCGATGATCTCAGCTCGTTTGAGCGCCCTTTTTTTAAAAAACCATTTTTCAAAAAATCGTGGAAATGACGTCCTGATCACATCGCTATCTGTCAATAGCTCTGTGAGAAAAGAGGGAATCTCTTCCAATGACCGTGGACCTCCAAAATTCACTAGCACGACACTTGACATAATTGATAGTTTATCAGCATCGTCAAAATTATGCGTGTTCTTTTTCGAGCCATTGTGACTCTCGGCTGCCTCTTTTTTTTCAGCTGCGGAGGAAGTAAAGCCGACTACGATTATACCGTTGCTTTTGATCCTGCGTGGTATGGATTGAGTTTATCTGGCAGAGAAGCCGATTTGACAGCCTTTACTACAGAACTCCTCATGGAAATTGGCAAACTCGAAAAGGTTAACATCGGGGTCTATGAAAGAAGCTGGAGCAATTTAATGTACGCGCTCCAAGAAGGAGAGTGCGATGCCATCTGCTCCACGATGCAGCCTTACCTTTTTTATGAAAAACTTTACCGTTTTTCCAACTTATACTTGATGACAGGTCCTGTGCTGGTCATCCGTGCCAAATCGCCTGCCAAACCCTTAGAAAAATTAAACGGGGACATCATCGGCATCCTACGGGAATCAAATGGCGTACTCATCTTAGAAAAATATCCCGGCATTATCCAAAGAACGTACGACTCGGTCCCTAAAGCTTTGATCGATACGACCAAAAGTGAAATCGACGGCACCCTCGTCGACATCTTATCCGCCGAATCCTACACCCGAGATCTATTCCAGGGTCAATTGAAGATCGCTACTCCTCCCCTAACGCAAGAAGGCTTCCGCGTCCTATCCCTAAAAAATCACAAGCCGGAATTCACCCGCATTTTCGACCGAGGCCTCGCGCGTCTCAAATCTGACGGCACGTATGCTGCTTTAGCCAAGAAGTGGCGACTCGCTGAGCCTCTTGAAAACTGATCATTTTTAGAAGCGGAATCCGAGTCCTAGGCCGGTGTTGATTCCTCCGATTTGGCGGGAAGAATTCTTGTTAAAATCAAACCAATTCCAACGGTAGTCGAGAAAGAGGTCGATGAAAAACCAGGAGTTGCAGTCGAATTCAATGCCTGAAAGATAAGTTCATAACCAATAGGGAGCGTACATTGGAGCTATTTATTCAAGATGCGGCACTTATCGTGCTCACTATATTCATCGCGGACGCGCGCTAATTCTTTAGGATCGACCGGGCATGGCTTGATATTCCAGATAAGCTTTGCGTAGTTATGGACCGATTCGTCTGAAGAGAACCGCCCCATGCCTGCGATGTTATGGAGTGCATATTCTGCCCATTTCGCTGGCTGCGCATATAACTCTTCGACTTTTTTCTGTGCATCGTAATAGCTCTGCAAGTCGCCGAGAATGAAATATTTATCGACAGGATCGGAGTTATGTCGTTCCAGCAGAGTATGATAGATGCTGGAAAATGCTTGGTGCTGCTGGTCATTTTCTGCGAGTGAATGGTCTCGTAACGCATCGACCGCTTGCCGGATTGGCAGCTGATGCATGTAGATGTCCCAGGGGTTGTAAATGGGCTTTTCAGCGGCAATCTCTTCGGCCGTCTTCCCAAATGCAAATGGCCACCAGGCATCTCCAATCGCCTGACGCATCTCGATGGTAGCCCCATCTTGCGTTCCGATGGTCAAAGCGCCACTCATCGCCAGCTTCATATTTCCTGTTCCTGAAGCTTCCGTTCCGGCTGTTGAAATTTGCTCTGATAGATCGGTCGCAGGGATAATCACTTCTGCACGACTAACGTTGTAATTTTCGATAAAGGCAATCCGGAGCATTTTATTGACGACAGGATCATTATTGACTTTCTTAGCAACGGCAAAAATCAGATTAATGATCTTCTTGGCCATGTCGTAGCCAGGCGCGGCTTTCCCGGAAAAAATTGCCATTCGCTTGATTTTTCGGCTACTTGGGTTGGCTTTGAGCTCATGGTAGAGGATAATT
This sequence comes from Rhabdochlamydiaceae bacterium, assembly GCA_036263375.1. Taxonomy (GTDB): domain Bacteria; phylum Chlamydiota; class Chlamydiia; order Chlamydiales; family Rhabdochlamydiaceae; genus PALSA-1444. Next base: position 769 of record DATAHB010000078.1, on the reverse strand, counting down.
AAATGGAGGACATTCATGAGCTGCCGCTTATATTCGTGGATCCGTTTGATCTGGACATCGAACAGCGCTTCCTCATCCAGCGGCGCAAAATGACCGACGATCTTGCCTTGGAAATCACAGATCGGATTTTTCTCCATCAGATACGTGATAAGATCTTTCTTGTTCTGCTTTTTGATCTCCAAAAATTCTTTTTGAGCATTGGCATCGGAGGCAAATTTCTCTAGCTGTTTGATCTCGGTAAAATCAGTGATCCACTTTGGCCCGATCCTTTTGGTGATGAATTCTGCAAGGCGAGGATTGGAGTGAAGAAGGAATCGACGCTGCGTCACGCCGTTGGTGACATTAACGAATTTATCATTGTCCATTTCGTAAAAATCTTTAAAAACCACTTTTTTTAAAATCTCTGTGTGCAGCGCAGAGACCCCATTGACTTTATGCGAGCCATAAATGGCAAGATGCGCCATCCTGACCTGGCCGTCTTGGATAATCGACATTCGCCGGACCCGCTCTTCATCCCCGGGAAATTTTTGCCGCACGGAATTGCAAAGCTCTAAATTCAGTCGTTCAATGATGTGGTATTGCCGAGGAAGAAGATATTGCATTCTGCCTTCATTCCACTCTTCCAACGATTCTTTCAAAACGGTATGGTTGGTATAGCTGCAGCACGTTTTGACGACATCCCACGCTTCTTGCCATGTACAATGATAATCGAGTAATAGCAGCCGCATCAGCTCTGCGATCACAAGGGCCGGATGTGTATCGTTAATCT
>DATAHB010000077.1:0-15338 GCA_036263375.1 Rhabdochlamydiaceae bacterium | reverse complement strand
GTCTTCGCGAGTGACTTTTCCAATGACCTGCTGTTTCAAACGTGAGAGCGATCCAAACGGATCGATCGATCCGCCGTGGAGATAATACTGCCCTTCAGTGATATAGCCCGTATTGTCAGGAATCGGATGGGTCACATCACCGCCCGGCATCGTCGTCACAGAAATGATCGTGATCGAGCCGCTACCGTCGATATCGACCGCTTTTTCATACCGGGCCGCCAGATCCGAGTAAAGAGATCCCGGGTAACCACGGTTGGAAGGAATTTGATCCATCGTGATTGCGATCTCTTTAATCGCATCGCCAAACGCTGTCATGTCGGTGAGCAATACAAGAACGTTTTTGTCTTCGACAGCAAATTTTTCTGCGCATGCAAGAGCAAGATCCGGAACGAGAAGACATTCGACCGCAGGATCGGTTGCAAGATGGATAAACATCACCGTTTTTTCAAGGGATCCGGCTTTTTCTGCGTTATCGATGAATGCTTGGTAGTCATCGAACCTCAGACCCATGCCACCGATCACCACGACATCGGCATCGGTTTGGTTGGCGATCCGCATGAGAAGCTGGTTGTACGGCTCTCCTGCAATTGAGAAGATTGGAATTTTTTGTGATTTGACAAGGCAGTTGAAGACATCGATCATCGGGATGTTCGTTCGGACGAGCTCATGAGGAACAATCCGGCGGACCGGATTGAACGAAGGAGAGTTGACCTCGACATGATCCCCCACAACGGCAGGCCCTTTATCGATCGGCTGCCCCGACCCGTTGAAGCGGCGCCCGAGTAGCGCTTCCGACACAATGCCTTCCATTTGCTTGCCCAAGAAAGAAACTCTATCATGTGTTCCAATACCGCGGGTGTTTTCGAACGCCTGCAAGGTGACTTTGTCGCCATCGATCCTAAGGACTGACGCATAGAGGCTCTCACCATTTTGTTTGTAGATACGCGCCATTTCACCCAGCGTCACATTTTCCGCGATCACAGTAAGGAGGTTTCCCCGCATGTCAACAATTCTGTCGTAGAATTTTTTCACGAGACAACCCCTTGTTTGGCATGGCGGATTTTCTCTTCAATCCGGGCAAAGGTTTTTTCGTATCTTTCGGATTTGTGCGGCATGAAGTTCATATTTTTAATATCGTTCTGCAGATCTAAGAAGAACGACCGTGCCGAATCGTTGCCGTCAAAACGAAATTCCGCTTCGAAAATTTGATTGATCAGCCCAAATAACGGAATCTGCCTGTCCAAAGGACAATAGGCGTCTTCTTTATCGAATGCATTTTGCTGCAGATAGGCAAATTCATAAAGCTCGGATTTTAGATAAATGATCATATCATGCATGTTGATCCCCTCTTCTCCGACAACTTCCATCCGTTTGCCGATCTCATCGCCTTCGCGGAGAATTTTAGCCGCGCGCCTCACGTTTTTGCCCCATCCTTGAACCTTCATTTCAAGTTCGGAGCTGACATCGTCAACATACTTACTCCACGAGATGAGTGGATCGATCGCAGGATATCTTCTCGCATCCGAGCGTGCTCTGGAAAGCGCTAGAAACGCTCCTACAACAGCCAGCGTTGCTTGTGTCACTGGCTCTTCAAAATTTCCGCCGGCAGGCGACACCGTACCGCAAATCGTCAGCGACCCTGCGTTACCATTCGTGAGCCGAATCACTCCCGACCGCTCATAAAACGCCGCGATCCTGGAGGCGAGATATGCAGGGAACGCCTCTTCACCCGGGATCTCCTCCAAACGACCCGACATTTCTCGCATCGCCTGGGCCCATCTCGAGGTTGAATCGGCAAGGAGCAAAATATCAAGCCCCATTTGCCGGTAGTATTCGGCAATCGTTGCCCCCATGTAGATCGACGCTTCACGGGCAGCCACCGGCATCGACGATGTGTTGCAAATGATGACTGTCCGGTTCATGAGCGGCTCATTCGTATGCGGATCGGAAAGGTGTGGGAAAGTTCTGAGCACTTCGACAACTTCACCCGCACGCTCTCCGCAAGCCACCACAATGACGATATCGACGGCGGCGTATTTCGCAAGATGATGCTGGAGCACGGTTTTTCCTGCACCAAACGGTCCGGGCGAACAAAACGTTCCCCCTTTCAAGATCGGAAACTGCGTATCAATGATCCGCTCACCTGTGTCCATCATGCGCGTAGCTTTGATCTTATCTCCCACAATGAGCGGATTTTTTACAGGCCACCGTTGGACCATCGTAAAGGAGAATTCCTGGCCTTTAAGATCAACGGCTTTAGCAATCACTGTATCGATGGTATACGAGCCCGCTTTAGCCACCCATGTGATGGTATATTCATCGGTAAGAACGAACGGAACCATGATCTTGTGATGGAATCTTCCTTCCATTGTATACCCCAGCTCATCGCTTTGCAAGAGCACATCGCCGACTTTTGCCACCGGATGGTAGTCCCACTTGCGGGCGCGATCCAGCGGAGGGAGGTAGACACCGCGCGAAAGGAAAAGGCCCGTTGCATCGGCGACTTTTTCGAGCGGATTTTGGAGACCGTCAATAATGCCGGCCAGAAGGCCGGGGCCAAGTTCAGCCTCTAGCAAATGAGAGACAAATTCGACGGGCGTGCCGAGCTTGATGCCGCGGGTATCTTCAAAAACCTGGACTTTGACTTCTTTTCCGGCCACTTCGATCACTTCGCCTTTTAATTGAAGATGGCCAAGTTTGACCATGGCAACTTCCCCTTGCCGGACATTGCCGTCAAACGCGACGTGGAGCAAGTTCCCAAAGGCTTTGACGACTTTTCCTGTTACTAATTCTTTCATTGATTAACCTACAAACGCTTCGAGAATGATTTTTCCTTTTGTCTGGTCTAAATCGTTCCATTGTTCAACAATGAGTAGCCTTGCCATATACGACAAAATCCAATCGATCGAAAACAGCGGTTTATCAACCAGTTCTTCGATCCGGTGAAAACGCCACTCGGCCACCGTTTTGAACTGCAGCCACGGATCGGGTCCGCAGGCTAAATACTTTTCCTTGAGCTCAGCAAATTCAATCGGCGGTTCGTAAGCCGGCGCATCTTTTTGCGCCAAAATGCTTAAAACAAGCGGATCTGTTAAATCCTCAAATTGGAGCTCGCCACTCACATCTCTGCCCAGCTGCTTAGCTCGCAGTGCGAGCAGCACCAGCCTCCAGGCTCGCTCAAACGCGAGATACTCCTTCAAAAATCCGTCTTGCCGCTCAATCTCTTCATTGAAATACGTCGAGATAAGGCCTGAAAAAAAGCGCAGCTTTTCCGCAGCCGTTTCAAAACGGTCTAAAAAATCAAACGCATACTCAGGAAGGCCATCTTTTAACAACAACGCTTGGTCGAGCTCTTTTTCGCTTAAATTCCCCCGTGGATCGATCGCATCTTCTAAAAAAAGAGCACGGACATTACTTAAATCAAGAAACCGTCTTAAAACAACCGTTTGTTCAAAATCTTGCTTGGAGAGGTTGATCTCCAAACGAGCGGTGAGTTCATCAAACGTAATGTCGGGCTTTTCTCCGAGGACAAGAGGGGGAAAAGAAGCTGCTAAAAAGTAGTAATTACCCACATTCAGCTCCTAAACAAATAGTCTCTAAAATCTTTCCGAATATACGCCGCGACCATTTCTCTGATCGTCTCATCGGAAAGATCGATCGTGATATTGTTGCCATGCAGCTTCACTTCAATGCCGCCCCCCATCGAACTGACCAAGACGCCCTTCTCTTTCAATCTCTCAATCACTTCCGATGCCAAAAGCTCATTGACAGCTTTAGCAGAAATCGTAGTCGAAATCACCACGCTTAAGTCAGATTTTGTCCCTTCTTTCTCTAAAGCGCGGATGATCGCATTGATGAGCTGGGCCATGAGTTTCGGATCCTGCATTGGCTTTGCCACCAGCTTGGAGAGCTCCGGATCGAACAGCTTGTGCTGAATTTTTTCTTTCAATGCTTCAAGGGTCTGACGGCATGCCTGCGCGAGTGACGCCTGAAAGATCGCCCTCTGCTTTTCGACTTCGAGAGTCGCATCATCGACCATTTTCTTGGCTTCACGATCGGCATCGGCCAAAATCTCATCCGCTTTCCTGCGGGCAGAGGTGACGATTTCTTCTGCTGCTTGTTTAGCCGGCTCCAACGTCTCCCGTTTCAACACATCGCAAATTTTCTTTACCTTGTCTTTCCCGGTCTCCAATCCCTTCATATCGATATCCTTCTCTGATCCATCCACTCCATCTTTTCCAAATCAGACTTAATTTTCAACTTGAAATCCAAGCCTAGATACGATATTCCTAAAGGATGTCCAAATACCCTATTGCCCTGCAACAACTGATCGCTTCCCTTAAAATGCTCCCGGGCGTTGGATCCAAAACCGCGGAACGGTTCGCTTTCCAACTGCTCACCTGGCAAGACGAACCGTTAGACCATTTTGCCACTCTCCTCGCCACCCTCAAAACAAAAATCCATACCTGCTCCACCTGCAATTGCCTGATCGAAAAAGAACTCTGTGAATTCTGCGACACCGCAAAAAGAGACACCTCACTTCTCTGCATTATTTCCTCTCCCAAAGACGCTTATGCCATCGAAGAGACCCATCTCTATAAAGGACTCTATCACGTCCTCGGCGGCCTGCTCTCTCCCCTCGACGGCAGAACTGTCGAACGACTCGGCCTCCCCCATCTCCTCCAAAGAATTTCCACCCTCCAGATCAAAGAGGTGATCGTCGCCCTCGACTCCACCCTCGAAGGAGACGCCACCGCCCTCTACCTCAAAGAACAACTTGACAAATCATCCATCCCCGTCTCCCGCCTGGCCCTCGGCCTCCCCATGGGCAGCCCTCTCGAATATGTCGACGGCGGCACCCTCTCCAGAGCCCTCACCGGTCGCCACATCTTTTAAAGCAAAACTTTTATTCAAACTAAATATCCTGGGAAGAATCGATTGAACCAGGGTAAGAAAACTGTTATAATAGTGTCCCTATGGCGGTTGTAAATCTTTCAACTCTTCCTGGTGAACTTCGGCAACATATCTTTTCTTTTTTTAGCACCCCGCAAGAAATCTTTAAAATTAGATTGGTTTGTAATGATTGGCAGGCCCTGATCTTCATTTCTTGGAAAGATTCCTATCAAAAAGTTCTAAACCATTTCTTGCTCCAAAAGGCAATGACCGCTTGGGCAAGCGATCTCACGAACATCTCTAAAACATTTCGCGATTCGTTTAATGAGACTCCTCAGCAGATCCCTGAGATAGTTCCACAACAGACCCTAGTCAAACTTCCTAACAAGACTCGTCAGTGGGTTCTTACGAAACCTCTGCGGCAAACTTCTGTAGAGACTCCTCAGCAGGCCCCTAAAGAAACTCTTCAGCTAATTCCCAAAAATACTCCTGAGCAGATTGAAACCTCCTTTTGGCAGGCCCAGGGCAAAATTCTGACAATTTTTAAAAAACTAACCCCAGAAGATCGGCTTGCCGTCAAGGCACAAATGCCGCATCTTCGTCTTTTCGACCTCGAAACAATGACCTTAATCGAAGCCATTCAAACGAAAAGTTTTGAAACTTTTTCTATTATTTTCGCTCATTGTCCTCCTTCGCCAGACAATCCAACATGGGAGCACAGTGAACTGCATCAGGCTATAGACAAGGCCTCTTTAATAGGCCAATTTCGAATGATCAGAGTTTTGATAGACTCAGACCTTCTTCGCCATGGGATTGCAAAGCCCGTCCGAGAGGCAACCGCAGCTTATTACGCCTGGTTGAACAGTTATAATACCTGCGTGGCTTCTCTCATAACAAAAGAAAATCAATTTCTTATCGCCAACCAGGCCCTCAGAGCTAAAGATGCGACGTTCTTCAACTTTGTACAAGAGCGCCTCAAAGCCCCTTTCAACGCTTACGAAAAGCAAGCGCTCGTCGCAGCAGGAGAAGAAGCAAACCTGCATGAGGTTGTTAAGCCGCTAAAAGACTCTCTTCCTCCCATTTCTGACCGCGATTTTTCTGAGAGTCTTGAAAAGCTGATCACCAGTAATGATCTTGAGAAGTTTAAGCTCCTCCTTAATTCTCGTTCTTTCAAAGAGCCTTGGCATCTGAGATACCTTGCTCAAAACGCTCTCAAAAACAATAAACCGGGGGTTGCCTTTTTGCTCTTAGAAAAAGGATATAAAGACGCAATAGCCATCATCGAAGATTTTTTATTCCATCGCTCTCTTAGCTTAAGTCAGCGGTTAAAAGTCGTCAAATTTCTGTATCAATACCACCTGCGGGCAACCCTAGGTTGGATCTTTGGTTCAATCACCCTTCTCCTCGCTTTGGCTGCTGTGTTTTATTGCATGTATTTTGAGACGGCCAAGTCCTTCCGCGCACTTCGTAACTTGCCGAATTCGTTGCGCGAACTTAGTGACTTTGTGAAATCGTACCGAGAACGAACTAAAACAATTCTCTGATATCAAATCCTTTTTTACCCTCCACAAACCGACTGAAAATTTCTATAAACATTGCATAATTCCAGTTCTTTTTTTATACTCTGCCTACTTTGGTAAATTCATATGTCTAGCGCTAAAATTCTTCTTTTATGCTCTTCGGCAATACTCTTCACATGCTCGCCGATTCATCAGGTCTTTTCGGGCCCGATTCTCGCTGAAGCGTATGAAAGCCGCCAGGTTCAAAGGATTGAGATTCAGGCAGAAAATCTCCCCGCAGGCACCTCTTTTGATCCTAGGCCTGTCCTGGAAAAGCTCCAGACCAAAGTCGGCAATCCGTTCTCACAGCTCGTTTTTGACTCCGACCTGAAATCCCTCTCGGTAAGCTACGATAGAATTGAGCCCCAAATCGATGTCCAAAACGGTGAAGTTTTTATTACTATTAAGATATGGCTTAGACCCACCATTCGAAACATCACCTGGCAGGGGAATGCCAACATCAAAAATAGCACGCTCCGAAAAGAACTCGGCATCAAGCCGACCAAAACGTACAACCGTGTTGAATTCAACAAACGTTTTAACAAAGTCAAAGAATACTACGTTAAAAAAGGGTATTTTGAATCCCAACTCTCCTATAGTGTAGTACCAGTCCCCGATACCAATGAAGTCGACATCAACATCACCGTCATCGAAGGGCGCGCAGGGATCATCGAAGACATCATTTTCAGCGGTTTTTCCGACAAAGAGAAAAGCAGAATTTTGGAGATGATCTACACTAAGGAATACAACTTCTTCACCAGCTGGCTCACAGGCCATGGCGTTTTCCATGAAGAGGCCATCGAACAAGACCGTCTGACCATTGTTAACCTTCTCCAAAATGAGGGGTATGCTGATGCCAAAGTCGACCTACAGATCACCAATGCCGCGAAAGAAGGCCGCATTGTCATCACGATCACAGCCGATAAAGGGCCCATCTTCCATTACGGAGAAGTCACTTTCCGCGGCAATACGCTCTTTTCCGATAAAGAGATTGAAAATGCGTTCTTGATCCATCCTAATGAAGCCTATTCTCCAGAGAAGATCCGCGCTACAGCCGACAGCATCAAGGACCTCTATGGACGGAAAGGGTACATCGAAACCAACGTTCAATATGAGACAGAACTCGTCAGCGACGCTCCCGTCTATAATGTCCACTTCGATATCGAAGAAGGCGGGGCTTATAAAATCGGCCTCATCCGCGTCTTCGGCAATGAGCAAACGCAAGTTCATGTCATCTTAAGAGAATCTCTTCTCACTCCCGGAGAGACGTTTGATTCCGTCAAACTCAAAGCGACGCAGCAGCGGCTCCAGAACATGGGGTACTTCAAAAACGTCAACGTCTATGCCGTGAGGACTCAAGACGACCAAATTCTCGGAGAAAACTACCGCGACGTCTATATTGAAGTGGAAGAATCTCCCACCGGCCACGCAAGCTTGTTCTTTGGATTCAGCACCGCGGATAAAGTCTTCGGCGGCCTTGATGTGACCGAGACAAACTTCAACTACAAAGGATTTAAAAGACTTCCCAAAGCCGGCCCTTCTGCAATGCGCGGCGGAGGCGAATACGCCCATGCTAAAGTCACCCTAGGGTCTGCCGTTAGAACCTACCTCATCTCGTGGATGACGCCGTATTTCAAAGATACGCTCTGGAGAGTCGGCTTTGAAGGGTCTATCAACCAGAGCCAATTGCAAGCTAAAGATTACCAGATCGATTCTCTCGGGGGCAGCATCTTTGCCTCTTATCCTCTTTCCGCATACTGGACCGCCGGCACAAAATACCGCGCTAAACACGCCAAGATCGACGTGGCCCACGGAGTGAGCCGCAGTGAAAAACATGCAAAAGAGGGAACAGGAAATATCTCTGCGATCTCCGCATCGATCAACTACGATTCGACCGATAACATGCTCAAACCGCACAATGGCCTCCGCTCTTATATCGAAGCCGAGTTTGCCGGTCTTGCCGGAAACTTTTATTTCTTCAAATACCACTACGTCAATGCCTTCTATCAAGAGCTTTGGCCCCATGGTATCATGAAGTACCGGTGGGAGGCTCGTTTCGTTCAGCCGATTTTATCAACCTCTAAGCCTGAGCAGATCTCCCTGAGTGAGAGATTCACGAGCGGAGGCGAAAACACCGTCCGCGGCTTCAAACCCTACAATATGGGACCTCACTACAAAAAGAAAAGCCATCACAAGAAAACTAAAAAAGGGAAGGCGGCCGATTCCGACAAAGACAGCGACAGCAATCCTAAGGGAGGCATTAGCACCACCGTCATGTCGGTCGAATACCTGCATGAACTTCTCAAAATCGTCGACGCCTTTGTCTTCATCGACGCTGGTACGGTTTCAATGAAGAAGTTCAACCTTCCTCGCTTACAACTTACCTATGGTGGCGGCCTTCGTATCGAAGTGATGAACCGCATGCCGATCATTGTCGGCTTCGGCATTCCCGTCAATCTGCAGAAAAAACGATCCTACCAAAAAGACATCTTCTATTTCTCGATGGGAGGACAATTTTAAAACATCAATGTTTAAGGAGAACATACCTATGAAAAAACGATATTTAGTCACAGCCTTTATCTTAGCCGGCCTGCAGCTTTGCGCTGCAGAGCAAAAAGTCGGTATTGTCAACATGGAGAATGTCTTCATGGAGACAAAGCTCGGCAAACAAGAGCAAACCTCGTTTGAGACCATGCGCAAGCAATTCGCAACGCTTATCGAAGACACCGAGAAACAACTGCGCGATCTCAATGAAAAACTCTCCGATAAGGATACACTGGACGGTCTTTCACCCGAAGCCGAAGCTGAAATGAAAAACAAGTTTGCACAGCTCAGCGAAGAGATGAACCGGTATCAACAACAATACTATCAGTTCATTCAACAAGGGCAAAGCAAGATGATCCAAGCTATTCATGGAGGCATTACACACGCTTCTGAGAAGCTCGCTGCTGCTAAAGGGTACTCGATGATCCTGAACAAACAAGCCTGCTTTTACAGTGCTCCAACGCTCGATGTCACAAACGACATGATCAAAGAAATGGACAAAAACTTTGAAGATGACGCGAAAAAGCAAGCCGCCGCAGCTCCTGCTACAGCCCCTGTCGCAACAGCTCCCGTTGAAGCCAAAAAGGAAGAGGCAAAACAAACCGCTGCTGCTCCTAAAGAAGAACAAAAGACCGTAGTCGAAGCGAAAAAAGCAGAAACAAAATCTGCCGCACCAAAGGCTGAGGAAAAGAAAAGTGCAGGAACAGACGCTACTAAATCTAAGTAAGCTGACAAAAGCCAGCCTCATCGGCGACCCCGCGCATCTCATTACCGGGGTCGATGATCTTGAGCATGCGGGACCCTCCGATGCGTCGTTTCTTGCAAATCCTCTTTACCGTCCCCTGCTGAAAACAACTGAAGCAGGGGTTATTTGCATTGACCCTAATACCCCCCTCATTGAGGGAAAAAATTGTCTCGTCTCTGACAACCCTTCCGATACATTCCAACAACTTGTTAAACTCTTCTGCCAACAGCGAGCGTCCGGATTCCAAGGCATTCACCCCACTGCCGTCATCCATCCGACAGCTCAAATCGGCCGAAACGTTACCATTGGCCCTCACTGTGTTGTCGATGCCGACTGCAGCATTGAAGAAGACACCATCCTTGCTCCTTTAGTCGTCCTTGGTGCCGGTGTGAAAATCGGCAGCGGCTGTCTCCTACACTCTCATGTTACCGTCCGTGAAGGGTGTCAGCTGGGCAACCGCGTTATTCTTCAACCTGGCGCCGTGATCGGCTCTTGCGGATTCGGCTATACTCTGAATAAAAAAGGCGAGCATAGTAAACAGGAGCAGCTCGGCATCGTCATTCTCGAAGATGAGGTCGAAATCGGCGCCAACACCACCATCGACCGCGCCCGTTTTAAAGCCACCCACATTTCTCGCGGAACCAAAATCGACAACCTCGTCCAAATCGGCCACAACTGCGAAATCGGCGCCCACAACCTCATCATCTCTCAAACAGGCATCTCCGGCTCCGTCAAGACAGGCCGTTATGTGATCATGGGAGGTCAGACAGGCACCGTCGGACATATCACCGTTGCCGACGGAGCGATGTTTGCCGCTCGCAGCGGTATCAAGAAATCAATTACCAAAGGCGGAAAATATGGCGGCAACCCCGCAATTCCTCTGATGGAGCATCAACGCGAACAGGTCCTTCTTAAAAATATCAAAGAACACACCGACAAAATCCGCGCTCTAGAAGAAAAATTAAAACTTGAAGTTACATCCTAGATAGAACGAGTGATCTAGATAGACTTTGTTCCACTCAAAGTCATAGCTGGCTTCGATTCCGTATTTGTCAAAGAAAGTCCATAGAAAATCAACTCCGCCAAGAGCGATATTCCGGCCCGGCTTCGTGATCAAAAGGTTCTTCTTAAACCCCGTTCCCCAGATTTCGACATTCCGATTCTGATCGAAAAACTCCCATTGCCAGCCCACATTAAACTCGGGCGTGAAAACCACATTCGTCCAATACCAGCTGTAATTCGTCCGCAGGCCTAGCATCGTTCTCAGCGACTGAATATTATTCTGGCTATTATACCGCTGATTGGAAGTCCCAGCGCCATCTTCTCGGTATTTATTCACATGAACATACATGTATTGAAGATTGAGCTGAGGGACGACTTTTAGATGCTCCGGCATGCACTCGTAAGCCTTTTTCTCAAACGTATATTCCATGGCCACTAAGGCATCGCATTCAAGTCCGCGGGGAGTTCCTTTGGCAACACCACTCGAAGTATTTCGCTGGATGTCATACCAATCGTATCCACCACCTAAAAGCCAATTAAACGAAAGTTGTGGCTCAGCGCTACGGATGTAAGTCAGATAGAACGTTCCATGAACCTGATTGATCTTAAATTTCCCCCACCTCTCATCGACACGGCCCGCAATGTGGTCGTAGTCAAAGAGAAATCCGACCCCGATATCCGAAAAGGCATAATCAAAACCAATTAGCGCTCCACCCGCGTTGTAGTGATAGCCGATGACTTGTTTTTGGGTTAACTGTCTACCCACATCGCCTGTCGCCCCAAAATAAACCTTCCAAGGGGTATTTCCACACTTTGTTGGTGCTGGATTGAATACAGGGCAACAGTCTGCTAGAAGCTCTTCCGACTCTGCTAAGGCTGTCATCGAAGTAAATTTGACCTTGGGACCTGTAAACCGGTCTCTCAGCTGCGTCATCTGCCGATCCAACCGGATATTGAGCTCATTGACGGACGTAAACAGACTTTCGACGTAGTTGGTGTACGACGTCTCAGCAAAACCTGCAAGCGGTAGAACAAGCAAGGTCAAGGCAAAAGCGCGACGGCATATCGACATAGAGAATCTCCCTATTCCTCATGTAACGTGGCCCGGTTTATTATGAAAGAAATTTTTATCCAACGCTTGCCTAAAAAATGACCGTTTGTCATAGGTCAGGTTGATGATCCAGTATTACTACAAAACAGTCCGTGACGAAGAGTTTCAGCTCATCCCTCAAGTGAAAGAAGGATGTTGGATTCATGTCGAAGATGCAACTTCAGAAGATCTCGCGACCCTTGCGCATTTGCTCGGCCTAGAGCAAACTGATCTGCAGGACTGCTTAGACAAGTTTGAAGTTCCTCGGATTGAAAGAATTCAGGGAACGGTCCTCATCTTCACCCGCCATCCCAGCGAATACGAGACTGGCCTTTACACCTCGACGCTCGCCATCATCCTAGCGCCCCATTATATCGCAACCGTCTCTCCTCACCAATGCCACCTCGTCCAAAACTTCCTCCAAGTGAAAAATAAACTCTCCACCCTCCAAAAATCCAAGCTGCTAATATCGCTATTATTTAAGATCACCCAAGACTTCACTGCCCACATCCGGAGAGTCCGGCATAACGTCTTGACGCAAGAAAAAGAGATGATCTCAGTCGATAGCGATGACATCACCTCTCTGACCAAGAATGAAGAGGTTCTCAATCAATACCAGTCAACCTTGATGCCGCTCCGAAGCGTCTTGGAAGCGATCACATCCGGCCGGTATACAAATCTCTATGAAAAAGACCAAGAACTGGTGGAAGATTTGCTCAACGCCGTCAAGCAATCCGAAGACCTTTGCAGCATCAGTTTAAAGAGTATCCGGTCACTCCGAGACTCGTACCAAATCATCTTCACGAACAATCTGCATAAAACAATTAAGCTCCTAACAGCCTTGACCATCCTCTTTAGCATCCCGACGATGGTCTCCAGTCTTTTCGGAATGAACGTTGAACTCCCCTTTGCCTCGCATGAATATGCGTTTTTCTACCTGATGGGAGCCACCGGCTTCATCATCATTCTCGCCGTGCTCTACTTCCAGCGCAAGCGCTGGCTTTAATCTATTTTGCTGGTCGATGACTCGTTGACGTCTTTAAGAAAAGAGGATGGTAAATTCCCATATAAAATGCCTTTTTTAACCTTGAGTTGCCATTTTTGCTGGAAAAATGGCAACTCAAGGTTAAAAAAGGCATTATCGAACACAACCGCTTGATTATGTGAGAGATACTTAACTAAACGAGTTTATCATTCTCGTTTTACAGTCTCTAAGAAGCTGTATCTACCTCTCCTTTAATCACTTAATAAAGTTAATTTAACAACAGGCTGTTAAAAAAATTAGTTTAATAAAAACTTAGATTATTTTATAATTAAACGCGACAATAAACAAAAGTAAATTAAAAACAATGACTAACGAAACTAACACATTAAATTTTGTCCCGGTGGCAGGAAGCATAATCCCAGCAGAAGCAAACTCTAACCCATTTGTGGAGCTTCTCATTGAACTTGTAGAGGAAATTCTGAAGTATCTGCCCTTTCAGACGGTAAAAAATTTTAGCTGGGCCTCTAAAGAGTGCCGGGTCATAGCACTCAATTTTTGGGACCATGTCGTAGCGGTCAATCTTGCAAATGGACTGGGCCACTCGACATTTGTCCAGATTCCAAAAAATATAACTTCGATCGGGATTAGCCATGGCCAAATGGCCATTATGGGCGGGGAATCGATTCAAGTGCTCGATCTCACGACGCTTAATTCTCAGGAAAGCAAAAGGTCAGGGGTTCGTTGTCTAACGACCCATAATCAGGAGGTTGTATATTCTTCTAAGAATACCCTTGAGTTCTGGGACCTATCAAAGTCTTGTTGTACAACCACTTTGATCAATGACTCCCTCTTCATATGTGCCGCGTCCGATCAGCAAACCTTCGTTTCTGGTGATGATAACGGGAATATTAAACTTTGGGATCTGAAAACAGGCTCTTCCACCACGATTTTGTCGAATCCCGAAAGTATTCATTCTTTAACTCTATCTGGAAATAGCGTCGTCGCAGGAGATTGGGCTGGAAATATTTTGCTCGTTAATTTAGAGACAAGGCAAATAATCGGGCCTGTGAAAGCTCACCCAGGTAGCGTATGCTCGATTGTCGTCTATGAACAAACTGTTTATACGTGTGGACAAGACGTCTGTATCAAGAAGTGGGAGCTTAACACACTTTCACCCAAAGGGTTTTTGACTGAAGTGCCTGAGGGTTATATTGCATGTAAAACTTACAGCGAATTCCTCAGCAATCAGGCAATGCAACGTAGCAAATGGTATTGGAGCATGAAAACCATGAATGGAAAGCTTTTTGCATGTTCTGGTCCACCTGGCGGGATCAGCTCCATCGAAATGTTTGATTTACAAACGGGACAAAAAAACACCTTATCAATGGTTCAAAACGCAGGCTCATCCCTTCGTTCTTTTATCATTCAGGATGGCAAGTTTTACGTACCTTTCCAAGGTGGATTGCAAGTCTATAACTTTGCCATTTCAAAAGACCAGATCTACTATTCGTTTGTGCACCGCGATATGACCCCTGAAGAGTGTGTCAAAGAGCTTGGGTGTACACCCGAAGTTATCCAGCAAATGGCACTGCAATCTCCTGAGCTTCAAGATTTTAGCGAACCTCTACACTGCTTGGACTTAGTGCCTCTTATCCAAATTGAGGAAGTTGAGGAGGACTTAAGAAAAGCTCAACCCGTTGCCTATCACAGAAGGGAAACGCTTAAAAACCGACTAGCTGAACTTGCGAAATGTAGTATGAAAGCATGGACTGGATTACATCTAGACGTAATGGACCTCCAAGACGAATTCGAGCAGCTCGTGCAGGAAAGCGGTGACTCTCCTCAAAAGACAGTCGCTGCTTTTAGTTTAGAAAACTATAACAAAATGGCCGCTCAGTTAAATCGACTCATTGAGGACTACAACAGTGAACTGGATAATCTCATTAAGGCTCAATGGCACGCATTCACGGTGACAATTTCCGCGCAATTGAAAGCACAAAAAAAACAGTAATTTTGGAAGGGGGCTCGTGTAATAGCCCCCCCCCCCCACTCCTCTTCTGAAATTTTCTTTGCCCAATCAAAATAGAAAACTTTAGATCCTTAAGGACTTTTCCATTTGAACGACGCGAAAGGCAACACCATTAGGCAACGGAACCATCTCATCGAGTGTCTCTTTCCATCCTTTTGCTAAGTAGAAAGCGATTCCCGAAACCGTTGCACCAAGAGCTCCATGGAGAAAACCGTTTGACCTGGCAGCCTGTTCCGAGGCATTCAAGATCTGGGAGCCAATGCCTTTGCCGCTATACAGCGGATCGATGAACATAGCCCGGATCCGCGCTGGATCTTTTGAAGGATCTAATCGATTGCTTTTTTGAGGAGTATCGGAAGGTCCGGCATACAGCTTATTTCTAAAACTCCATCCGCCGCAGCCACTCAAAACTCCGTTTTCTTCTACCACATAATAGGTTTGATCTTCGATCAGTTGCTTGTCAGGAATGCAGACGAATTGAGAGCAGGCAT
>DATAHB010000076.1:0-20039 GCA_036263375.1 Rhabdochlamydiaceae bacterium | reverse complement strand
AGCTTTGCTGATTGCTCTCGCCTGTCATGGCGCCCTACAATGGAACTGGGGCACTACTCTCAAACGATCAGCTGTGACACTTATCCCTATCATTGCCTTCTTTTTTGCGTTTAAATCGTGGATTAAACTCCCCTCTATCTCCAATCCGACTAAGAGCATCTGCGATCTTCAGATCAAACTCCCCGTCAAAGTGAAAGTCTACACCGATACGCCTCCAGAGCCCAGGACAGGCGATACGTTTACCAGAATCCTTCAATCGAAAGTTCTCCGTGTAGGATACAATCCTGAAATGATCCCTTTCAGCTTCCTAGGATCCAACCGACAGATGATTGGCTATGACATGTCGTTTGCCTATACCCTGGCTCAAGATCTCCAATGCGATCTTGAGTTAGTTCCTCTCCATTTTAACCGCCTCTCCGAAGAGCTCAGCTCGGGACTCTACGATATCGCGATGGCAGGCGTTTCCATCACAGAATCCCGTCTAAAAAAAATGTGTTTTTCCCATCCCTATCTAGATTCCAGAATTGTCTTTGTGATGAGAAAAAAATTCAGCCGCACTTATACCAGCATCGCTGACATCCTCAAGCATCCTCATGTGAAACTTGTGGTCCGGAAAGCGACTTCCTATGAGACCTTGGCCAGAAGGCTTGTCCCGGAAGATCGAATTGCGCTCATCGACAATTACGAAGAATATGTCGTCAATCATCCCAATGATGTTTTACTGCGTGGAGAACCTCAATCGATTGCGTGGAGTTTGAATTATCCGAATTTTACCGTCGTCACCCCAAAGCCCGAGATCGCGCGAGACAGCCTCGGCTATGCCGTGGCGCTCGGTTCCGACCAAATGCTCTGCTATCTCAACCAATGGCTCACATTAAAGACCAATGAACGTTTTACCCAGCGCCAGTACGATCTCTGGATCCTGGGAAAAACAGAGAGTGAGACGCCCCAGCCGCGCCGCTGGTCGATCATCCGCAATGTCCTTGAATGGACGGAGAATTAGAGTGTGCTATACATTCGCTTTAAAAAGGTTCAAAGGAGTCTTGGGGCCGCTCAATACGATATATGATTTCCTCCCTCAGATTTACAAGACCATTCTCGGGACAGCTCCTGAAAGATCCAAAACGCTTGGTCACTTCAGCAACAAGAACCATCGGATATTCCCCTCGATTCTGTTTGAGCAAATCATATGCGCGTTGAAGACCTTCTGGGCCATCTAAGAGATCCAAGTATTTCCGATTAAGGGCGATGTTAGGAGGAGGAATATTTTTCAGTTTTACAACCACGTTGAAAGGGGCTTTGTGTTTAGAAAAAACAGCAACTGCTTTTAACACTGTCTTATCTTCATTTGTCCAGCATTTTGCCGTCATCTCAGGAATGTCGACTTTGTCAGTAAAATCTTTTGCGAGTTCCTCTGGAGATTTATCGCCTGAATAACCGGTGATAAAGCGAACATTTTTTTGGTGAGTCTCAACAACGACTTCTGTTAGCTGCCAGTCTGTGTTGTATTTGGGATAAAATGAGACCATCAAATTGAGACAATGATAAACTCCTACCGTCGTCATATAACCTCCTACTTTGGACAATGGAGTCTAGATCGGAAGGCACTTTTTGGCAATTGGATCAACGTTTTGCAGACAAAATAAATTCTTTTAGCGCTTTTGCATCACGAACTCCCACGATGCGACCTGTCTCTTTTCCATCGCGGAAAAGGATCAGTGTAGGAATCGACATGACTTCATATGTTGAAGCAATTTTTTGAGCATGATCAACATCTAATTTGACAATGGAGGCCTCTCCTTGAAGCTCTTGAGATAGAGCCTCGAGATGGGGAGCGATCATGCGGCAAGGGCCACACCAGTCGGCATAAAAGTCGACGAGAACAATGCCTTTTTTGATCTCGTTTTCAAATGTCTCTTCAGTTACGTGTTTTAGATTGCCCATATTCACTCCTAATGAACCCATTGTAACAAGTGGTTTCAGAAAAAGCAAGATCACCCTATAATACGTCTTTCTGCGGCCATGGCGGAATTGGCAGACGCGCTAGATTCAGGTTCTAGTCGGGGCAACTCGGTGGAGGTTCAAGTCCTCTTGGCCGCAATATGAAAAAGTTATTGATATTTGCACTCTTAGCAGCAAAGAGTTATGCCCTTTCAATCTCCCCTGAAACTGCTGAACAAATCAGCCTGAAGATTTGGAAAAACGAATGTGGTGGGACTGTAGAAGGCTTGACGCATTGGGGAAAAAATGAAGCTTTTCCTTCGCTGGGCATCGGCCACTTCATCTGGTATCCTGAAGGGAAAAGAGACCGGTTCGTCGAAGGATTCCCTCCTCTTATCACTTATCTAAAAACGCAAAAAGCAAATATTCCTGCTTGGCTCCACAATTCCTGTCCCTGGAATACTCGCGACGAGTTCTATGCGGATATAAGCAGCCCAAAGATGAAAGAACTTCGGCAATTTCTCTACGAAACTCGCCATCTTCAGGCTATTTTTGTTGCCAATCGGCTAGAAAAAGCACTTCCTCAGATGATTGAGAACCTTTCCCTGAAAGAAAAAGAAAAAATCACTGCGGCTTTCAATCACCTTGCGACGGATCCGCGTGGCCTTTATGCCTTGATTGACTATGTGAACTTTAAAGGGGAAGGAACTTCGTTAGCAGAAAGATACAAGGGGCAAGGCTGGGGGCTTTTGCAAGTGCTGCAGCTCATGCCTGCTAGCAGCGTCGATGATTTTATTGCATCGGCAAAAACTATACTGACTCAGCGTGTGAAAAATTCTCCACCTGAAAGACATGAAGAGCAGTGGCTTAAGGGGTGGTTAAGCCGCTTAGAGACATACCGCTATTGAGTAAGCTCTTTCCGCATGAAAATTGAATCGTGCTCGCCGTAAAGTTTTCGGACGAGGCCGATCCGTTTGTAGCCAAGCTTTTCATAAAACGGCTCTGCTTGAAAAGACATCGTGTCGACTTGAGAATGGGTGCAGCCGTTTTTTTTCCCTTCAGCTTCGGCTGCCAGCATGAGCTTTTTTCCATACCCTTTCTTTCGCATCAGTTCTGAAATCCAGATTGTATCAATATAGAGTAACTTGATGCCAGGACGCATCCACGCCAAGATTCCTCCAACGACGTGATTTTTTTCATCCTTCAAATAGACGGCAAAATGTTTGCTATCTTGATTTCCGAAATAGGGGCTATTGAAACGACGGAGTCCCTCGACAATGACCTCGACTTCTGCACGTGTATGATCGATTTCGATATGACATGTAGGCGCCGCCCCGAGAGTAGTTGCCAGGAGCGGTGTTGCAAGAAGCAATAGCTTAAGGAGGAATGCCATGGGCTCCCTCCTCAAACCATTTTTTAAGACCCAAAATAGCAGCCTGTAGTTTTTCAGTGATCTGCTTTTGCGCCTCTTTTTTATCGAGGTGTAAAAACGATTCCCATGTGATGGGCGTGCCAAAAATGCATGAAACTTTGACAAAAAGATGCGGAATTTTTTGATGCCGATTCCAAGCACGGTAGGCGCCGTCGATATAGACAGGAATGATGGCTGACTTCGACCGGGCAATGAGCATGCTGATGCCAGGCTTAAAAGGGTGAAGCTCGCCGTCTTGTGACCTTGTTCCCTCCGGGAACAAAACTACTTTTTTTCCCTGCTCTAAAAGAGAGACGATTGTTTTCATTACTCTAATGTCACCCGGCTCTCCGCTGACAGGATGGGTATTTAAGTTGCGGATGAGCGCGCCAAAAAGCGGGTTTTTAAAAAGGGTTTGCCTGGCAAGAAAATGGACTTCTTCGGGCCAGCACACAGAAATAATCGGCGGATCTAAGAATGAGGTATGATTGGACGCCAAGATCGCACCGCGAGGATAATAGTGCTGTAGGCCATAGACTTTTAAACGGTAGAAAATCTTCCCAATAAGCCATGTAAACAGGATTACACACCGATAGAGAAAAGTGATGCTTCTGGATTGCATCCAAGCCGGCTTTAAGTTTTTTTTCTCTCTGTACTCGATGATCCTTTCAACGACTTCATCTATCGAGATATTCGAGGTATCGATCACATAAGCGTCCGGCGGACAGAGGAGCGGAGCTAAAGCGCGAGAAGAATCGATCTGATCCCTTTTCATGATTTCTTCCAGCATCTGCTGATGGCTCATCTGCCGGGCTTCTTCTGGCCTTTTTTCGTGAAGTTCCGCAAGACGTCTTTCGGCGCGGACATCAGGGCGAGCAGTGAGAAAAACTTTGATGGTCGCTTCAGGAAAAACCACAGAGCCCATATCGCGTCCTTCGAAAACACCGCCTCGTTTGCGGGCAAAATTCCGTTGAATGGCCCACAGTGCCTGCCGCACAGAATGGAGGGCGGAGACGGGAGAAACGATATTCGTCACCGCTTGCGATCGGATGACATC
Organism: Rhabdochlamydiaceae bacterium; assembly: GCA_036263375.1. Taxonomy (GTDB): domain Bacteria; phylum Chlamydiota; class Chlamydiia; order Chlamydiales; family Rhabdochlamydiaceae; genus PALSA-1444. The sequence continues at coordinate 15,630 of DATAHB010000076.1, read as the reverse complement.
CGTGACATCGCGTCCATTGGCTACGTACTTTCGTTCCGCTCCTTGATCGCGGATTTCAAAATCAAAATTTGCGAGCAGCTCCGAGATTCTCTTTTCATCCGAGAGGGGAATTTTCTCATGCAGAATCAGGAAAGCGACAGCGCGGTACATCGCTCCCGTATCAAAATACGGCAGCCCTAACCGCTCCGCGGTCTTCTTTGCGACTGTTGTTTTACCCGTACCTGCAGGACCGTCAATGGTGATAATCAGGTTCATATCGATCGAATGAAAAAGTAAACGACGGGTGAAGTGAAGAGAACAGAATCGAGCAGGTCCAAGACGCCGCCGATGCCGGGAATCCGATTGCTATCTTTAACGGCAGCATCTCGCTTGAGCAGTGATTCTGCCAAATCGCCGATCTGACCTAAAATGCCAATGACCATTCCTAACCATGCCGCATGCCAGAAAGACAACTCCCAACCAACTGTACGTCCTATGCTACAAAAGAAAATGCTCAGTCCTACGGCAAAGCAAAAGCCACCGATGGCGCCTTCGACTGTTTTGCGGGGACTCAAGTGGGGCGCTAAAGGGTGCTTTCCAAATAGCTTCCCAACAAAATAGGCCCCGACATCGGTGATCTTCGTTACAGCGATCAGATAAAAAAGCCACCACCTGCCGTCGGCAAGCTCAGGACGCGGGTAGAGGATTGCTAAAATAAAACTGAACGGTATCGCTAAATAACAAACGCCAAAAAATTCGACTGCCACATTGAGAAGCGCATTTTCCGGCTGCAAAAAACGGACCAGAAAAAACGAAATAAATCCCAAGACGATAATCATGAGCGCAAGATTCGACCAATCGGGATAGGCGAGCGAAATGTAGAAAGCCAAAACTTCAAGAACGGCAACACCAATCATGAGACTTGTTGACGGCTTGATTCCTTTTGATTTTGCCAATTGGGCATATTCCCATACGCCAACGCCTGTCAAAATGCCGATTGCCAATATCAAAAGCACATTGGCCCAGGGATGGTAGGCAAATCCCACGAGAAAGGCGACAATCGAAATCGAAAGTGCTGAGACCCATAGACGGTGATAGAATTCATTTTTTCGATTATTTTTCAACATCCTACGCGCCTCTCTCGTTTCTGATATTCGGCAATGGCTTTGATTAATTCTTGCTCATTAAAATCGGGCCATAAAGTTTCGGTGATATATACCTCAGCATATGAAATCTCCCAAAGTAAAAAATTACTTATCCTCTGCTCGCCGCTAGTACGGATCAGGAGTTGAGGATCTTTCCAAGGGGCCGTATCTAAATAACGGCTAATGAGCGCTTCTGAAATATCTTCTTTACTGATACGACCGCTCATGCAATCTTCGACAATGCTTGTTGTTGCTCTTCGGAGGTTGTCGCGGGCCCCATAGTTGACCGCGAGAACGAGATCGATCCGATCTCCACTAGCTGTTGCCTTTTTGATATCGGCTAAAGTTTGTTTGACTTCAGGCGAGAGCCGGCGAAGATCTCCAATGGTCGCCAGCCGAACCCCTTCGCGGATCATGCGGTCTTTATTCCCATTGAGATACATTTGAAAAAGATTCATGAGAGAATCGACTTCGTCGCTAGGCCGCTTCCAATTTTCTGTCGAAAAAGCAAAGACTGTGAGGACCTTAACTCCCAGTGCGGCAGCATTTTCCACACTCTTTGAAAGCGCCTCCGCCCCATTCCAATGACCAACCATGGCAGGCACGCCTTTGCGTTTGGCCCACCTCCGATTGCCATCCATGATGATGGCGATGTGGTTGGGGATTCGTTGTGGGTCGAGTTTGAGTTCTTCTTGCTCTGCCGGAAGCGTCTCCATAATTTCCTTTCTCTTTTGAGAACACTGGTTGGCGATTATAGCGATCAGTTGATTTGCAAGGAATGACTTTGATACTGGGTTTAATTTTTTTATTGATAGCAAATCAGTCTTGACTGGACAGAATCAAAGAGATCAGGGTATTCTTCAGGGTTTATTTTGAAAGGAATAAGCTATGGAAAAACCTAAAAGATGGCAGCTTTTTTTAATTGCCGCCGTCATTTTTTTGACAGTCTACAACATTTTGCCAACTGTTTTCTTCTACACCAAACCGTTGCAATCCCCGATAGACCAGAAAAGGGCTGAAAAAATTGAGGCGGACATTGCAGTCCGTGTGAGTGCGCTAGAAAAAGAATCGGTTTCCTGGCTTGAATCTTTCTGCTCTCTTTTAAAACTCAAACCGTTATCCATTGCCCTTGATGCTTCCAATTCTCAGTTTGTCCAAATTAAATTTAAAGAACTGGCCGAAGCCCAAAAGTTTAGAACCTATCTCCCTCGTGCCGGAAGCTTGATTGGCTTCGTCCCTGCCCAACTCGACCTGTATGATCGAGATCCGATGAGCAAAACGGTGGTGGTTCAACGCCGCATCTCTGTCCATCTCGAACCTAAAACCGTTCAAACTTATTTTCAATTTGGATCTAAATGGGATGCACCTAAACAGAATGCACAGCGTCAGCCAACCGATTTTTATCGGGCCATTATCGATGACCGGCTCATTTTTTTGGGCACGAGCGCAGGAGGAACGACTGAAAGCGCTTCGCTGATTCAAACAGCAGTCACCCATTTGCAAGACCCGGCAGCACAAGATCTGCTGCTCCTACTGTCGCAAAACATTTTGAATTTCACCAAAATTTTCGATGAAAACTCCTCGATTGCCAAAAGATATTTTGCCTCTTTTTCCCAAATCGAAGTGGCGAACCAGCGGCAGTTTATCGAGCAGTGGATCACCGCTCTCGATAAAGTCAAAGACCAAGTAAGGCTCGAGAGAATTGCGCTTGCTCAAGAACCCAACCTTGATACCATCAAGCAACAGCGGCTTGAATGGCTCAGCAATCGAGAAAATCTTTTAATCAACTCGGCAGCTTTAGTTAAAAAGCATGCTACAGATTTTTCTGCAGGCAAAACGCCTCTTAGTTTCACGACAATGAAAGCGTTGCTGAAAGAGGCTCCAATTTCTGATCGGCAACAAACAATCACCCTTTCCGGCCATCACCCCTTTATTGAATCGATCACTGTCGATTGGGATAGCGAAAGACTGATTTTGAATCTCTATGCTGACCTTCAACAGATGAAAGATCGACTTACATCGAATGATCAATTCGATCAGATCATTTATAACGAGATCGCTGCGCTCTCAAGGCAAGCTGGTGAAAAAATTAACCCCTATCTCGACCGATTTGAAATTCAGCTCAGCGCTCTTGCGGATAGCAAAACCTTTATTGCACTGCGGCTTTATAATATCGCCAAAGCCGAAGCTGATACCATGCGGATGTCGATTGCTACGAACTGGATGCCGCAGCATCCCGACCTGCAGCGAAATGTATTCCCGATCTGGGACTATGAAACGTATCAATCGCTTCCGGCAGATCAAAAGAAATTAGGCCTCGTCGTCTTTGCCCCTTCGATGCAAAGTAAAATGCCTCCGAAAGGGTTTAAAATGAATTCGATTTATGTCGTTGCCAAAGGGGTCGATAAAATTTTGGACCGGTATGAAAATCAAGAGTCCGACGCAGCAAAACAGTTCATGCGCGATTTCAATGAACTCCGCTCTATGCTCCAAAAAAATGGTTTCACTGGCTATTCCGGCGCAGCTTATCCTCTCGCTTCCGAGTTCAAGTCCGACTTTATCTTTGAACACGAAGACTACTATCAAGATCTTCTTAAAGCAACCCGGGAGAATTTCACCGTCCATGGGACAAAACGGTACGCACTTTTGGAACTTTCCAACGTCGAACAACGAATCCTCACCGAAAACAAAATCGACAACAGCCTCCATGAAGATCTTCTCAAATGGCGCGATGACTATCGCGCGGCTCAAGTCGACCTCAGAGGAACCTCCAAATACGATGTTCCAGCGCCAACCTCAAATGCATTCTGGGACAATCTGAAACTTAGCTGCATCAAATATTTCCGCGGCGACGAACGAAAAGTCATCCGCTGGGGCCTTGACCTCTCCGGAGGAAAAACTGTTCAGATTGAACTGCGGGATAACAACAACCATGTTGTGACTAATGAAGCCGATATCCGCCAAGGGATCAACGAGCTGTACAACCGCGTCAATAAAATGGGCGTTTCAGAAGTCACTATCCGCCAAGAGGGAAATACCATTGCGCTCGACTTCCCCGGATCTCAATCCCTTTCAGCGTCCGACCTCGTGAAAGCCTCTTCGATGTATTTCCATATCGTGAATGAAAAGTTCATGACAAACCCAACGCTTGCAGAAGCTGCTCACAGATTCCTGCAAGATGTATGGAACGAAGCCGTTGTCACCAATAGAAAAGACGTAGAAGAAATCAACGCGATTGCCTGGCGTCATCTCTACGGTGAATCGAATAGCACCGATGCTGCAGCACCCAGAACTGTATTTGGGAGCGTGGCAGCTAAAACCCTCTATGAAAATGGGCTTCGTTTAGCGCACCCGCAAGAAATGAGTTCAAGCTCGATCGTCGACGACACCTTCTCGAAAATCACCCTATACCGCGGCGATGATTTCACCGATTGGCATAGACAAACACATCCTCTGCTGCTCGTTTTCCGCAATTTTACCCTCGAAGGAGCAAACCTTGAAAATGTCCGCGGATCTTACGACCCTTCAAAAGGAAATTATTTAGCGTTTGGCGTCCAAGGTTCCCATACGACAAAAGATGGAATCAAAATCACCCCAAGAGATGATCTTCAGGCATGGACAGAGCGCTATTCTAAAGAAAAAATCGCAGCCACTCCTCTGGAGTCGTATTCCAACGGAAATGGCTGGCGCATGGCCGTCATCCTCAACGGCACCGTCATCACCGCCCCTGCACTCGAATCAACGCTCCGCGATAGCGCCTCGATCACCGGAAGCTTTACCCAACGGGAAATCAACAAGCTCGAAGCCGACTTAAAAGCCGGATCTTTAAGCTTTACTCCACGCATCCTCTCCGAGAAAAATGTCAGCCCGGAACTCGGCGGCCAAGAAAGACTCCATGGAATTGTTGCCACTATTTGCGCTCTTGTCCTTGCCATGGCCACAATGATTGGCTACTACCGGTTTGGAGGCCTCATTGCTTCTGTGGCTGTACTCTTCAATCTGCTCATTATGTGGGCAGCGCTTCAAAACCTCGGTGCGACTTTAACACTAGCGGGAATTGCAGGCGTGATCTTAACGGTTGCGATGGCTGTCGATGCCAACGTCTTGGTGTTTGAAAGAATCCGCGAAGAATTTGCTTCCACTGGTCGTATCGCCGCCGCCGTCCATGCCGGCTACCGCAAAGCTTTTTCCGCAATTATCGACTCAAATATCACGACCTTGATCGCTGCCTTGATCTTGATGCATTTTGATGCAGGACCCATCCGAGGATTTGCCGTGACCTTGATCATCGGTATCCTTTCCTCCTTATTTACGGCGCTCTTTGCTACTCGGTTCTTTTTTACTTGGTGGGTGCAAAATCCCAGCCACCGCGAATTGAAAATGTCTAACTTTATCAAAGGGGCCCATTTCAACTTCCTGAAATTCACCAAACCGACAGTTGTCATTTCCGCAATTGTGATTTTGATCGGATCTTACCTCCTGATCACTCAACGTCAAACGATTCTTGGAATGGACTTTACCGGTGGCTACGTGTTGTCGGTCGAGCTCCCGGCTGTAGCTAAAAATGACTATCGTACAGTCGTCGAAAATGCGCTCATCAAACAAGGATTGACAGCCCAAGAATTCCAAATTAGAGAACTCCATCCGTCGAATAACGTCCGGATTTTCTTAAGCCGCAGCTTAGAACAGCAAGGACGGCCGTTTGCCGGCATGCCGGTCTCAAACGATGCAGCAGAAGTAGCGTATCCGTTTGAAAGCAATCCCAAAATCTTATGGATTGTCAAAGCTCTCCAAAACTCTCAAATCCAACTCGCGCCTGCAGTATTGCAAGACTTGGACCAAAACTGGACAGCCATCAGCGGGCAGATGTCAGACACTATGAGAACCCATGCCATCATTGGAATCTGCATTGCCCTCCTTTGCATTTTGGTCTACATCACCCTCCGTTTTGAATTTAAATACGCCATCTCCGCAACCCTTTGCCTTGTCCACGACTTAGTGTTCTGCGTAGGAGTCGTGGGAATTTTGCACCTTTTAGGCGTCCCGATCCAGATCGACCTGCACATCATTGCCGCTTTGATGACCATCGTCGGCTATTCTTTAAATGATACGATTATCGTCTTTGACAGGATCCGTGAAGATGCACGCCACATGCGTAAAAATAATCTCTCCGAAGTGATCAACCATGCCTTAAATGTAACGCTCAGCCGAACCTTAATGACTTCGGGAATTACACTTTTGGTACTTATTCCCTTGATTGTTTTAGGCGGAAGCACTATTTTTGGGTTTGCTCTCGTCATGGCAATCGGTGTGATCTTCGGAACATTGTCCTCGCTCTTTATCGCAGCTCCGCTGATGCAGTATTTCCACAATCGCGAGATGCAAAAACAGCAGCGAGTGACCTTGCATGAGCAATAAACATCACATCCACGAAGGGCCTCTCTGGATTTTCCCGGAGCAGGATGCTTCTTGGACCAAACAAATCATCGATGAATTCAATATTCATCCGGTGACTGCTCAAGTTTTAGCCTCGCGAAGTTTCAAAACCATCGAAGAAATCCACGATTTTCTCTACGCAAAACTCCCAGATCTCCATGATCCGGATCTCTTTCTGGATATGGATGTGGCAGTCGCCCGCGTTTTAAAGGCCCTGCAAAACAAAGAAAAAATCCTTGTCTATGGCGATAACGATGTCGATGGAATCACCGGAGCTGCGCTACTCACAGAGTTCTTTGCGTATCTTGGTGGTAACGCCCTTGCCTACATATCAAACCGGATTGCGCTCAATAAAAGTTTGATGCTCGACGCCGTCGATTACGCCACAAAAAATGACTGCACGCTTTTAATCACCGTCGACTGCGGCATCACTTCTGCCACAGAAATTGAAGAAGCCGTCCGCAGAAAAATTGATGTCATTGTCACCGACCACCATGAACCGACGGCCCGCCTGCCGCATTGCATCGCCACACTCAATCCGAAACTCCTGAGCAGCACCTATCCTAATCGAGATATTACTGGCGTTGGCGTAGCGTTTAAATTTGCCCATGCGATCACCAATCAGCTCGTTGAAGACGGAAAACTGAGCGCCGGAAAAATTGACCTCAAACGGTATCTTGATCTTGTTGCACTTGGAACTGTTGCCGATATGGCTACGCTCCTCGGAGAAAACCGGATCCTCGTCCGTTACGGACTGCGACAACTGCGCAAAACAAAACGGATCGGGCTTGCAAAATTGTGCATTCTTTCCGAAGTCAAACTCAGCGAAATCACCCCCTTAGATATCGCTTCCAAAGTAGCTCCTCGTCTCAATAGCTTAGGCCGTATTGCCGATCCTAATAAAGGCGTAGAGCTCTTGCTTTGCCACGATCCTGTCCAAGCGGAGGGACTTGCCAAAGAACTCGAACAGCACAATCAAGAACGTCAGAAAATCGAAAGAAAAGACTCAGATGATATCGACCATTTCATTATGCACCATCCTGATATCTTCAAGGAAAAGGCGATCGTTCTCTTCTCTGAAAAATGGCATCCCGGGATCATCCCCATCATCACCGCCCGGATCGCCAAGCTCTATAACCGCCCTACACTCATTATTGCGATCGACGATGGCATCGGAAAAGGGTCGATGCGCACCATCTCAGAATTCCCCCTCCTTCCGACCCTTAAAAACAACGCCCATTTACTCCTCAATTTTGGAGGGCATGACTACGCTGCAGGGCTCATGATCAAAGAAGAGAATATCGAGAAATTTAAAGCGAAGTTCATCCACGCCGTCAATGAAGAACTTAAAGACCAAGATATCCGGCCAAAACTCCATGTCGATGCGAAAATCCAATTTGAAGACCTCACCTTTGATTTCATGGAATCGCTTAACCTCTTAGAGCCCTTCGGCAATGGCAATCCCGCCCCAATCTTCTATTGCGATGTGAATCAGACCTGGCCCCCTAAAATCGTCGGCAAATCCCACTTAAAGTTCTATCTCGAAGAAAATGGACGAATGTTAGAAGGCATTGCTTTCGGCATGGCAGACCGTCGCTTAGAGCTTATGAAGAAGAGCCTAGCGCTGCACCTAGCCTTCACTCCGCACATCAACACCTTCTTGAATAAAGCCAGCATTCAGCTGCAGATTAAAGATTTCCAGATTGTCACATAAAAAACAGACTTCCTTTTAGGGGCTTCTATTACACATGTCGAGGACCCAGCACTGCGTGTCCGGAGTCCCTTCTCGCGTCGACTCGCAGAGCCAGACTTGTGCATCGCGTATACACAAATGAATTTAGTGTGATTTTTTAAATAATTGGTGTATGAACTTTGACCTTTAACAGAGGTTGTTATGTCGTCAAAGAGTGTTTTGAGTGTATCCAACCAAGTTACAGCACCCACAGCTTATCAAGAGCCCTGGATGTGGTTGCCAAACGAGATCGTCGTAAACATTCTCTCTTATATGAGTATAAAAGAGCTGTTTCATTTTTCTCTAGTAGGCCGAGCGTGTGCTCGCTTCATTGATGACACAAGGCTTTGGAAATTGCTTTTTGCCAGAGACTTACCCGAGAGGCTCACTCTAAGAGCTCCTCCGACACTTACCTTTAAAGAGCTCTATCGCATGCCGTTTGTTGTGCGATCAAATATCGAAAATAATTGTCCGAAAATCACAACTCTGGATAGTCATGAGTCAGGGATCTTCGCATCATACTATCGAGACAGCCTTCTGCTGTCGGGGGATGGAAAAGGCAATGTTAAAGTGAGAACTAAAGGGCAAGACGGCCTTTTCCAAACTGTCCAGACTATACAATCTTGTTGTAAGAGTGAGTTTTTTCAAATCAGTCCGGATCAAGAGTATCTGTTTTCTCATGGGGCAACTGTCCTTAAAATTTATAAGAGAGCCGAGAAGGGGGATTTCGAAGAAATCCAAAGCATCGATATCGACGGGACTGAGATCAGACATTTTAAAATGGACGGTCGCACTTTAACCGTTTCGTCGGGCCAAAATTCAGTTGTCTATTGTAAAGGCCTGGATGGCTTATTTTACGAGAGCACGCGCCTGAGCGGCATTCATCTAGTTTTCGTGTCCTGTGATTATCTATTTGCAGCCTTCCGCGATGAAACAGTCCAAATCTTAAAAAGAGATGCTCAGGACAACTACAAGGTGCAGCAGAACTTCACAAAAGCAGCCCCTACCGCTGTGTTTCCTTCATGGGTTTTCTTTGAAAATGGACAGTTGATCGTTGGCAGTTCCGGTGGGGTATTCCAGATCTGGAAACAGAAAGAAAATGGCTGGTTTACAGGACCTGAAGATGTTAATGTCCTCGATGACGTCAATGGCATTCACTTTATGAATTATGTTGCTTGTATGACAGTCAGAGCTGATGATATTTTTATCGGAATGTCGCAAGGACAATTGATCGTTTTAACGAAGGACAGGAATGGAGTATTTCAAAAACAGCTTCTTTCCTCAACCTTTTTAGATATAATCGGTTCTATCATCACCTATGAAAATTACATGATTTCTGGTCATTTCGATAAGACCGTTAAATTCTGGGAAAAAACAGAGGGAAGCTACAAGCTTTTCCAAACGTTAGAGCCCGGACCGGCGGGTGTCTCGAGTCTTTCAATGGACGATAACAAGCTCGTCATAGGCTATTTAACCGGCGAAGTGGAAATCCGCGACTTTTATCCAAAATAAAAAAGAGGCAATGCCTAATCCTAGTTTTTTAGGCATTGCCCCTTCAAAGCCGTGGTAGGCCTTCAGCCTTCAGTCATTAGCTGACTTGAGACTGAACAGGTGTCTTATTCAGGTAATTCTCCTGATAAGATTTGATTTCATTAGAATGAATAACCCATGCTGCGCCTTTACGTGTCGCTTTTAACAAGCCAACGCGTGTTGCGTAGTAGATTTTCTGTGCTGGCACGCCCAACATTTGAGCAGCTTGATTCACAGAATAGTAGCCTTTATTGTTATCAAACAATAGCTCCCCAGCGAACATTGATTTCGTACGGGAATACTTATGCTTACGATATTCTTCTAAATCTTTGAGATCAATTGTCCATCGGGTTGAATCTTTGAAAGCTTTCAACTTCTTTTGCTTGATGGCAACGTAAATCGCTTGTCGCGTGACGTTATTGATCTTAGCTGCCTCAGTGATGGACACGACCCTTTTGCCTGCATCTTCTGCAGCCGGCATTTGGTTTTGGTCGGTGAACATACTAAATCCTCCTAATTTTTTGTCTATGGCGCAGCCTTCGAGTTTACGCTGACACCCATTGTTTTTCAACTTTCTGTTTTTGCAGCTTTTATTTATTAATCAATATTACGCTCTTAATAGATTATTAATTATGACATAAAAAGGAATTGAAATCAAGAGAGATAGGTGTAAATTTTGTCTAGAACAATTTAAAATAATTTTTATATAGCTATAAACCTCTCATTTGCTGTAATCTACGCCTAATTGAGAGTTGCCCTATGAAGCTTAAACCCCTTTTGTTTTTTTTATGCCTCCTATTCACCCCCTTAGGTGTCTTTGGCAAACCTCCTGAACTCAGTCCCAGGGATACCCGGATCAAGGTGGAGGAGATTTTACGTGCTCATGCAACCCATCATGCTCTGAATCAAGAGCTTGTGCAAAGATCCCTGCAAAACTTTTTCCGTGAACTTGACCCAACCCACTCTTATCTACTTGAGCCTGAGATTATTAAGTGGACCAAAGCCTCTCCTGAACTTTTAACCGCTACCCTCGAAGGATTTAAAAAAGAGGAGTTTACGGTGTTTGAAGACGCCTATGAGATTATGATCAAGGCCATTGAGCGGCGCAGAACTCTCGAAACCAAGATCGGCACCCTGACGCCCCCCTCCGATGTCGATGGCGCAGAATTTAAGGATATGACGTGGGCAAAGACCCTGGAAGACCTTGAAACGAGGATACTTAGGATCAAGGGGTTGCAACTCAAGACAGCTGAACGAGTTATGGATGCTGAGGCCAAACAGACCTTCCTGAGCCGCCTGGATAAAAGAAGGACGGCCAAGGAAGAAGAGCTAATCGCCTCCGACCCCAAGACCCGTAAACAACACCTCCTCTCTTATGTCCTGAAAGCCACCAGTTCCGCCCTGGACTCCCAAACCACCTATTTCACCCCTTCCGAAGCCAATCAATTCATGATGCAAGTCCAACAAAGGCTTTTTGGCATTGGCGCCCAGCTCCGCGACGATCTTAACGGATTCACAATTGTCCGCATCTTAGAAAACAGCCCTCTCAGCAATCACCCCCAAGTCCAAATGAATGACCGGATTATTGCCATTAATAATGACCCCGTCATCGGTCAAGATTTAGCAGAAGCCGTCGAACTAATCCGCGGACCTAAAGGGACCTCCGTCACCCTCACTTTCCTTCGAAAAAAAGAGGACAAAACGGAAGAAAAATTCGATGTTAACATTACCCGTGGAGAAATCGTCCTTAAAGAGAGCCGGCTAGAGAGCACGCTCGAGCCGTTTGGAAACGGCGTGATCGGGATTGTCAAACTCTTTTCCTTCTATCAAGATCCGACCTTTGCTTCTAGCACCGATATTGCAGAGGCACTGAATAAAATGAAAGAAGAGCACAATTTAAAAGGCGTCATTTTAGACCTGCGCAATAATGGCGGCGGACTCATTAATCAAGCTGTTTCAGTGTCCGGACTTTTCATGAAAAAAGGCGTGGTTGTCTCTGTGAAAGATAACACGGGATTTATTCAAAAGCTTCGCAATACCGAGTCCAATACAGTCTGGGACGGCCCTTTGCTTATTCTCACAAACAAAGCAAGCGCTTCTGCTGCAGAAATCGTCGCTCAAACGCTTCAAGAATACGGCCGCGCCATTATTGTCGGCGATCCTGAAACCTTCGGGAAAGGAACATTCCAAAGCTTTACGCTCGAAGCTTCGAATTACGGCCGCGTCAACCCCAAAGGCGAATACAAAGTCACCCGTGGTCGGTATTACACCGTCTCCGGAAAAAGCCCGCAGCTCGTCGGCGTACCGGCAGATATTGTTGTTCCCGGCTACTTTACCACAATGGATATCGGAGAAAAATTTGCCAGATTCCCGCTTGAGACCGACCAGATTGATCCAAGTTTTGATGACGATCTGTTCGATATTCCTGCTATCCATCGGTACCAAGCCATGCGCGTTTACAAATTCGATCTCCAACAAATCCTCACCACTTATCAACCTTATATGACCATCCTAAAAAAGAATTCCGAAGAACGTCTTAAGCTCAATAAAAACCACCAAAATCTCATGGAGGCCTGTTCGAAAAAAGAGCCTTCCATCTATCCAAAGTTCGGGCAAAACGATATCCAGCTCCATGAAAGCCTCAACATCATGAAAGACTTGCTCATGCTTATGCAAATTAAAGCCTCTGCGGCTTAAGAGAATAGCTGGTGTTGCGCCCGCCGTCTGGATTTTTTGACAAAATCCCTTTATCAATGAGATCAATTATATCTCGATATGCCGTATCTTGAGAACATTTGGCAATCTTCGCCCATTTTGAAGAAGTCAGTTTTCCCTCAAAACCATCCCATAACCGATTCATGATCTTGCGCTGTCTTTCATTGAGTGAAAGTTCTGCAAGCGCTTCCCAAAATTGAGACTTGCCTCGAATCCGCTCAAGAACTACCAATGCTTCTTCTATCGCTCTTCTCAGACAGTTAAAGAACCATTCGATCCATGAAGTAATATCTAATTTTCCTTTTTGGGTTTGCTCTAAGATGGCGTAATAACTGCTTCTCTCCTTCTGAATTTGGGCAGATAAGCTATAAAAACGTCGGGAACTCTTTTCAGAACGAGCCAGCATTAAATCGCATAGCGCCCGCCCAATCCTTCCATTTCCATCGTCAAAAGGATGAATGGTGACAAACCACAGGTGGGCAATAGCAGCTTTCAAAACAAGGTCCATCGTTGCTTCCTGATTGAACCATTCCAAAAAGAGCTTCATCTCATGATCAACTCTCTCTGCAGAAGGCGCTTCAAAATGCACCGTTTCTTTGTCTATTCGCCCAGAAACCACTTGAACAATTCCTTTTCGCCACTCTCCCACTGTAATTCTTTTATTTTCGCTGGGGAATAGCAAGGTATGCCATTGTAATAACCTTTCTTTTGTCAGTGGCTCATCAAACTTTTGGATTGCATCGAGCATCATCTCGACACCCCCCTCGATGTTTCGATCGGTATTTTTCAAGCCGGCAATATCCATCCCCAGGTGCCGAGCAACTGAAGAACGAACCAACGTTTTATCTAAAATTTCTCCTTCAATCTCGCTCGACTTAACAACATCCTGCGTTAGAACCTGTAGAACGGTTTCATCTTGAATGTGAAACCCAATTGATTCCATGCCCCCGATTAGCCGCCCCTCTAAATGACGCAGCTGAACCAGCGGCTCCGAAAGCCCCGCTTGGTTCCATACAAAATACGGCCAGTCTTTAAGCTCATGAATGTACATCATCACTTCATTTTACCAGGGACTCTCCAGACAGGCAACAACATTCTCCGCATAATCTGCGGAGAATAGCCCACTTTTTCTCCGCATTTTTCATAACTATCTTATTATAAACGCATTGAAGAACTAATATTCTCCGCACATTATGCGGAGAATAATCGACTATTTCCCCGCACGGACACTTCTCTATCATCTTGAAAACTAACGCCCAATAGAGGAAAATGTTGAGGAACACTTTTACCCTATAAATTTTATTATGACAGTACGTGTACGCATTGCTCCCTCTCCAACCGGCGATCCTCATGTGGGAACCGCCTACATGGCTATTTTCAATGTGATTTTTGCCAAACACTTTGGCGGAAAATTCATCCTCCGGATTGAAGATACCGATCGTACACGCTCGCGTCCTGAATACGAAAAAAGCATTTTTGATGCCCTCCATTGGGCAGGTGTTACTTGGGATGAAGGCCCCGATATTGGAGGGCCTTTCGGCCCCTACCGCCAATCAGAAAGAACTGAAATTTACCAAAAACACTGCCAGCAGCTTCTGGATAATGGGAAAGCCTACAAGTGTTTTGCCACGCCTGAAGAACTCGCTGAAATGCGCGAGATGAGCCTGAAAATGGGCAAACGCGTCGGCTACGATAGACGTTATCGAAATTTATCTCCTGCCGAAGTCGCTGAAAGAGAAAAAGCAGGACAGCCCTTTGTCATCCGATTGAAAGTTCCTCTTACAGGAGAATGCATTTTCGAAGACGGCATCAAAGGTCGGATCATTTCTCCATGGGCAGACATTGATGATCAAGTGCTCTTAAAATCGGATGGGTTTCCAACGTACCACTTAGCAAACGTCGTTGATGACCATTTGATGCAAATCTCCCATGTCATCCGCGGCGATGAGTGGATTAGCTCAACACCAAAACACATCCTTCTCTATGAGAGTTTCGGCTGGACGCCTCCGGTATATATGCATATGCCGCTACTGCTGGGAAAAGATGGAAAAAAACTCTCTAAACGGCGCAATCCAACATCGATCTTCTTCTACCGCGACAGTGGCTATCTTCCTGAAGCTTTCCTCAACTTTATGACCCTGATGGGCTACAGTATGCCGGGCGATAAAGAAATGTATTCCGTTCCTGAGATTATCAAGGAATTTGATCCGAAGCGGATTGGGGTTTCTGGCGCTTTCTTCGATGTGCAAAAACTCGACTGGCTCAACCAACAATATCTCATCAAAAATGTTCCTGAAAACAAGCTCTGGGATAGAATCCGCGCTTGGGGATTCAACGATGAGTTCATGTCGAAACTGATGCCGCTATGCCATACCCGCATTAAGACATTCGGAGAATTCATGGAGCTTTGCTCTTTCTTCTTCGTCAATCATCTTCCCTATACGCCACCGATTTTTGCTCCCGGCGGCCTGGCTCCGGAAAAAGCTGCTTTCATTCTCCAAACCATCCTCTGGAGTCTGGACGAACAAGAAAACTGGGGCCGCTCCGGCATTGAAACGGCTTCTAAAGAAGTCGCTGAAGCTTTTGGCGCTAACCACAAAAAAGTGTTGATCCCCCTTCTCTACGCTGCGATTATTGGCAAGCACCAAGGGCCACCACTCTATGATTCGTTCGAGCTCCTTGGAAAAGACCGGTGCCGTGCAAGGCTTTTAGGGTCGATTGAATTCCTGGGGGGAATCTCCAATAAAAAAATGGATGTTCTGACCAAAGCGTGGACCAAAAAAGATTGCAAAGACCTCTATTCTTCAGGTTCGTCTTCGGTATGAGAAATGATATACGAGTTTTGATAGCCCGTATCCGCGCATCCCGCAAGCGATAGTAGAGCAACAATGAAAAGTAAACGCATGATTCGTACATACAATGTCCGCTAATTTTAGTCGACTAAACCCATTCTCCGCTGTCATCAAAGAACGGTATCCCTTGTCAAAGCCGGGATCTACCAAAGAGACTCACCATGTCGTTTTGGATCTCATGGATTCCAATCTGACCTTTAAAGTGGGTGATTCTCTAGGTATCTACGGCGACAACGACCCT
>DATAHB010000075.1:0-4842 GCA_036263375.1 Rhabdochlamydiaceae bacterium | reverse complement strand
GCAAAATACCCTTGTGGCCAGTTTGTATCGGCAAAAATGCAGGGGGTAGGAGCTAGCCTCAAGGCTTGAGCACGGGCGATAATCGTCGCATGCCGGTCGGCATCGGCCTCCATTTGCGCTTTGGCCAGCTGCTGAATTTCCTGCGAAGACAGAAAGTCGGGCAGCTCGGAAGGAAATGCGGGATTTTCGATTCCTAACAGTTTCTGTAAAACCGCTTTACAATCAGAACGTGGAATAAGCGGCAAAGTCTGATAAAGAAATAACGCAAGCTCATTTTTCGGAAGAGGGGCACATTTGGTAGCGAACATTTCAAGGGTGGCAGAAGAGGGGACTTCGGCTTGGATGGAAAGTCGTCGCAGGAGCTCTCGTTGCTCGGCAGGAGAGAGCCGGATTGAGCTGTAAAATTCCTTTCCTGGAATTAAAAACCGGTCTCGGATCCATGTATAGGTAAAGCCTTCATTCACCCATCCTTCCTTAAAGAACGGTGAGCCCGGCAGAAAAGAAAACACGTGGGTTGGAGATTCAAGTAGCAGCCTCTCTTCGGGATCTTTTAAAAATCTCTCGGTCATGGGAAGGCTTTTCATGGCCTCGAGTAAAAAGACAAACAGATCGAGCTCATCTTGGATTTCTCGAGATTCGCGCTTTAACACCGGTGTCCGGAAATAAAGCGGCACCAGCTGGCTGATCGACCCACCGGAAAGATACGCCCAGGGAAGTCTGCTTGAAGCAGCGGCCTTTTTCAGCACCGACTGAATAAAGACATCAGAACGGACATGCTGGATGATAACGGTTGTCATCTCTTCCACCACTTTTTTCTCGACAGCTGTCCCGCACACATGCACGATCGGTTGCTCGATCAAGGTGAAAAACTCAACCAGAGCCTGAATAAACCCCTCCTGATTATGGATCCAGGTCCAAAGCGAGCTATCGCTGCGGCCATGTTTAAAAACCAGCCTAAATCCTGCCATGCGGTCTTCATAAGGGCCCTGGAAAATCTCCGGCATTTCTGCATCGTAAATCTCTTGGAAGTACTCCTGAAACTTCACAATATAGTGGCGGATTAAAAAAGCAAAAAATTCAGCATAGACCTTTGCTAGTGCGCTGAATTCATCTCTCAGTTCTTCGCAGACTCTCAAATGGTGCGCTCTTGCCTGACTTTCGGCCCGCATCCTGCGCGCCTCTGCCTCTGTCGAGGCTTGTCCCATCAACCTCTCAGAGGCCTTCAATTGATCAAACGCTGCTCGAGCGGCTTGGTCATACTCCACAATTTTTTGATTCGCCTCTTGAAGTTTCGCATCCAAAGCTTCATACAGCGCCGATCCTATTCCTCCCTTTTCATCGGGGTTTAATCCCACGCTCCAATTCAAATTCCATCCAGAAAATTCCATTTTGACATCGGAAAACGAGGCAATCGTAAATTCCCAGGCTTTGAGAAGCGCGTTATCGACGATGCTTTTGAAAGCAGTGCAGGCTTCATTGAGTTTCGCAGGAGGTACAACCTTTTTTAAAAGCCGCTGGACTGTGATGGAAGAATGGCCTGAAAGCAGTTCTTTTGCCCGCACGATTTTTTTCTCGAACGGGGCTTGAGAAGGAATCAATCCAGCAGCTTCCAAAGCCGCAATTAAGCCCGGCGAGGCCCAATACTCTCTTGAAGGATCGATCATGCGTCTCAAATCACCGACGCCAAAGGTCAAGCTCATCGGAACGCTGTATTGAATCCCTTCGACAACTCTTCTGAGCCGGCCTGTGGTGAAAAGTTCATAAAGATCATCAACAAAAAGATCGAGCTGCTGCGTCTGAGCTACAATCGCAGGTGCTGTCGCAAAGCACGAGCCGACGCTTTGGCGCAAGGGGGTCAGGCAGGCGCAAAGAGCAGCTCTGCGCACCTCCGCATCTGTGAGTGTTGCCGTAGAAGGGAGCATCAGAGTCGCCCGGACCATCTCCTCGACTTTTTTATGGAACAGCGGAAGTGAGAATTTACGAAATTTTTTGACGAATCCGGCATCTTGATCCCATCGCTTTAAAAATTTTGATTGGTGATTCCAGATCGCTTCGTCGGATGTGCCCGCAGGAATGTAAAATCGAGGCAAATCTCTCGAAAACGGATGCAAATTCCCTTTTGCATCTACCAAAACATGAGATAGCGCCCGCGCTAAAGCTAAAGCTCGGAAACAAAAAGAATCTTGAATCCCGGAGTGATCCATTGCTTGAGAAGGCAAGGCAAGCCATGCGGTGTTAAGAGGAATTTCTTCGGTTTTTTCTGACATTTGAGTTATACTGTATCTATTTAACATGTAAATTTATGAAAATACAAGTCAATGATCAATGGATGGAGCTTTCTGAAGCATGCTCTGCAAAAGAACTCGCCGACAAAATGAATCTCAGAAGCCCGGATCAGGCCCTCGCCGCTGAGATCAACGGCACTCTCTACGACCTTCAATATCCTTTGAAGGAGGGAGATCAAATTCATTTTATTTCTTTTGATGAGCCCAAAGGCAAAGAAATCTTCTGGCACACCTCGGCCCACGTTTTGGCCCAAGCCATCCTCCGTTTATTCCCGGGTGCCAAACCAACCATCGGGCCGCCGATTGAAAACGGTTTTTACTACGATTTTGCAGATGTCACTATTTCTGATGAAGATTTTCCACGTATTGAAGAAGAAGTGCGCAAAATTATCGATGAAAACTATCAAGTTAAACGGCACCTCTTCAAAAACAAGCAAGAGGCGATCGCACGCTTTAAATCAAACCCTTACAAGGTGGAGCTCATTGAAGGATTCGAAGAGGGTCCCATCACTGGGTATGAACAAGGCGAATTTTTTGATCTGTGTAGAGGACCGCATTTAAACAATCTAGGGAAAATCAAAGCGTTTAAAGTGTTAAAAACTTCAGGCGCCTATTGGAAAGGGGATCCAAACCGCGAAATGATCACTCGCGTCTATGCCACTTCCTTTCCAGATCGAAAGCTTTTAAAAGATTATCTCGTCTTCTTGGAAGAAGCGAAGAAACGGGACCACAAAATTTTAGGCCCGAAATTGGATCTTTTTTCTCTACGAGAAGAAGCACCCGGAATCCCCTTCATTCATCCTAAGGGCATGGTCATTTGGAACAGACTCGTCGAGTTCCTCCGCTCGATGCTTCAAAAATCGGGCTACATCGAGATCAAGACTCCGCTGCTATGTGGCCAAGAACTTTGGCAAACGTCAGGCCACTGGGACAACTACCGCGACAATATGTACAGCTTTGAAATTGAAAAAAGAGCGTTTGCGATCAAGCCGATGAACTGTCCCGGCTGCATGCTCTTTTATAAATCGCATAGCCACAGCTACCGCGAGCTTCCGCTCAGGGTTGCTGAAATCGGCCATGTCCACCGGTATGAAGCCTCCGGCGCTCTTTCAGGGCTCATGCGCGTCCGCAGCTTCCATCAAGATGACGCCCACCTCTTTATGCAGCCCTCCGATATTAAATCAGAAATCCTGGGCATTTTGGGCTTTACCGAGGAGGTTTATGATACGTTTGGCCTTTCTTTCCGCCTGGAGCTCTCCACACGCCCTGAAAAAAGCATTGGCACCGATGAAGACTGGGCCTCAGCAACCGCCGGCCTTAAAGATGCGCTCGAAGAATGGGGCCAACCTTTCCGAATCAATGAAGGCGACGGAGCTTTTTATGGACCGAAGATCGACATCCACATCCAAGATGCGCTAGGAAGATCTTGGCAATGCGGCACTGTCCAACTTGACATGGCGCTTCCAGAAAAATTCAAGCTCGAATATATGGATAAGGACGGAACGCTAAAGCGGCCTGTGATGTTGCATCGTGCGGTTTTTGGATCGATCGAGCGGTTTTTCGGCATTTTGATTGAACATTTTGCTGGAAAATTCCCTCTCTGGATCAGTCCTCTTCCCATTCGTGTGATCACTGTGGCAGACCGTCATAGCGAGTACGCCCATCATCTGATGAAGGAAATTAAAAAGGCAGGATTTATCTGCGATGTCGATGACTCTGGTGAATCAGTGAACAAGAAAATCCGGAATGCACAGCTGCTCCAGATCAATTATATGCTCACCGTTGGTGACAAAGAATTGGAGAATAAAACACTCAACGTGCGTACTCGCGATAACGTCGTTCACGGAGAAATCGGCCTCGAACCCTTCTTGCACTCCCTTCAAAAGGAGATGGAAACTAAATCGCTTGAATCGGAGTTCATGCATGCCAACGATCACAGTCAGTAGTTTTAAAGGTGGTACTGCAAAAACATCCACCTCATTAAATTTAGGAGCTGCCCTTGCCAAGTTTCACAAACAGAAAGTGCTTCTCATCGATTTCGATGCTCAAGCCAATCTCACGACGGGCCTTGGCTACGATCCCGATGCACAAGACAGCTTGGCCTCTGTGCTGCAAGGAAAAAAAACAATCGACGATGTGATCCTTCCGACATCGCATCCCCACCTGTCACTCATCCCTGCTGATACTTGGCTAGAGCGCGTTGAAGTGACAGAGGCCCTTGCTGCCGACCGCTATTCTCACGAGCGGCTCCGCGAACTTTTAAAACCCATTCTCAGTCGATATGATACCATTTTGATCGATACACCTCCGTCTCTTTGCTGGCTCACCGAATCAGCGCTCATTGCCTCCGAGTACGCTCTCGTCGCTGCAACGCCGGAGTTTTACAGTGTCAAAGGACTCCAAAGACTCTCGCAATTTATGACTACCATTTCCCAGCGGCATGCTTTGAATGTTCTTGGTGTGATTCTCTCTTTCTGGAATCCTCGAGGTAAGAGCAATACCGCTTTCCTCGATGTCATCGAAGAAACCTTTCCAGGAAAAATCCTAAAATCTAAAG
>DATAHB010000074.1:0-8749 GCA_036263375.1 Rhabdochlamydiaceae bacterium | reverse complement strand
AATCGATTTAAAGCTGAAAAGTGCAAAAAGATCATGATGAAATTTATTGGGATAGGTTCATGTACCTTTTTTCGACGATTTCCCAATGGATATTTTTGAAAAAAGCGTCAATATAGGCTGCGCGGTCAAGCAGATAGTCGATCATATAGGCATGCTCAAAGACGTCCATAACCAATATTGGTCTTCCGCCGGCCAAATGACCTAAATCGTGTTCATTGATCCATGTATTGAATAGCTTCCCCGATTGAGGATCTAAATAGAGAACAGCCCAGCCGATGCCCCGCATAGCGCCGATCGCAATAAAATCGGCCTTCCATTTTTCATAACTGCCAAAATCCGCGACAAGCTGCGCGTAAAGAGGATCGGTGGAATTGAGAGAACCTTTCCCACCTAAATTGTCGAAATAAGCTTCGTGTAGGCGCATCCCATCGAACTCCCAGCCAAACCGACGCTTGATCTCCGCATATTCCGGAGAGCGGTTTTTGCCCGCTCCTGCGAGATCGGATAATGTACGATAAAGTAGATTCGTGTTGGTAACGTAGCCTTGATAGAGTTTGAAGTGGGTGGCAAGCGCCTTATCGCTAAATCCTTCCATCCCCAAAAGAGAAGAATAGTCTTTGAGTTGATACACCCCTTCTTTGTTTCCAGGTGGCTGCGCAAAATAACCAATCAGCGTCGTCGAAAAGAATAAGAAGCAGACCGCCCAAACCCAATTTTTCTTCCTCATAAAAACGAGTATAGCGCTACCCTTCTATTTTTTCTTCTTTTCTTGGAGCAGCTCTACTTTACCCGTGTGAAAATTATAATAAGCCGGAACAACCATGAGTTTCTTTTTGGCAATCAATGGACTGAGCGCCGGACTCTTGCTGAGTTGATCAGCCACCATTTCAGCATTGGTCTTAATTGTATTTTCAAGTCGATTGGTTTTTTCCGTTTTTGTGGCATCGGCTGCCGGCTGGAGCATTTCAGCAACCGCTTCGATGTCTTGTGTCTTTCCTGAAAGAACCGCATCAATAGCCCCGCAATTTTCATGCCCCAAGACCATGATAAGGCTCGAATTGAGATAAATCACTGAATATTCGATGCTGTCTTGTTCTAGGGATCCCACGACATTGCCGGCGACTCTCACAATGAAGAGATCTCCGATACCCTGATCAAAAATAATCTCTGGAGCCACGCGTGAATCCGAACAACCGACAATAACAGCATGGGGTGTTTGTTTAGAAATGAGCTCTTGCCGCCGCTCGCTTGTTCTGTCTAAATGCAGGGACTTGTCCTTGGAAAATCGCTGGTTCCCTTCTATCAAATTCTGAAGCGCCTGCTGAGGCGTTACACCATAGAGTGAAAGTTGAATCAGAGCAAAAAAAACAGCTGCGATTTTTTTCATAGATATCCGGGGTTTTATACTCGGATATCACATTGGCCTGTTTTAAGCAAAAAACCCTCCCTACTGAAAAGTAGAGAGGGCTTAAACTTAGGCTCTGACGTAGATCAGACCGATTGTTGATGAACTATTAGGAAGTGTCCCATTGGGATCTTTCCACTTATTGAGCATATCATGCTCAATATAGCCCTCCATCGGTTTAAAGCGGACTTTGTAAAAGCCTGGCTCGCTAGGCGCAATCAGGGTAAAGCCCGCTCTAGAGTCTTGGTCAACGAAAATTCCTCTGCCGATATCGACAGCGGTCTCAGCCTTCTCTCGGCCTTTAAATCCGATGAGTAAGCAGTGGTATTTGATGTTTTTGAGCTGCTCTTTGTCCAGAGTGCACTTGAGCTGCCCTTCAATGCGCTCACCTGGTTTCACAATAGCCGCCATGGAATGGCCATTGAAAGTGACATCGGATACCGTCGCGTGGCCAACAGTAGCTTGTTCGTGGAATTTTTTTCTAAAATAGGTTTGAAGGTCTTCGACTTTCTCTCCAAACTTCTTGGCCCCTTTTTTAACACCTTCTTTCGTGTTTTCAGCGATCTCCTTCGTCTTATCAACGCCCTTTTTCAGAGTATCAGCCGACGTCTGAATGCCACCTTTAATTTTATCGCTGGTCGTTCTTTCTGCCAGCAACAGATTGGAAGAACCTAATGACAACACAATCATTGCCAGAAAAACACTTCGTTTGACCTTCGATGTATCGTATTTCATAAAAACCTCCACTTTCTTATTTTTGTGATTCATTCGAACCACATACAAACAGTCTAAAACCAACAGGATTATTTAGCAAATCAACCCTGCACATTCATACGGGAAGTCAATTTTTCTTCAACTGTTTTGATCGATTTTTTCTCCTCATTTCGCCATTTAATTTCTGTTTTAGGAGTGATCATCAGCCTTTTCTCACATTCTTTGATAATTGTGGAATGGACTAGCTTTCCCTTTTCCGTGAGTTCAAGATGTAATACGTTGTCTTCAAATTCCGCTTTGAGCAACTCTTTTTCAACAAATAGCAAAATATACGCCAATTTAGTTCCCCTATTGAAATTTTGAAAATCTCGATAGACAAAATTTTCAAAGGCGAGAATTTCATCTGCATCTAAATCTTTGATCCCCAAACTTTCCGTGACTTCTAAGCCGATCTTACCCATAGTCGAATCATAATGCAGCCATTTAAGTCTCCCACTAAGGACCAAATATGCTGCTAACCCAACAGCAAAAACAGCGATCAAAACCCAAGAGATTGACACAATAAACTCAAATGTACCCATGTTACTTCCCTGCACTACTGTTTCCATATATTCCCCCTTCTTCAATCTTCTTGTCACAATGATCGCTCTTCTGTTAATTAAAAGAAAATGACTTCAAAGCATAAGTTCGATCTTCGGGCAAGCAAGGCAAAGCGCCTCTGCAAGGGCGGCAGGCGGATCATGTGCAGTTCAACCGACTTTCCTTTCCTGCAGAACATGGCGCTTGCAACAATCACCCTCAAACGCGGCGGCATCCGGGAGCCTCACTGGCACCCGAACGCCGATGAGCTTACCTACTGTCTTTCAGGAAAAGCGCTGATCACAATGTTCAGCCCCGGCAACACCGTCGATACATTCACCTTAAGCGCTGGAGAAGTCGTCTATTTCCCCAAGGGATATATCCACCACATCGAAAATCTCTATGAAGGAGAGAGCCGCTTCATCTTAGCTTACAACCACTGCAATCCTGAAGATCTCGATCTATCCCAGTCAATTGGATCGATGCCCGTCCGCGTGCTCAATAGTACCTTTGGGGGGCCGAGAAAATTGTTCCATACGTTGAAAAAACGTGCCTGCGATACATTTATTTCCTTAAGAAAGCCTCTTGAAGGGGTCAGGCAAATCAATAATCCAAACAAGTTCAATCTCGAAAAGATCCACCCTCAAATCGATACCGACGGTGGAAGTGCCAAAATTGCCAATCAAACCTATTTCCCTGCTCTGGAGCATTTAGCACTCTTTAGCTTGCGTATCTTTAAAAAAGGGATCCGCGAGCCTCATTGGCATCCCAATGCGACAGAGATCAATTACGTTGTCCAGGGAAAAGCACGCCTGACGATTTTAAGCCCGAGCGGCGATGTCGATACCTTTGAACTCTTTCAAAACCAAGGAAGCATTATCCCTGCAGGCTATTTCCATCATATTGAAAATACCGGCTCCAAAGATCTGCACATGACTGTCTTTTTTAACCATGCGCTTCCCGATGACATCGGCCTTTCCGGGGCTCTTAGCGCCTATTCTCCGGAAACCGTCGCCTCTCTTTTTAAGCTCAGCCCTCAATTTATTTCTAAAATCCATCATTTTGACGAAGACCGCATGATCGTTCCCGGCGGCTAATACCATTTATCAAAAATAACGTTTAGCTGTGCAAGGAAGCTGCATAACTAAACGTTATTTTTGATAAATGGTATAAATTCTACTCTACAACTATTTGCTGCCAGGTGAGCCTGCCGGGTAGGCTCGGGCAATCGATATCCCCTCAAAGACGATTGCACAAGCTTAATAGCTGTCGAAAGAGCAACTTTATGTCCGCACGAGATGATCAAGGGATTCGCTCTTGGTTTTGTTCGTAGCAACATTCCAATGGTACGATTTTTCCAGACTAGGGGAACTTGTGCACCCACCTCATCACCCAAAACTCTCGTAGACTCTCCGACCAAAATCGATTTCGCCACTCCAATCGTCGGAATATTTAATAAAACACCTAAATGACTTGCAATCCCCAGTCTTCTGGGATGCGCGATTCCATGCCCATCAACAAAGACGATCGACGGCTTTGTTGTCAGTTTTTTAAACGCTTCGACAAGCGCCGGGGCTTCTCTAAATCCCAATAACCCCGGAATATAAGGAAAACTTTGTTTGTAGGCGACCGCGGCCGTTTCCTTAACTTCCAAAGTATCTGAAAGTACAACCGCCGAAGCATAGATCATTCTTTTAGGATCATAGAGGTTGTTGCTGACGTCCATCCCACCAATCGATTGGCAATCTTTGAAATCGTCTTCCACAATGACCATTGCAGCCATCGCAACTTGAGCCTCTTTTGCTTCCTCGATGGAACTTGGGAAAAGCCACTTTTTTGGAATATCCATCAGTTTTTATTTCCTTTACAACCATCTAAAGTTTGGATAATTAGAGGATATACAGGAGGGATTTATGTTTAAATCCAAGAAAAAATTGACAGGACTTGTGCTCTTGCTTGCGGGTGTTGTTCTTTTCATTTTTGCCAAATATGAAATCAATCGTGTCGGCAATGCCAAAGAAATGGTCAGCCGAGGAACCAGCATGTTTTCAGGCAATGCTGCCGGTAGTGCTGTGGATAGCTATGCTCAAGGCAAACTCAGCGCCTACGACGCGCCTTTAATGCTGTGCGAAATCGGCGGGATTGTCCTCATCGTATTGGGGGCTGGAATGATCTATTTTGGACGCAAAAAATCTTAACCTAAAGGAAAATATTGATGCTTATATGGGCTGTTATTTTTTTCGTGATCGCTATCATTGCCGCAATGTTAGGGTTTCGAGGTGTCGCAAGTGCTGCAACGCAAATTGCTAAAGTTCTATTCTTTATCTTTCTCATCCTGTTTGTTGTTTCGTTAATCCTGCACTATATACCCACAACATCAATCCAAGTTTCACCCTAAAGATTCCCATCCTGAGACCTTTCAGGATGGGTTTTTTCAAAAAAAATATTCGACAAAAAATAATTTTATTTTAGGCTATTAAGTCTCTTTCTGGTATTATTTCGCTTTAATTAAAGAAGAAAACAAAAACATGTCATTCCACGATTTAATCGACGAACCAAAGATTTTAAAAGCTCTTGAAGATTTAGGCTATACCCAGCCGACTCCCATCCAAAAACAAGGCATCCCCCTGATCCTCACAGGGTGCGATTTACGCGGCTCCGCTCAGACCGGAACGGGTAAAACAGCGGCTTTTATCCTCCCAGCTCTCTGCAAATTAGCTAAACCTTCTGAAATGCATGGCCGCGGACCCCGCATCGTGATTTTAGTTCCGACGCGCGAACTCGCCATCCAAGTTGCGGAAGAAGCCACAAAATACAGCAAATACCTCGACAGAGTAAAAACCGTCTGCATTTACGGCGGAGCTCCTTATCCAATCCAAAACCGGCAACTTGCTCGTCCTTATGAGATCCTCGTCGCCACCCCAGGGCGGCTCATCGACCATATGAACCGTGGAAAAATCAATTTCTCCCGCGTGGAAATGTTCATCCTAGACGAAGCTGATCGAATGCTCGATATGGGATTCATCGGTCCCGTGGAAGAGATCGCAGAATCGATCCCTGAGTCACGTCAAACGCTAATGTTCTCTGCGACGCTCAAAGGCAGCGTGATGAAACTCTCCGAGCGTCTTCTAAAAAATCCGCAAGAGATCACCATTGCCCATGATCCTGCAAAACACGACAACATCAATCAGCGGCTGCATCATGTCGACAATATCGAACACAAATACAAACTGCTCGACCATATCTTAAATGGCAAAGACATCACCCAAGCGATTGTCTTTACCCGTACCAAGCACCATGCCGACCAACTCGTCGACAAACTAATCAAAAAGGGGTTCCGCGCAGGCGCCCTTCATGGCAACATGAACCAGCGCCAACGGACAAAAACGATCATGCGACTCCGCCAAGGAGAACTCCGCATTCTCGTTGCAACAGACGTTGCCGCCCGTGGAATTGACATCCCTGCAATCAGCCACGTGATTAATTTTGATCTACCGGAAAACGAAGAAGACTACGTTCATCGCATTGGAAGAACAGGCCGCGCCGGCGCTACCGGGATTGCTCTCTCATTTGCGACTTCAAAAGAGATGGGTTTTGTCCGTCAAATTGAAAAATTTACAAACCAAAAAATGGCGCCTCATACCATTTCCGGATTAGAGCCACGCACAAAGACGCATACTTCTTCCACTCCAGGCTTTGTTTCTCAAGGAAACTTCCGACCCAAGCAGAAGAAAAAACATTTTAGACGTTTTAGGTAGTTTCGAGAGTTTTCAGCTTTTCCATCTGCTGAAGATTCCACTGGTCTGTACTATAGGGAGTAGCGAACCAAGTTCCCAAGATTTCCTTTAAAACCGCAG
Organism: Rhabdochlamydiaceae bacterium; assembly: GCA_036263375.1. GTDB lineage: Bacteria > Chlamydiota > Chlamydiia > Chlamydiales > Rhabdochlamydiaceae > PALSA-1444. Next base: position 2,194 of record DATAHB010000074.1, on the reverse strand, counting down.
CCGATGTTAGCCTCAAACTCAATGCAAGCACATTGGCATGATTCCAAATCCTCGCCCCTTTGGCTGTTTCTGCATCACTGCAGAGCGCAGCGCGAATTCCCGGGACTTTATTCGCAACAATGGAACATCCTGTCCCTGTCCAACACAGCACAATCCCCTCGTCTGCCTTTCCTTCCCTGATCTCTTCCATTGCCTTCAAAGTCACATCGGGCCAATCGATCGACTTTTCACCTGCACGCGGTCCTACATAATGGACCTCATGTCCTTTCTTTTGAACCTCTTCCAAAAGAAGATCGATTAAAGGAAAATATTCATCTGAACTGATCACGATTTTCATAACCGACTGAAGTATAGCATTTCTGTTGGTATTCTAAGCAAGCCCCTGGCATACTTTACCACACCTTAATGAGATTTGTATGACTCTAGCCTGTCAAAATGTGACGTATAGTGGACAATCGTTAATTGCCAGTGGTGTGACCTGCATCCCGCACCACCTCCGTGTTTCTGACCAAGCAACGATCGATAAAACACACCTGAGATGGCTAGATATCTGCAAACTCCTGAATGCTTTTCCTCAACATATCCAGCTTGTTGGCGAAACTGTGGTCTTCCAAGGCCCTGTGGGCATTGGTTTCCCTATAAGCTCAACAAGGCAGTTTATCGTACACTTTCAATTGGTAGTAACCGTTGGCACACTCTTATTTATCTTCGCCAGATCTATTACCTGGTTAATCTCAAAAATAAAGCAAGAACCGTTATCCGAAATACTAGGGCTTTCTCTTTCCATCTTCTGTTTAGCCGTCAGCGTTTGTGGACCCCTCGCAGCCTTAGGTATATTCCGGTTAATAGTCCCGTTAAACGGGGCCATCGTCTTTCCTGGGAATCAGCCGATTTTCTACGCTTAGAGGCTATGCTCAAATTCATTGTTGTTGCTTAAACAACTCAGCCATATAATGGCATAAATTTTAATGAGGGGCTTGTATGGGAATGACGATCGGTAGAAACTTGTCATACGGAAAATCCCTCTTACCGACGTTCATCGCAGCATTACACCAAGCAACAATTGACAAATCGTATTTGACCTGGTTAGATATTAATAAACTTCTGCAAGCGTTCCCTCAACATGTCAATCTGATTGGCGATGCGGTTATCTTCAAAGGCCCCGTAGCGATTGTTTCATCGATCAGTTCAGCAGAACGGCATGGGATGCAATGGCAGCTGGCGGTCGCCACTGGATTAATATTCCTTTTATGTGCCTCATACACAGTCTTTTTAAACTCAGTAGTATTTCACAAAAAAAAACCGCTGTCCATGAGAAACTTCATCGTAGTCGCCAGCATGACTCTTGCCGGCGGGATGTATGCATTTGTCGCAGCCGGCCATTCCCTTCCAACACAACCAGGCGTCTACTTTCCTGGGCAGCCGCCTTTCTTACCATAGAGATTATTCGAGCTTCATCCCGTAACAGCGGTCTCCAGCATCGCCAAGGCCTGGAACGATATACCCTTTCTCATTGAGCGTAGGATCAGTGGCCGCGGCAAAGATCTTGATGCTTGGATTGTGATCTAGAATGCGCTCAATCCCCTTTTTTGCAGCGATCGCACAGATAAGGATAATTTGCTTCGGGTGATGCTTTTCGATAATTTTAATCGCATCTATCATCGATCCGCCGGTCGCTAGCATCGTATCGGCGATGATCACACATTTCCCTTGCACGTTGGGGATGCCGATGTAGCTGACGTCTGCTTTTAGAGTTTCTTCATTGCGGGCCATCCCTAAGAATCCGGCCTGCGCATTCGGAAAAACCTTCTGCATGCCGATCATCATGGGAACTCCGCCGCGCAAGATGGTGATGAGCACAGGATCTTCATCGCAGAGCGCATGGACGGCTTTTGATCGCATTAACGTTTCAATCTCAACGTGTTTGGTGTTGAGATCTTGCAAAACTTCTAATGACAAGTACTCTCCAATTTTCTCTAAAGCCTTTCTGAAGTGTTTTTTATCTGTGCTTGGATCTCGGATTTCATGGACAAGGTGGCTGAGCACAAGCCGATCTTTAAAGATCTCTGGCAAGATCTCCGGACATGCTTTCGAAAAGCAAAGCGATAAAGCCAGCAAGAGACAAATATGATACATGAAGTTTCCTTGGGTTAAAAAATCCAAGGCAGTATAAATGAAAAGGTATAATTTCAGT
>DATAHB010000073.1:0-13036 GCA_036263375.1 Rhabdochlamydiaceae bacterium | reverse complement strand
CAGCGCGCTTGGCCAAATGCTCAAAGAGATCTTCATCCGAGAAAATCTCAAGGAAATCTTCGATAAGATCTTCCAACAAATCCCCGGTAGCGATCCCGTCAAAGGCATCTTAAAACCTCTCAAAGGGCTCTTCAACGCCGTCGACAAGAAAGAAGAGTGTCAGATAGCTGCCAAACGCTGATAACGATTTCCAATTACCTCTTGAGTTTTTGCATTAGTACACATATAAAAGTTGTTCATGGGGATTTTTTCGACGAACAGCTTCCTATTTTGCTTCATAAGTTTGCTGCCTGTATATCTTTTCTCTTGGTCATGGCCTAGCTTTTTCTCAACTCCCCAAGAAAAAATCGATTTTATGTGCCCTCATCATTGTGGAGAATGGGGGTCTGATTCAGTTCATTCGCTTGAATGGCAGTTTGTCCAAGGTCTCTACGATGCTGACAAACGGCATAATTATATGATGGAAAATTACTTCGGACTTAGCAAGCATCCAATTGATATTCAACCCCTCATTCCTTCCTTCATCAATAGACCTGTAGATTTTCAATCGGATTGGTATCAACAGCATCTCCTGGCCGCTAAAAATGCTATTGTAGTGACGAATAGTTTTGAAGGCTATGATTAGACTGTTTGATTTTAATCACGCAAAAAAAATGGATCTACTAGTGCACTTTCGCTACCGATCCCCCTAGGATGTTTAGATTTAGAAGTCGTCATGAATCATTCTAAACTTTCAGCAATTCCTCCAACAATTTTAGGTGAAACGTTATCAGGTGCCTGCATTTATTGCTGGCCGCTTAAAAACATACAAATTGAGCTCTTAAAAATTCAAATAGACCCATCCTTGCCACCCGGAATGAAGGTATCACGTTGTATTGCTTTTCTTTGGCGCTTTAAAAACTCTTCCAAAAAAATGGATCTGCAATTTAGCTGTCGCTTTTTACCCAAGCAAGCAAAATTAAAGGGCGAGCCCGAGTCAGGAGAAGGCTTGATTGCTCAGAGTTGGAGTAATGCAAATGGACGACTGACTATTGGGACTGAAGACGAAGAGGATTTAGTTGAACGGGCCGAAAATCAACAATGGTTGCCATCTCGGTTTGCAAAAAAGAATCTTCTTATTCCTGAAATGCTTGAATATTTGGAAGATGGAATTCGAGTCTCTTTGCCTGCATTAGAGGAAAATGAACAGGGACAAATTCAATTTATTATCGCCTGGATTGAAGGAAATAATCGAAATGACTATTCGACTTGGCAAGCTGTTGATATGTCGTATACAAAGGTACTAGAATTTGCAGGAAAATAGGATAAACCCGCTTGATTTTTCCCCACAGAGCCAGTATCGTGATCGCATGATTCATGCTTATGCCGCACCAGCGGCTGCAAAGCCCTTAACACCATTTGACTACGCTCCTTCCCCGATGAAAGACGAGGAGGTTGAAATTGCCATCGATTGCTGCGGCCTGTGCCATAGCGATCTCCATCTCATTGAAGACGACTGGAAAATCTCCAAATACCCTCTAGTCCCCGGCCATGAGATCATCGGGAAGATCTCCCGTAAAGGCAAAAACGTTCAAGGATTACAACTCGGAGAGCGAGTTGGTGTGGGCTGGCAATGCGGCGCCTGCCTTGTCTGCGAGTTTTGCGTCAAAGGCGAAGAGACTGTCTGCAGCTCAAAAGTTAGGACCTGCGTCGATAGATACGGAGGATTTGCCGATCAGATCGTGGTCGACTCCCGCTTTGTCTATCCCATCCCTGAAAGCCTTTCTTCCGAAGACGCTGCTCCTCTCTTATGCGCCGGGATTACCGTCTATTCCCCTTTTAAGATCTACGATGTTAAGGCCCCGCAATCGGTCGCCATTATCGGGATCGGCGGCCTCGGCCATTTAGCGCTCCAATTCGCCAGAGCTTTCGGTTGTGACGTCACAGCCATCTCCAGCTCCCCAGATAAGGAACAAGAAGCGCGGGAATTTGGAGCCTCTCACTTCATTTCTTTAAACGATCCTAATCAAATCAAAAAAGCTGTCAATGGGTTTGATTTTATCCTCTCGACCGTCAGCGCCGACATCGATTGGATGACGATCGGGATGATGCTCAGGCCCAAAGCCAAACTCTGTTTCGTTGGCCTGCCCCCTAGCGATATCAAATTCCCTGCCCGTCTATTAATCTCTGGCAATCGTTCTCTCTGCGGAAGCGGGACCGGCAGCCGGACAAACATGTCCGAGATGCTCCAGTTCTGCGCCCGTCATCATATCCAGGCCCAAACCGAAGTCATGCCCATGACTCAGCTCAATGAAGCAATCGCCCGCCTCAAGGCCAATAAAGCCCGTTACCGTATCGTCCTAAAGAATTCTCCTTGACCTTTTTAAGACTATTCAGCAATTGGAGGATAGGAGATTTTAAGTGAGCAAAAAGGAACTATCTGAGGGAGATTGGAAAAAAAAGCTCTCCAAGGAAGAGTACCATCTTCTCCGTGAGAAAGGGACTGAAAAGGCCTTTTCCGGAGAATATTGGGACTGTACCGATGAGGGAACCTATCTCTGCGCGGGATGTGGTGAGCCCCTCTTCAACTCCGAGGCCAAGTTCAAATCCGGCACAGGCTGGCCCAGTTTCATCGAACCAATCAATGTCAGTCAGATCACCCTAAAGGACGACGTCGGCTTCTTCACAAAAAGAACCGAAGTTATCTGTAGCCACTGCGGCGGCCATCTGGGCCACCTCTTCCATGACGGACCAAAACCCGCCCGAACCCGCTATTGTATCAACTCTGGCGCCCTCAAGCTCAAGAAGAAGAAATCTTAGTTTTGTAAGCCTTTAGAATTTCTGCCCCTCCGATGATTAAGGGGAGCTTTAAAGCCTCTTCGACCGACAGCCATTTGGCCTCGGTATGTTCCTGCGGCTCTAATTCGATGCGGGGCGCCTTTTCCAATCCAACCCTAAAGGCGTGAAAAGTATAATGCAAACCATCGGCTTCAAGATACACTGTCGCAACGTGCTCAAGCTTTTCAGGATTTAATGTAATCCCCACTTCTTCCTTCACTTCCCGCACTGCTGCCCGAAGCGGATCTTCTCCTGCCTCTAGTTTCCCTGCAGGTAAGCCCCACATCTGACCATGAGGCTTTTCAGCATGCCTTTTTAAATAGAGAACTTTGCCATTCCATTCACAGAAACATCCCGCGACTTCGACGTTACCCTTAAATCCTTTGGGTTTTTCAAAATAAAATTTATAATTCATGGTTTTATATAAATTGAATTATTTTAATATTTGTTCTATAATTCACGCAAATGTCAACCGCAACAAACAATTACAACCTTATTTCTTTGGGATACTACGGCCAAACGCCAAAGAAGTGTGATTACCCAAAAGTCCTCACAGTTGCAAAACCACAGTCTACCCCACAAAAGCCAGAAACTTACACAGAAAAATGGAAGCGGTATGCCTGGACTGTTCTTCCCGTGTTCACTCTCATCAGACCTGTAGGATCAGTCGTGACTGTCATTAGCGAAATGGCCAAAACCGCCAAGTCCGTTAATGAACTAGTAAAACACCGCTCTCTTTACTCTGTTTTTCACACAATGCTCAACGCAGGTACCCTGATTGCTACGGTCATTACACCCGCCTCTCCATTGTTGCGCACTCTATTGCTCGGCATCCAATTGCTGTCTCTTGCGCATCAGGCGGCGCTAAAAGTGTATCGATGCCATTTTGCCGATGCTAATAAAGTCAATACGATGACCATCAATGTTGTAAGCAACATCCTGGCCATAGCCTCGATGGTCTTCCAGAATACCCTTGTCATTTCAATCTTTTTCCTTGTGCAGGCCGCGGCGGCGGCAAGGCATGCTCTCAAGCAACTCTCGAAAGAAGAGTATCTTTCTGCCGGTGTCGATGTTGTCATGCTATCCCTCCGGTCTTTTCAGGCAGGGTACCTCCTATATCTAAGCCTCAACAACTACTTCAAACAAATAGCAGTTCTTCAACTGCAAGAAAACGCCCGTATTTCACAAATCGAACCGAGAGAGAAGATTAAAGAAAAGTTGTCGCCCTACGAAGCAAAACTAAGAGACCTCGGCGGAGAACACTTTTTATACTTTAAGCAGAGCGGCCCGCAGGAAAAATTCCTCATTTTAACCGCAGAGGCAGACCATAACGGAGCCCTCGATCCTTGCAATATTGCCTCTCTGATGAATCAGCTCAGCAAGCGGTTTGATGTGAAGTTTCGCACAATCACCTGTGTTGACGACATCCAACGCGAAATCCAAAATGCGACACAATTTGGGCGTGTCATGGGACTGCTGATCAACGCCCATGGACATCCCGTTTACATGCATCTTAGCAACAACCCAAACACAGGCTGGCTAGACATTCGCACTATCACAGCCGAATTGTTTACCGGACTCGATCCAAGTTGCGTCATCGCACTTTACAGCTGCTTAACTGCCAGCTTGCCGTATTATGGCGTGGCGTATCGTGTGGCCAATTTAGCTAAACGAGTCACCTATGCAACCAGCGGTCTTCCCCGCGGCATTACTCTTAACAATCTCGATCCGTTAGAGTTTAGCTTTGAAAAACCAGGAATAGCGGTGAAGACAAAAAAAATTGAACCGCTTGAAAACGACTCTTTCATGACTTTTTTGAAGTCTTTCTTTAAGTAGATTTTAGTTCAGAAAAAGGTTGTCACGATGTAAAATGTTGTATTTATGAAATTACTATTCTTATTGATTTGCCCTATCGGTTTTCTTATCGCAGAAGAGCCCCTTCCCGAAGACGTCAAAATCGACCCTGTGATCTCCATCAAGGAGCAGCTAACCAAAAGACGCAAAAAAGGATGGGATTTCTCCGAAGAACAAAAGAAATCGGAAGGCCAAATCAGAACCGATGGAATCACTTTTAACTGGAAACCCCAAGAAGTGACCTACTCGGCTGATCATCGAGCAAAATCGTTCCGAAACGATGCTTCAACGGTTGAAAGAATGGAAGCCACCATCCACTACCATGAGCAACAGCAGAATTTGCACAAAAAAAATTAAGAGTCAGTCTCTAAGTGTCGTACTTCTGCGCCAGCCTGCCTAAGGCGAATGCCGAAAGCATTAATCCGATATCTCGCAAGGCGATATCAAAATAGTGGCCAGTCATGAGTAGATTAATGACGATCAGCAATAACCAAAGCGAAACAACGTAAGCAAAAATTCTGGGTCTAAACAGAACGCCGAGGCCCGCTATGATCTCTACAACTCCAACGATGGCAAAAAAAGCTCGATCATGCCCATCTAACATCCGCAAAGCAAACGGCGATAGGTAATTGGACCAATCGGCCAATAAATAAAAGAACTTGTCTAATCCTGCTAAAATGGGAGCTACGACAAAAGCAATTTGCAAAAGACGGAAGGCTTGCTGTGCTCTGTCGCTTGAAACGTTAAACATGGACATCCTTTTGTTCCCCTACCCACTGAATATGAAATAGATCAATTCTAATCAACCGATCTCATGTCTTTGTTCTACAAAACACGCCCATTTAAGACAATTGGGTATGTTTTGAAGAATATTATCCCCTCACAACCTTCTCTATGTGAAACAGATATGGAAATCTCTTTAATCAATAAACCAACGGTGCTTGGAATTTTTTCTAAATTCTTTGACGAGCCCATAGTCATGGAATTTTTTTTCCAGCTCTTTGAATTCAGAGTGGTGGATCTGTCTTTTCCGAAATCGCTGCTCAATCGGCGGCGCGACATGGTGCAGCATCTCGTGATAGACAATGAACGAAATATAGTACTCGGGAATATCGGCCCGATCGAGCAGCCGATTGATTTTCACAAGATTTTTATCCCGATGATAGGAGCCTAAAATGATCCGTCGTTGATACCGTGTTTTTTTCGGATTGAACCACGTGATATGGAGATTGAGCTTGCCCTCGAAATAGGTTTGATTGACCCTCGCATAGATTTCATCGAGATTGAAATGCACCCCGTCTTTGCGCAAGATGACCCTGCGAGGTTTTTGGCGAGGTCTTTGAATCCGCGGAGGGTTAAGAAACCTTAGGAGTTTTTTGAGCATCCTCCCTTAATAATACCATTTTATTCTTAAAAAAGATAATGTCGAATCGTGAAATACCGCTGGATCTGTGTTTCCCTCCTTGCGCTTTTTCTGACTCGCTGCACATGGCAGCCTGCAGCAGTTGCTTCTAAAGAATTCGAACCTGCTCCTTCTCCCATGATCCACCGTACCGGATACACGCTGGCATATGACGGAAGAACCCGCCATGCGGGCTGGGTCTATGAAGAACTGACGGCAGAGAGCTTAAAAGGAGAGGCGAAGCGGGCAGAGTTTGACTTTGTAGAGGACCCCCTGCTTCCAGCACATCTAAGAGCCACAAAGTCGGACTATCAAGGATCGGGATTCGATAGAGGCCACTTAAGTCCTGCCGGCAATGCTAAATCCAGCCCTGAAATGATGAAAGAGACGTTTTACCTTTCAAATATCAGCCCGCAGCATCCGCAACTGAATAGAAAATATTGGGTCAAGTTAGAAACACATGTGCGTGAAATGACAAAGAGCCATGCCAAAGTCTGCGTGATCACCGGGCCCCTTTTCATCCCGGAATTAAACGACGATGGAAAAAAATACGTCCGGTATCAGGTCATTGGAGAAAATCAAGTCGCCGTGCCAACGCATTACTTTAAAGTGATTTATGGAAAAACCGATAACGAAGTCATCACGGAGGCCTATGTCATTCCCAATCGACTGATCGAGAATGACCCGCCATTAAAAACCTTCTCCGTTGCTCTGGAAAACGTCGAAAAAGCCGCAGGCTTGACGTTTAAAAAGATCCCTTGAGACACTCTTCCAAGACAGGAGCGAGCTCAGGATAGTGAGCAAGCGAGGGATTGATATTGGAAACGACTCGTTCCATCTCTTTCTTTGGGTTTTCTGCAATCGCAGGGATCTTGCGGATTCTCCCGACATCGAGCTGCACTGCACGGCCTTCAAAAAATCCGTAGTTTTTATAGAGAGTCTGAAGCCGATCGGTATATCCTTTTCGAGCGCGGGAGAGAAAAAGCTCATAGATCTGTTTCACGCTTGCTTTGGCTTCCTCAACATCGCCGGTCTTTAATAGCCTATCTAAATGGTGCATCGTGAGTTCAACTTTTTTCTGGAGCACAAACGGATACGCATCGAGTTGAATATGGTGACAATTCCCTTCTTTGTCGGTCAGTTCTATCGTTTGAGCAAGGCATGTCGAAGGATCGAGATGGACATAGACAAGCCCTGTCTCTTCTTTGAGATCTTTAAACGCCAGCTCGTAACGGAGAAAATATTTCTTCAGCCGCTGCTTTTGCCGAAAATACGTATTGGTAATCCACTTGAGCGAGTTGAGGCGGCGCAGCTTGGCAAATTGACCGAACCAGTTCTTCTTAATCACTGTCCGGGGATTGAAAAACTTGATCACATATTTTTTATCTTGGCTCTCATACACCGTGCTTTGACCACCATGGCTCAAATACGTAAACGGCTGGCTTAAACATTCCACTGCCTCCTGCTTCACAGCCTTGCTAGGCTGTATTCTGTCTTCAAGTCCAAGCACAAAAGGATGATGGAAATCTTTGGGGCCAAACTCCCTGTGGTGATAGAGATAAATCACGTGAATGCCGGCAGCTAGGATGAGTGCAAAAGCAACAGAACTGAGGATCATCAGTAGTTTTTTCATAGAGCACTCCTGCTTTCGTCCAAACACTCCTTGAGAACAGCAGCAAGCTCTGGCGGTAGCTGCTTGGAGAGATTCTCAACAATCCTTTCCAGATCTTTCAGCGGCATTTTCTTGACCCGCTCATCCATTTTGATCCGTCCGACATCGAGCTGGATGGCACGTCCCTCTGCAAAGCCGTAATTTTTAAATAGGCTTTGACGATGATCGGTATACCCTTTCTGAGCACGGGTCAAAAACAGCTGATACATTTGCCGAACGCCCTCCTTTGCACCTGCAGTGTCGCCTTTTGCCAGTTGCTCTTGAAAGCGCGGCATGACAATTTCAACCTTCTTCTGCAAAATAAACGGGCAAAGAGTGAGATCGACAAGATATTCTTTTCCATCACGGTCAATCACATTTATTTTCTTTGAAAGGCCGCTTGACCGATCAAAGTGGAGATATACCAATCCCGATTCTTCTTTCAGATCCCGAAAAGCGAGCCGATGGGATTTGAAGAATTTGAGCAGTCTTGCCTCTTTTTCGAAATAAGTTTTTTTGATCCATTTCCATGAACTCATCTGACGAAGCCGGCTGTATCGATGGAACCAGTTTTCTTTGATCGTATTGCGGGGATTGAAGAACTTGAGGACGTACTGATGGTCTGCGCTCTCAAATGCCGTTACTTGCGTGCCAGATCCCAGATAGGTAAATTTTTGATCCAGGATTTGCGCCGCTCTTTTCTTTTCCGCCTCGGTCGGAGTCTGACCCTCTAATTTGAGAATGAACGGATGTTGAAAAGCCGTAGGACTGAATTCTCGATGATGATAGAGGTAGACCAGATGGCCTGCCATGAGTCCGAAAACTCCCAAAATTAAATACCCAAACCACTTTTTCAAGGATCCTCCCCATAGACTAAATAAATGCATTCATCCTCTCCACGGATGAGAGGAAGAGTGAGCGCTTCTTTGAGCTTCATCCAGCGGTATTCTTGATGCTCCTCAGGATCAATCACGATTTGCTCGGGAAGTTCCGATAACATATGGCCATACATGTGATAGATAAAATCGACTTCGGGATAACGGATATAGACGGTACCGAGATGTTTCACTTCAGAGGGGAGATGAAGACCTGTCTCTTCTTTGATTTCGCGAAGGACCGCTTGATGCGCCGTCTCGTCTTTTTCTAATTTTCCTCCGGGAATCCCCCATTTGCTTGGCTCAGAACAGTGAGCATGCCTTTTAAGGAAAAGGACGTTGTCATCAACGGTAATAAAACAGGCTGCGACTTCCACTTTGGGATTAAAGTTCTCGGGAGGCTGCTGAAAAACTCTCTTTGTGGTCATAGAGAATCCATTTTAGCAAATCACCCCTTTCTGGCAAACTGCTCGATCCACGCATCCGGACTTAAGGGCTTACCAGAAACATGCTTCACTAGATGGCTCCACGGCATACGATTGCCCGGAGAAAAAAGTCTTTGCTGCAGAAACTGGCCCGCTTTTTCAGAGGTCAGCTCCCTGGAGCCCGTCTGCTCGACAACCTTTTCTTCAATGGCAGAGGCAAACATCTCGCCGAGCAGATAGCTAAAATAATAGACAGGGGCAAGGCCGATATGGACTTTGGCCGCCCAGTCGCATTTCCTCTCTCGATCTTTCGGCATACGAATTTTTTGATATTTTTTGACAGCAGACCACCAAAGACGGTTCAAATCCTGTTTTGAATCTCGGTAGAGCTCGCTTTCAAAGAATGTCATCACCAGCACCCAGCGACTGAAGATCAGCTGCCGCCGTTGAAGGCTCCGGTCGGCTTTTTTGAAAAGTGGCTCTTTAGCATCGGAATAGCCCACAAGCTCTTTAAGCGCTTCATACCGGTAAGCTTGTCTTCCAGCAAGCAGCGCCATCGCCTCAGTCGGCGTCATATGGGGTGGCTCTCTGAGTAGCCAGGGAAGCGTTTTGTCAAATCCCAGATCATAGACCGCATGCCCTAGCTCATGCAGAACGGTCTCCAGCCATTTGATCGTGCTTTTCACATTATTTAAAGTCCGAACGTCGTTTCCTCGGTCAATATTCATGCAAAATGCATGTTGGTTTTTCCCGGGCCTTTCAACCATATCGCTACGCTGTAAAACGGGCTGCACATCGAGTCCCATCTTCGCATAGAAGCTGCGGCTTGCCGCGCTGATATCAACCCCAAAGACCAATGAATCAAGATCGGTCCGATCGAGAGGATCTTCTTGACCAAATGGATCGGTCCAAGCCCATGGACCCAGTTCATTTTTAGGCACGCCGTACAGGGCAGATTGTTGCTTCTCGATTTCTTCTATGACTTCTGAATATGCCGCGTCCGATTTTGCCGCTATTTCATCAAAGATCTGTTTCAACCACCGGCCATCGACCTCTTGCAGTTCGAGCATCATCTGAAAATAATCAGAATAACCCATTGCACGAGCCGCCTCATTGCGCAAGTCGACAAGCTCAAGAATATGCGGGGCGAGCGCGACTCCAATTGCCTTAGAGGCTTCCCAGACCTTTTTTCGACGTGTAGGATTGGTTTCAGTTTTTAAGAACCCTAAAATCTCATTTTCAGACAGCGTCTTTCCCTCAACTTCTGGGCGGAAATTTGCATAAAGTTGTGCAAGAAAGGCCTCTTTCTGAACGATTGCTTCCAAGAGCTTCTGAGGGATGATGTTCTGTTTAAACTTGCGAATCAGAATATTGAGCTGCCGTTTAAGCAAGGGATCCTTTAACTCGGGATCTTTATCCCAGGCCAAAAGTTGTTCATACGCTTTTCGGTCGTTATACATGAGCCGGACCTCGGCATCGAGTTCAGCTTTCAAATCGGCCGCATCGGAACTTCCCGTGGTCTCTAGCAGCCAAGAGGCTTTATTGAGCTGTCGGCTCTTTTGAGCGACTTTAGGCACAAAAACGTCTAAAAATTCTTCAAAAGAATGCTTTACCATACTTTAAATAATGTAGCCTATTTTTTGCCTTTGATTCCATCTAAAAAACGTCTATTCTAGCAACATGAACAACGAAGACCTCCGCGAGGCTGTCGCAAAACGGCGCACGTTCGCCATTATCAGCCATCCCGACGCCGGAAAAACAACCCTGACTGAAAAGCTCCTGCTCTATTCAGGAATGATCCATACTGCCGGAATGGTCAAGGGCCGTAAAGGCCGGAAAGCTGCAACGTCCGATTGGATGGCCATGGAACAAGAGCGGGGGATCTCAATCACCTCGTCGGCCATGCAGTTTTCCTACAAAGATAAAATCATTAATGTCCTCGATACTCCGGGCCACCAAGATTTTTCTGAAGACACCTACCGAACGCTGACAGCTGCCGACTGCGCCATCATGGTGATCGATTCCTCTAAAGGCGTTGAAAAACAAACCCGCAAGCTTTTTGAAGTCTGTAGCCTCCGAAAAATCCCCGTGCTTACTTTCATGAACAAAATGGACATGGTTGGAAGAGAGCCCCTCGATTTGATGAACGAGGTCGAAAACGTGCTGCAGATCAACTCATATGCCATGAACTGGCCGATCGGACGGGATAAAGAATTCCAAGGCGTTGTCGACCGGCAGACCAATGAATGCGTCTTCTTTACCAAAGTTTCGACTGGCGGCGCTCAAAAAGCAGACACGGCCCGGTGTCCCCTCCAAGAAGCCCAAGATAAAATCAGGCCTGATCTCTACAAAAACCTTCTTGAAGAATTAGAACTTTTAGACCTTGCCGGCAACACATTCTCCCAAGACGATTTTCTCGCTGGAAAAGTCACCCCTGTCTTTTTTGCTTCTGCTCTGACAAATTTTGGCGTCGAACCGTTCTTCGATGCGTTCATCCACTTAGCGCCATGTCCCCATAGCCGCATGGCCAACAAAGACGACGGCACCGAGATCGAGATCGATCCGGTCACGACGCCCTTTAGCGGCTATGTGTTCAAGCTTCAAGCCAACATGGACAAACGGCACCGCGATAGCATGGCATTCATCCGGATCTGCTCCGGCCGTTTCGAGCGAGATTTGATCGTCAAAAACCACCGACTTGGAAAAGAAATCCGGTTATCCCGTCCCCACGGCATGGTCGCCGGAGAAAGAACAACGCTCAACTTTGCCTATCCTGGCGATGTGATCGGCGTGATCAATCCCGGCGCCTTTGCAATCGGCGATACGATTTCTCTTACAGGCGGATTTAACTTTAAGCCACTGCCCCAGTTCCAGCCGGAAATCTTTGCCCGGCTCTATCCGAAAGACGTCGGCAAACGGAAAGCGTTTGACAAAGGGATTTTGCAGCTCTCCAATGAAGGCGCAATCCAACTTCTCAAGTCGTATGAAAGGGAAGGAGATCTCGTCTTTGCAGCTGTTGGCCAGCTTCAATTTGAAGTCATGCAATACCGGCTAAAAGATGAATACGGCGTCGAAACCGTCCTAACTCCCCTCTCCTACAATTGCAGCGCATGGATTATCGGTGATATGAAGAGCTTCATCAAATCCACCAGCCTAATGCTCGTGGAAGACCGTCAAGGCCGCCCCATGGCGCTTTTTAGCAGCCCCTGGGAAAAACAGTACAGCATCAAACAAAACCCCAACCATCAACTCGTCGACGTCGTCGTTTAAAAATTTGGCGTTGTCTTCTTTTAAGCCCGTTCTTTTAACGCCAGCCCCAATAATGCGCATCCATACGAAAATAGATTAACGCCGGCTAAAATTCCCCGCGGCCATGCAGAAGTCAGCGGCCACTCTGCCCAAATGCTCACTCCCATGATCACCGATAAAATCCCGCAGGCAGCAAATCCCTGCCATAGAGCTTTTGGGTAGACTTCATACGCTAAAATCATCTTCGCTAATCCATCAACCATCAAAAAGACCATCAAAATAAACCCGAAGGAAAGCATGCTGATATAGGGATGAATCCGAAACATAATACCGCTCGCCAAGTAGAGAAGAGCAATCAAAAAATAGAGCAACGATCGCGCCGGTATCCGATCGACAAGCACTCGGATGAGCTGAACCAGGCCGGAAGCCATGAAAATCACTCCCAGAAACTGTTCTAATTTAAATGTGAAATAAGAGGGAAGAATCGCCGCACTAATTCCAAGGCCGATCAAAACCACTGCCTCAAAGAAACGCATCCCTTGATTGGAAATCATACCTACCTCCTCATTTTAAACCATTTAACCTCTTGATGGTTTAAGTTTAGGCCTGCTGCCCTTTTGTAGGCAAATATTAAAAACCTCAGTTTTGGGTTCGATTCACTCAAAATCTCCTATGGCAGCGAGAGAATCGAACCCAAAACTGAGGTTAAAAGACTTTTGTCTCTATACCCAAGGAACATGAAAAATTGGCTCTTGAAGCTGCG
>DATAHB010000072.1:0-22616 GCA_036263375.1 Rhabdochlamydiaceae bacterium | reverse complement strand
AAGGCTTCTTGGTTAAAAGTTTCATAAACTCCGCTGGGCCATCCTTTTTAGATCGATGGCACGCGGTGCGGAAAATATTTTTGACCAAACGGTCTTCCAAACTGTGGAAGCTGATTGCCCCAGCCCTACCACCCTGCGCTAAAAATTTGAGCGCTTTGGTCAGGCCGTTTTGGATAGCATCTAATTCTTTATTCACAACGATGCGAAGCGCTTGGAAAACCAGCGTTGCAGGATGGAGTTTACCGCCTTTTTTGAAGCCGATCGCAGACATAAGAAGAGAAGCGAGCTGCTGCGTGGTCTCTATCGGTTTTTTATGCCGTGCTTCAACAATGGCTCGCGCAGCTTTTTTCCAGTGCGGCTCTTCGCCATATTCGCGAAAAATCTCTCCGAGTTTTTGTTCGGAAAAACAGTTGACGATCTCTTTTGCAGTGACATCGCCTTCAGGATCCATTCTCATGTCGAGAGGTCCCTCTTTAGAGAAGCTAAATCCCTTGTATCCTTTATCGAATTGCATGGATGACACCCCTAGGTCAAAAAAAAACCGTTTACTTCTTTGATTCCCCTCTTCATCAGAATCTGGTCGAGATCGCCAAAATTTCCTCTCACGAACTCAACCTTATCTTTCCAGGGTTTGAGCCTGGCCTCTGCTAATTCTAGCGCTTCCGGATCCCGATCGCAGGCAAGATATCTCTCAATCTCAGGATGGGCCTCTAAGAGCGCCTCCGCATGTCCACCGGCTCCCACTGTTCCTTCGAAAAACACCTTTAATTTCACCGGCTCGAAGAACTTCAAAAACTCTGCGACCATGACAGAAGTGTGTTCAGCTTTCATGTTTTGCAAACGCTTTGTCTTTCAGTTCGGCCAGTTTTTTCGCAGCTTCGGAGATCTCCTCCTCGTCTTCACCAAGGAGGGTAAACGCCTCTTCGGTCATTTTCGCTAAATCAAACCCTTCTTCTTTCCCTTCCATCGCCGCTTTAAGCTGGGCGTCATAGACCTCTTTCGGCCAGATCTCGATCTTATTCAAGACCCCTGCAATCACGAGCTCGCTCTTGATATCGACAGCTTTCATGAGCACAGGAGGAAGCAAGATACGTCCGACAGAGTCACATGTTGTTTGATGAAGGGTCGAAAAGAACAAGGTAAAGAATTTTTGGTACTTGGCCAGGTGCTGTTTGGACTGGAATTTTTCGACAATTTTTTCAATGTCACTCTTGCGATAGATCGCTAAACAGCCACCAAGACCTAAAGCGATGGTGAACTCTAAAGCGCCGTTTTCCACCAAGCCAAAACGCATCTGCTGCGGAAGAACAAAACGGTTTTTTCCGTCGAGTTTTGCATGGCTAGATCCGCTGAAGAAAAACTTGCTCATCGCCTTTTTCACCTTTTGCCACAATTTAACACCGATTCTTCAAATCCGCAACGATTTTCCAATTTTTACCCCACAAACTGCCACCAAAATCGCTTTTTAACCCGCTTCTATTCAGTGGGTTATAATATTTTTCAAAAATGTGGGAATGGGTGGGAAATAACAAAAAAATAACACTAAAACTTGTCATTCGTCTGATCCTTCTTTGTATGGATTATGGTTGAACAGCTTGATTTTTTAGATTTTTTGCAGTATAATGGCTACCGTTTTCAGCAAGGAGAATGTGATGGCTTTAACAGTGTTCGGATTGACCTCAAAACAGGTGATTTTACCCATTTTGAATCGTTTTGGACCCTTCAGCTATCGCTCATTTAGCACAGCTCGAAAAGTTGCAAATCTCTTACTTAAAAAACCTGCTATGACTGAATCGGAATGCCAGATTCATAACAGCAAGATCCCTTCCTACGATCAAGTCAAGAAAAGTCCAGATCTACAAGAGAAGCTCGCAAAGATGTACGAAGATTATGCAACTGATCTAGAATTTCAGGAAATGACTATGGATTCCATGAAATGCGGCTTAAAAACTTTTGGCAAAGAAAAGCACTAATTTTCTATGCCCAAAACTTTGTAAACAGCTTCCGCTACCCTTTGCATATCATTTTCGGATAGGCGGCCTTTTTTTGTCACAACACCTTGAGGAAATGTGTTAATCGTGGAACATTGTACAAATAGTTTTTCTTTTGAGACGTTCTCCTCCTTCGACACAACCACATCGAATTCGCTCATTTCTTCAATTTTTTGAAGCACATGTACAAGCGTGGCAATTTTAGAAGCCCGATTTCCGATATCATTTGAAACGACAATCCCACTGCGAGTAAAACTTCCACAATCGATTTCTACGATATCGCCTCGAGCAATTCTTGGGGGTTGATTGAGCTTAAATTCTCCCAAACAAGTTGCCAGCGCTTGAATAATTTCTGGAAGATAGTCATCGGATGAACCAATTTTGATGAACCCTTCGTCCAGATACGCGGTACGGATTTGGTTTGCCATGACCTTAGATGGTTTATGGATTCCGGTGAGGTCATTATTTGGGACGACGACTTCAAATGCGTAACGCGCTGGAGCTGTGCTTAAAGGGGCCACGGTTACTCTTTTTGTCACTTTCATCATTTGATCACTAGAAATGACGATACTGGGTCGATTTTTGGCTTGCACTACATTACCCCCTTTACCCTCAAAATCACTCTTAAGCAGAACAATATCCCCTCTTTTTAGCCCGTTATTAGGGATCTGAGTGGCAAAAGGGCGGCTAATCATTGAGAGAGCTTGAGAAAGACGGTCCGGATTAATCCTTCTACGCCTAAAACGCCCTAAACGGTGGGAACCTAAGGAGTGTGAGCCGGATGAGCTTTTTGATATTGTAGCCATAATTTAATTTCACTTTTGTTTTGATTTTTCCTAATTATTTTACCATTAAATCAAATAAAAAATAACATAATTTTATTTTGAATAATCTTATAAAAAATTGTTGGCGTCTTCAAAGATTTGAATGTTGAGACAAATTTTGAAACGGAGTAAATATGGGTCAAGACTCGATCTTGGTATAAAAGTCTTGTGTTGTTAAACTTAGCGACCCAGCAAAAGGAAGCAAAACGTGGTTGAACCTAAAACTGTCTCGAATCTGCCCCTCGATGTCTCGATTCGATGGGCCAAAGATCAAGAACTTTTAACACAAACACAGCCGATCACCCAAGATGCGGACAGTATTGCCAAGCATGCGGTTTCCGATGTCAACCAGCCGACTTCCCAATCTCAACTTGAAATGCTTTTAGGGCTCTATATACGTAATCCTACTTGGGCTGCATTCCAAATACCGAAAGGATTCCTTGCCCAAAAGAGGCGTCTTTTTACTTCTCAGCTCGTTGGTTTTCTGGGATCGGACGAACAGCAAGATACGCTTATTGCTCGAATCCAAGGAGCAACCGGCCAAGAAGAAGACAAAGATGCCTGGAATCTGGAAAAAGATCTTCTTTTGCAAGTCTTAAAGCTCATGAACATGTTAAACAAAGACTTGATCGATATTGTGTCCCGTTGTAAACAGTACCAAAAAGGGTAGGCTTCGAAATGGATTACCAAATGCCTATCCCAAAAAAGCTCCGTACCGGCCAATTTTTTGGCCTAAGGGCCGAGCAAAAAAAAGGTGATCAGCATGAGCTCTCTTAAGTGGTCGGAAATCGTCGGGTGGGACGCAGAAGCGCTGGAAGATTTAAGATATCTCGGATTCGCCTATCTCAAACAAGGCAAATTCGATATCGCGCAATCGTTTTTCGAAGCTCTGGTGACGTTCAATCAAAACGATGCGTATGATTTGCAAACGCTCGGCGGCCTCTATTTAGAGACCGGCCACAACCTCCAAGCTTTGAGCACGATTGAACAAGCCTTGAAAATTGAACCTGGCCATCCGATGACCCTGCTCAATCGCGCCAAAGCTCTCTTTGCCCTCGGCTATCGGCGGCAAGCGATTGCTCAAGCAAAAACCCTTGTCGGCCACTCCGATGCGACGATTGCAAACCAAGCCTCGGCCCTGCTTCTCTCTTATACTTAAATTCCACAGAGTGGTAAAAGATTAAGCCATGCTCACCAAAAATAAGGCAGACATCTGGTCCGATTTTCTCGCTTACATCGAAACAAAATGCTCTGCTGCGGAATTTCAGAATTGGATCGCTCCTATCCAAGTCGCCGATAGCGCCGGCGATGAGCTCGTTTTAAAAGTTCCCAATATCTTCGTTCAAGAATATCTCCTTGCAAACTATAAAAAAGATCTCGCTGATTTTGTTCCCGTCAAAACCAATGGTCACCTTGCATTAAAATTTGTGATCTCGGAAGAAGTTCGAAAACCAATTCAAGAAGAGAGTCCGCCGCCCGTTCAAGACAATCTCAAGCTCAACCCTCATTACACGTTTGAAAATTTCATTGAAGGCGCTTCCAACCAGTTCGTGAAATCGGCAGCTCTCGGCGTCGCTTCTCACCCCGGCAAGTCGTACAATCCCCTCTTTATTCATGGTGGCGTCGGCCTTGGTAAAACGCATCTTCTCCATGCGATTGGTCATTATGTAAGAGAGCATCACAAGAAACTCAAAATCCACTGTATTACCACGGAAGGATTCATCAACGACATCGTCGATAATCTGAAAAATAAATCGATGGATCGGATGAAGCGGTTTTACCGCTCTCTCGACATCCTGCTTGTCGACGACATCCAATTTCTGCAAAGCCGGCTGAATTTCGAAGACGAGTTCTGCAATACCTTTGAAAGCCTGATCAATCAAAATAAACAGATCGTCATCACGTCGGATAAACCGCCGTCACAACTTAAACTTTCTGAACGGCTTGTCGCTCGGATGGAATGGGGCCTCGTCGCGCATGTCGGGACACCCGACATTGAGACACGCGTCGCTATCTTGCAGCATAAAGCAGAACTACGCGGCATTCGCCTTCCGCATAAAGTGGCTTTCTTCATCGCGGAACATATCTTCAATAACGTCCGTCAACTTGAAGGCGCCATCAATCGGCTTTCAGCGTTTTCCCGCCATATGGGGAAAGAGGTCACAGAAGAGGTTGTCGAAAATACCCTTGGAGAGCTTCTCCAGCACAATCCCCACAAAAAACTCTCCGTCGACAACATTCTCCACTGCGTCGGCACTCTTTTTGAAGTTCGCGTCAGCGACCTTAGAGGCACCTCGCGCTTAAAAACCGTCGCCTTTCCTCGGCAAGTTGCGATGTACTTGGCTAAAGAACTGATGACTGATTCTCTGATGAAACTCGCTTCTGCCTTCGGCGGAAAGACGCATTCGACTTTGCTCCATGCGTGGAAAAAAGTCAGCCAGCAGCTCCAAAGCGACGAAACCCTCCGCAAACAGATCGAAATGGCCAGGCGTAATTTAGAGGAGTAAAAATGGGCGACCTGTTAATAGGAAATTAGAGACTGTTAACGGTCCCTTAAAGAGGTAGTTGCTTATGTTTAAGTTCGCAAAAAATCTATTAGACCGAGGAATTCAGAAAGAAAGCCGCGCTCCGATTGCACCTTCCCCGTTCATTCAAACAGAAGCTCCTTATTACGAAGAGCCCGAAACCGGACCCGAGATGACCATCGGCGAGAGTGTCACGATCACAGGTAAAATCGCTTTCCAGCGGGAGATCTGCATCAACGGGGTCTTTGAAGGAACCTTTGAAGGAAATGGCAAAATCGTTGTCGGACCCGAAGGGTTTGTCAAAGCCGATCTCGATCTCTATGAAGCTGAAATATCAGGCAAAGTTGAAGGAAATATCACCGTCCAATACCGCCTCATTCTTAAAGGCAATGCCGAAGTCAAAGGCGACATCACCGCTCCCCGCCTCTCCGTCGATGAGGGTGTCTCTATTATTGGACAAGTCCATGTGACAGCTGCGGCACCTCCTGTTGGAGAAAAGCTGTATTAATGATCTTGAAAGGAAAACCTTCGTAAAGTCGCTGAGCGCAGGCACGAAGCGTCGCCCCCGTTCCAACAATATCATCGACCAGCAAGACTGTTTTCTCCGCAATCGTGACATTTTTTTTCCAGACAAAATTCTCCGCTGAAAGCAGAAGACGTTTTTCACGATCGACATTCATTTGGCAGTAAAGCTGCTTTTTTCGCTTGAGAAGCTGTAAAACAGGCCGATCGATTGTCCGACCTAGATGCTGGGCTAAAAGAAGACTCGGGCTGTACCCAACCTGTAGAGAACGATGAAGCGATTGCGGGACAGGCACAATGAGATCCGGGAGTGGAAAATTGCTTTTGAGATAGTGAAGAGCCATATAACCTGCAAGCCCTTTTGCAAGACCAGGGGCTTTGCCGCTTTTAAGAGCCTTCATGAGGGTCCAGGCAGGACCTTGCCCTTCAAAAGTGACTAGAGGATCGGAAGGCGGCAAGAACCCTAAAAGCTCGACGCAAGAAGAGCAAAGCGGTTGCGATAGCTGCACAGGCTCATCACAATGCCAGCAAAAAGGAGGAAATATTCCTTCTAGAAGCTTAATTATTGGAGCGAGTATTTTGGCTTTTCCCATGTTCCCCGGACAGCGATCATAAACGGCTCAGCAAATTTAAGAACCACATTTTGCTGCATGCGGAAATTGAGGGAGAGGCCGCCCTTGAGATCGATATAGGACGGCTCGTTGGCTAAATAAAACTCTGATCGTTTGCCTTCGCTGAAGGCATTTTGCAAGTCGGTAAAAAAGAGTTTGCCATCTTTCAACTGAACCTCTGCTTCTCCCATCACAGGCGAGAACATGTCGAGATCGAGCCCTAAATCTTTGAGCATCGCTAGCGGAATATCGAAAAACGAAGGCTCTTTTTTGACGCGTTGGGTGAAATTAAATTTTCCAAGGCCTCTAAACGAATTTAGATCGCCAAGCTGACCCAAGACATCTGTCATGACGAAATAACGAATCTGGAGCGGTTTAATCTCTTTTTGAGGAGCTGCGAGTTTCCGTATGCCGCTGGGTTTGATCTCTTGCCCTTTGATCAGTGGAATAGTGACATTCCATTTCTCATTTGGTGTTGCACGAAAACCCGTGCATTCTTTAATTGTGAAAGAACCGGCAGGATCTTGAACCGTCAAATTTTTCACTTTGAATCGCACTGGAGAATAGTCGATAGAAGCATGAATCTCTTGCACTAGATACTCTTTCAGAGTGGCATCACGGCCTTCTACCTCTCCTTTGAAGGTCTCTTTGGTAAAAAGTCCAGTCAATTGCAGCCCGGAAAGGTCTTTCAAAGCATCGCTGCCTGTCCACTCAGCAATTTTACCGGTGTCTTTGAAAACAACAGTTCCTCGATAGCCTTGAGCCTCGCGCTCTAGGTGCATTTGGAGGCCAAAAATTTCTCCTTCGACACGGTGACATGTGGTGGGATCTAAAAGCGCAAGCTTTAGGACATCCTTACCATGCTGAATATTTAGTCCTCCTCCCTCTTTGGAAAGTTTGGCAACATAGTGCAAAGGCGCTTCATCAAGAGCACCTGTCCCTTTGAGGTTGAGGTAGGGAGTTTCATAGAATCCGGTGATCTGGGCAATCTTCAGAGACCCTTTTCCCAGCCTGTATTCGCCTTGTGAAACAGGACCTTGGAAGGTGGTTGTTTTTCCATTGAAACTTAGCTTCAATTTTGCCCGTAAAGGCTCAGAAAGCTCTTTCGAAAGCAGTGTCATATCGAGCGCCGGCGACTGCCATTTACCGTTGTTAAAGACAATTTTATCGCAGAAGAGTGATGCAAGATGCTCCGTTTGATCTGCAATTTTAAAAGAGAGGTTTTGGAAATGAGGTGTGGCGGGAAAGAAGATGCCGCTTCCTTTGACAGAGAACCGAGGATTAAGTTTTCCATCCAGTTTAAAATCAAATCGTTCTTTATCGTAGATGCCGGCTGTGTGAAGTTTCAGATCTTTCCAATCGATTTCGCAGGAAGAAACCACCCATTTGCCGTTTTGGAATGTTGTAGCGCCGCGGATTTGAATAGCGTCAAGCGCGCAGCTCTTGAGAGTCCATTGATTGCCTTGTTGAACAAGATGCACCTGCACGGTGTCGAAGAGAGTTGAGGCATAGCGCACAAAAGAACCTTGAAGATCGTATTCCGACTGCTCCGCCTCAATGATCAGGCGAAGCGTGATGCTGCCTTGGATCTTTTCTAAAACCTCCTTGACGCCGGAAGTGGCCGTATAGAGACCCAGACGATCGAGGAGGTCTAATTGCTGCATGAGATTCTTGGTATCGATATAGACGGTTCCACGAATCTCTTCGAGCTGCGCTGGAGGCGTCCAACGAAAAGTAAGCGGTGTTTTCAAATAGCTTTCTGAGGCTTTCGCTTCGTGCAGAGTCACCCGGTAACCTTGCGGAGTCTCGACAGCACTTCCTTGCAACGAGAGTAATGGTTGTCCATCACGATCTAAAGCAGCATCGAACTCCCACGCTTTTTGTTTGCAGCGGATCTCTTGAGCAAAAAACGTCAGATCATCGCAGAGAATGCTTTTGATATTTTGCAAGACAAGCTGGTTTTCCAGCGAATCAAAGGCAAGAGAGCAAGACCCTTTTTTGATGTTCATTTTAGGCATGAGCTGCCCTTCAATTCCTTCGAGAAGCGTATTCAAGCGATAATTTCCATCTGCACCATTGCGGTCAAAAATTAGATCCCCGCCTGAAATGGAGATGGATCGGGCAAGTTTAGGCGATGAGAGAAGAAGCGGAGAGAGTTTTCCTTTTCCAATCCCCCGTTTCTCTAAAAAATCGTACCGATAGTGGATTTCTTTGCTTTGCCCTAAGACGCTAAGCTGAAAATCTGGGGAAGTGATGATCGCATCTTCAAGGGTGGCAAGGAAATCGATGGTTTTTTCAGAAAACTGTCCTCGGAAAGCCAGATCTCCTTGAACCTTGAGGTCGGGAGCAAAGATTTTCAATAAAGGGCCGTAGAAGGTTGGCTGGAGGCGAGCCGTTTGGAAAACGCCTTTGACCACAGCATTAGAGAGATTGGCTTGAGCGGTAACCTGAACGACATCTTCTAGACAGATCAATGCTCCGGCGATTTGCATGTCGCTACCTTTCCGATCAAGGACGAGATCTAAAGAGAGTGGTGGTTCGTCGGGATTTTTAGGGAGTTGCAACCATTCGGAAGCGCCGGCAGAGAGTTGTGCCGTCGCATGGAAAGCAGAAAAAGGGCCCTGAAATTGGACAGCAAATGGAATACCGTCGATCTTCCCGAAGGCAGAGCTCGGGTCAAATTGACTCGCTTTAATGGCAATTGTCCCTTGACCTGAGGTGATTTTATAGCCTCTGATCTCTCCTACGACATCCTGGGCCTGAATGAGAAGCTCTTCGATATCTCCAGACTGAAGATTGACGGAGCCTTGTAGCTTAGTTTCTTGAACTGTGAAATGATCGATTTCCAAATGATCGATCTTGATCTGATCAAGCTGAAGGCGCTGGAAGATCCGCTGCTGTAAGTAGGCTGTCGCTTGCCCATCCAAACTTCCCTGTTTAATCCGGTAGGGCAGCAGTCCTAAAATCTCTTTGCCCAGATTGCGGATCTGGGTTTGAAACACCTGATCTTTACCGTCGTCAACCCACGAGAAATCGAGTTTTAACGGATTGCTTGCTGTGACATAATCGAGAGTCCCTTCAAGGAATAGGGTCCGGCCATCGTTGATTTGACCTCTTCCGATAAGATCTGCTCGCCCTTCAAGATCGCCGATATGGACAGTGGCATGGGCTTCGAAAACCGGAGATTCTTTGGGTTTGAAGACAATCGATCCTTCTCCATGAAGCACTTCTAGATCTTTCCAGAAGCAATTGACTCCCTTGAAATCGGTGTCCAGGAAAAAATTTTCAAACTCGCCTTGAAAATCGATTGTCGATGTTGCTCTGTCAGCAGCAACTATGATTTCGTCGGATTCCAAACGGATATCTTGCAGGGCAATCCGTCCTTGGAGAAAAGTGATTTGATCGACATCGATACTCCCCTGAATGAAAGCAGAAGCTGTTCCTTCGACTGTTTTCCAAGCAGGGAGTGGAGTAAAGAGCGAGATCAGAGGAAGTGCTTGATCAATCGGCGCGTCATTCATCCGGAAATCAGCGGCGAGGCTTCCTGCGCGGTAATTGAGCCCGCAGGTAAAAAGCGACGATCCCTCTTCTTGATAAACGGAGAGTTTTCCGATCTCTTCTTTTGCAAGCCCGCTGGCAAACTCAAAGCAGCAGATGCTTTTTTCCCCTGAAACCAAAAGCCCCTTCTCAATATCGAGTTTGACTATCCAGAATTTGGATGGAAGTAAAAAAGCCAGATTGGTCTCTTCCTCATTGAATTGGACAGTAGGAGCATCTAAATGGACAGCGGCATCAATAGAAAAAGGAAAGAGATGAAATTCAAATTCAAAAGCGGCTTCCTTGACATGAAGCTGCTCTCCTAGCGAGAACCCTTCATAGATGAGCTTGCCACTTTCCGAGCTACGCATTTGATAAGAAACAGGATTTCCCGTTGTCCGTTTGATGGCATATTCCAACACAGCTGCGACCAGGTGATGACGGAGCGCATAAATAGCAAAAAAGAGAAGTGCAAAAATAAAAACTTGCACCCAATATTTTTTCATGAGTCGACGAGTTGCTGATAAGCGCTTCTGGTCATAAGGAACCCCAGTTCCTGAGGGTTAGAAAGCCGAATTTTAAACAGCCAACCGCTTTCTTCGGGAGATTGATTAAGTAGGTCGGGTGCAGCACGGACCGTCTCATTAACGGCGACGATCTCGCCGGAGACGGGAGTATAAATATCTGCTGCGGCCTTCGTCGATTCTAAAATCACGACTTCTTCGCCGGCCTTAACTTGACGGCCGATTTCTGGCAGCTCGAGGTAGACAATCTCTCCGAGCTCATTTTTGGCATGCGCAGTGACCCCGACCGTTCCCAAACCGTCTTCGACTCTGATCCATTCATGCGAGTCTGTAAAGTACATCATTCCCTCTTATGCATAAGGTCTTAATTTACACGTAGCCCACAGTGATGGATGCTGCGCAATCTGGACGTACTTAGATGACACAGCAAAATGTTGCGACTCTCGTTTGGGACGGTGGATGCAGTACGTAAAACCCAGTTTATCAAATGCCTTTGGATCATAACCGTGAAGGATTTCGGCTGGCAAGCTGATTTTGAGGTTATAATCGCGGGACGTCATTTCTGCCTCGACATCGATTTGATTGGGCTCGCACAGCGGATGCGTATCTTCATTACGGAAACGTGTCAACTCTAAGGCGCGGACGCCTTGAACTTCTTGCGGGAGAATGAGAAAGTGATGACAAAACTTTGTCGGAAAGCCTGCTTCTTTCAAATCGCGGGTATCAATAAAAAGCTCGATGGCATCCCCTTCATCGAATTTCGGATAAGAGGCTCCTTCGAATTTTTGGTGGACTTGGGCTTGTACCTGCAGCCCTTCTTCATGCCAGGCTAGCGCAACATCGGCAAAATGGTCTTCTCCCAAAAATGAAGAGGTATCGGGAAGTTGATACCCCTTCCCAAACAGCTTCCGTTTGATTTCCTTCCCGTATTTGATCTCAGCACAGGTGCGAAAAAAATGAACAGGGGCGATGGGAGGAAATTTTTCACCTAGAACCATAATCGTCCATTTGCAAAAGAATCTGATGCATGAGCACGCGCTTAGCATCCATGCCAAGCAGTTTTTGTCCTTCAATCACTTTTTCTTGAATGGCAGCTTCAGCAACGCCTTTTTTAATCAGACGATAAAATGCGACATCACCATTTTGAGGAATGGACACTTTTGACCATTTTCCTTCTGTGACGTTGAACATTTCTGTCTTAGGAAGCGACGTTGAATCACTCCGTTTAATCTCTTTTGTCTGTTGAACCAGCGCCCACTGATCCACCAGCGGCTGGCCGGTCGTTTTAAGGAAGGGAGATTCGTTCCCTTTTTCTTTGATGGTTTTCCGGGCATTTTGCATCCAGATGGCAAACCGACGGCCCGGATACCGCTCTAAGATAAGCTCTTCATCGGAAATTTGATTCAGCACATCGGCGTAGACTAACGCTCCGACACGGTCTCTGACATCGGAGTATGCTTTCCAAGAGCCGTTTGGCAATTTGAAGCTTTCTGGATCCATCTTACGAACATCGGCATATGCTGTTTGCAGTTTTTCATCCAGCAGCTGACCTAGCCAGTCATTTTCTAACGCTTCTTGGAACGTCATAACTTCTTTAGCTGCTGGTTTATTCCAAACAACAATGCGGTAATACGTCTGTCCATTTTGAGAGAAGAAAGGGCCAGGCTCGCCTACTTTAGCTTTTTCCAAATATGCACGCAACTTAGCGGTATCTTCAATGTCATCAAAAGGAGCGGCATGGCCGCGGCTGCGGAGAGCAACTTTTTGTTTTTGACTGGAGGCTTTTAGAAGCGCCTCTTCGATCCATTCCGGATGTTGATTGATCAGGCAGGACCGGGCAAACCGATCGATTTTCAACCGCATGTTTGGATCGACTGCTTCAAGAGCGGCGTACCGCTCTTCTCGTGTTGCTCCTTGTGTTTTTGAAAGAATCGGATACTCTGTAGTAAGTTTTTGCCAGCCAGCATCACTCGCCTCAAAATCCCAAGTTTCTTTCAAAGTTAAACGACTGCCGATCTCTTCTTTTGTCACTTTAGCGACGTCAAGTTCATAACGGCTGATCACAAGCTCGGGCACTTTTTTCTCGACTTCTTCCGGAGAGAGAAATTGCCTTGGAAGATCGGCCAATTTTTTTGCTTTAGGAGAAACTGCTTCGAGATAATATTGGAGTTTAAGAAGAGACCTAAAATCACCCAGTCTTAAAACGTTCGGCAATTGATAGACTTCGACAGTCGCGCTTTCTTCAGCAAACGCGGCAAACTGCCGATAGCTGAGAGGATCGACGAAAACACTTTGTCCGACTTCATTGAAAAGCCGATGAACCAGCATCACTTTTCTCCAGACTTTGACAGCCTGCGACTCATCAATACCGGCCATTTGCATTTGGAACCTTAAGAATTCACCCGCTTCTGCAAAAGTTGCCTTGAGCTTTGATGAACGCACCGTCTGAAGAGCCGTTTGCAGAAGATCTGCTCGGGATTCATCAATGGAGACTTTATATCCTTTCTTCTCGGCAATCGCGGCTGCATTGAAAAGAAACCTTCCTAACACTTCTGTAAAGCGAGACCCAAACCATTCTTCGAATGACTCATATCCAAAGAGCGCTAAATGTTTTGGATTGTAGAGATTATCATCGGGAGAAATCCATTTGAACTGTTGCTGCTGCATAAGCAAGACACGCCGGAGAAGTTCTGGAGGAAACTCAACTTGGCTCATATAGAGATTACAATAGGCCGCAAACGTCTTGGGAGAGACATCCCCTTTTTTTAATTCTTCAAGAAGACGTGGTATCTCCGAGCCATACATGTTCCACGCTTGTTCTGCGCTTAAAAAGGGAGCTTGCGGGTGAGCATAAGGAGCATACCGCCTTGCTTTATCGAGCTTTTCTTCAAAATCCCCTTTCACCGTTTCGAAGTAACGCTCTGCTAAAATCGTCGTGAGCCCTGTCGACATGAGATCATTTTTGAGCATCTCATGCGATCCCATGGTCAAAAACCTGACCATTGCCTCCAGCTCCCGCTGCATGATGGGAGAACCATCGAGGGCCTCTGCCACTTTTTTATCCGAAATATCTCGGCTGTTTAACGTGGCAGACGTGCCGAAAAAGGTAAATGAGGCAATGATCATCACCGTGACGATCATTAACGTTTTCTTCTGATGCTTGCGCAAGAAATTCATCATACGATGCCTTTAATAAGATTTTGCATAGATTACACGCTGAGCGCTTTTTTTGCCGGTGAAAGGACAAATCCCCTCTTCTATTTCACTATCGATCGGGATACACCGAATCGTAACGCTCAAGTCGTTTTTAAGTTGCTCCTCCACGGCAGGATCACCACACCAGTGTGCTAAAGCAAATCCACCATGGATCTCAGGCTGATCTTTGCTTGCTGGAGTAAAATAACTGTAAAAATCTTCTTTCCGATCAATTTTCTTCGTATGCGAGTTCCGGAAGCTGACCGCTTTTTGATAGAGGTTGTTTTGAATATCTTCCAGGATATCGGCGACCTTAGCTACTAAATGTCCTCGCGATAGAGGCGTTGTCTCTTTATGACCTTTGTCTCGACGGGCCACAGGGAAAGAATCACTCATAATATCTCTGGGGCCGACTTCAATCCGGATAGGCACGCCTTTCTTGATCCAATTCCAGGTTTTTTCCCCACTGCGTAGTTCCCGCTCATCGACGATCACAACAAGCGGCTTTCCATCGAAGAGCACATGCCTGAGCTCCCCTGCCAAACTATGGCAGCAGCCAAGCACTTCTGCGCGGCTCTCTTCTTTATGGATAATCGGGATAATCACGATATGGCTAGATGCAATTTTCGGAGGAAGAACCAATCCGTCATCATCGCTATGGGTCATAATCAGCGCGCCGATCATACGGGTCGTCGAACCCCATGATGTCGTCCACGCATAGGCCATTTCGCCGCTTTGATTTTGGAATTTGATTTCAGAAGATTTAGCAAAATTCTGTCCTAAGAAGTGGGAGGTTCCCATCTGGAGCGCTTTTCTGTCTTGCATCATCGCTTCGATGCAGTAGGTTGAAACGGCCCCTGGAAACCTCTCAGTTGGTGTTTTTTGTCCCCGGATGACCGGGATCGCGAGTGTTTTTCTAGCAAATTCTTCGTAGACATTGAGCATGCGCATCGTCTCTTCAAGCGCTTCCTCCGCAGTCGCATGAGCGGTATGCCCTTCCTGCCATAAAAACTCTGTCGTTCTTAAAAAGAGACGCGTTCTCATTTCCCACCGCACGACATTGCACCATTGGTTGATGAGCAACGGCAGATCGCGGTAAGAAGTAATCCATTTCGAAAAAGACTCTCCGATAATGGTCTCGGATGTCGGGCGAACAATGAGCGGCTCTTCTAACGGCCCAGCGGGCACCAATTTACCATCTTTAGTCTCTAATCGATGATGCGTGACGACGGCGCACTCTTTGGCAAAACCCTCTACATGTTCAGCTTCTTTCTGTAGATAACTCAGCGGAATAAACAACGGAAAATAGGCATTTTGGTGGCCGGTCTCTTTGAACTTGTGGTCGAGAACTTTTTGCATGTTCTCCCAGATCGAATATCCCCACGGCTTGATCACCATGCAGCCGCGAACAGCCGAATGCTCGGCAAGATCGGCTGCCTTCATCACCTCTTGGTACCATTCGGGATAATTTTCATCTCTTTTTGGATTGATCGCTGACTTCATAGTTTTGTAAAATGTCTCTTTAAATGTTCACACAACTCTCTGCGTCCCTCTTGCAACTCTTTCGCCTCTTTTAATAGCGGAAAAGTCGTTTGCATCATCGCATCTCTGACGGCTTCCGAGGGAAGCACGGCTCCTAATAACTCCGGATCAGGGCGAAGGAGAGCAATCGTCCCCTGATGCAAAAACCCATCTTTGGTCTTCCGTTGGGCCGCTCCGGCGATTTTTTTTCCCTGCAGCATCACATCGTATTTGGTCGGCCGCGCCATGCAAAAATGTGTGCAGGTCTCGTCTTGAAAGGGTGCATCTTCCGGCGTCAATCCAATCTCTTCCGAAACACAAATGAATTCCTTCACAACCTCTTTGACAAGCCGGTTCACTAAATTATAGTTATCCAGCGTGTTAGTTGAAAACAACTTTGATTTGGAAGGAACAAGCACTGAAAATGCGAGGTCCCACAAATGGAAAACCACTCCCCCTCCTGTCGGCCTCCTAGCTAGATCCAATCCCCTTTTCTTCACTTCTGCTAGGTCCAAAAGATCCTCGGGCCTGACAAAATACCCGAATGTGGCGCTCTCTCGTTCCCATTCATAAAGATGGAGAATCGACCGCTCTTGCCCTTCTAAATTTTCCAACAATCTGGCATCCAGTTGCATGTTTTCTTCTGCGGAGGCTGCTTTTGTTTCTAAAATATTCCAAGACATTTCAGACATTCTACAGCGAGGGCTTTTAATTGGGAAGAAGTGCTATGTAAATTAGATTTTTTGATTTTTTGGCATTAACTTTTTAGAGGTTTGACATTCGGCGCATTATTTTGGTATAATTTGCCTTATAACGAAGAGAGAACGTGGATATTCCTACCACTTTTCATACTTGCACTGCTGGCATATATCAAAATTTTTTTAACCTACTTCTCTCTGACAAAATCTTAAAAGCCGCTCTTCCAATCATCGCAATTGGATGGGCTGGTGAGTACATTTATCTAAAGTGGCTCGATCACAAAAATGTTGATCTATGCACCAAAGGCTATACCAGAGGCTATTTAGATGCCATAGATTACTGTGCTACTCAAATTTTGGGCCTGGTGGCCGGCTGTGCCTTTGTCATATCGCTTCCTTATCTCGAGAAAGCCTTTGCCTATACCCCTCCGATCAAAAATTGATCAGACTTTTTTTGCTTTGCTCTTTGGCGCAGAAATTGTCCACTACCTAAAACTGTGTAAAAAAACTTTTTTTAACACAGCTTTAGCGGCTCTATCAGCACAGCTTAATCTTTACCAGATTATCAAGCTTTCTACTGCTCACCTTATTTTAAGGGTGGGAAGCTTCATTTAAAGATTTTACTTGATATTCATCCCCCAAATTTGCAAATAAAAGAACAAAGCACCTACAATCAACAGCGGGGGCGAGTCGTTGCCTCTCCCAACAAAAGGTAGTTATGTTCGACAAGTTTACCAATCGCGCAAAACAAGTCATCAAGCTGGCCAAGAAAGAGGCTCAGCGCATGAACCACAACTACTTAGGGACGGAACATGTCCTCTTAGGACTGCTCAAGCTTGGGCAGGGAATCGCCGTCAACGTCATGCGCAATTTCAACCTCGATTATGAGACAGTTCGCCAAGAAGTCGAACGGCTCGTTGGCTTCGGACCTGAGATCCAAGTCTATGGCGACCCTGCTCTGACGGCCAAAGTGAAAAAAGTCTTCGAATTTGCGAATGAAGAAGCCGCCAGCCTCAACCATAACTATGTCGGCACCGAACACCTACTCCTTGCCCTCTTAAGACAAACCGATGGCGTTGCCGCTCAGGTCCTTGAAAATCTCAATATCAGTTTGAAAGATATCCGCCGCGAAGTCTTAAAAGAACTCGAAACCTTCAATCTCCAACTCCCGCCGATGGGCATGGGTGGCCAGACCCCTCCACCTCCTGGACCTCCTGGAAGCTCACCTCAAAAGCCACAAGACAAAGGATCGCAAATCCCCGACAAAATGCCGGCGCTCAAAGCCTACGGCCATGATCTAACAGAACTCTACCGAGAAGGAAAACTCGATCCCGTGATCGGCCGTAAAGAAGAGGTTGAACGGCTCATTCTCATCCTCTGCAGACGGCGTAAAAACAACCCGGTTTTAATCGGAGAAGCCGGTGTGGGAAAAACCGCCATTGTGGAAGGGCTTGCACAAGCCATTGTCCGTGGTGAAGTCCCCGATAACTTAGCAAAGAAAAAACTGATTGCTCTCGATTTAACGCTGATGATCGCCGGAACGAAATACCGCGGCCAGTTCGAAGAGCGGATCAAAGCCGTTATGGATGAGATCAAAAAGAACGGCAACATCCTCCTCTTCATCGACGAGCTCCACACGATTGTCGGAGCAGGAGCTGCCGAAGGCGCAATCGACGCTTCCAACATCTTAAAACCGGCCCTTTCCCGCGGAGAAATTCAGTGTATCGGTGCAACCACAATCGATGAATACCGAAAAAAAATCGAGAAAGACGCTGCTTTAGAGCGCCGTTTCCAAAAAATCTTGGTTGCTCCCCCTTCGATCGATGACAGCATCCAGATCCTCCACGGTCTGCAGGCGAAATACGAAGAGCATCACCACTGTAAATACACCGATGCGGCGATCGAAAATGCCGTCAAGCTCTCCGATCGGTATATCGCCGGAAGGTTCCTGCCGGATAAAGCGATCGACCTGATGGACGAAGCCGGGGCAAAAGCCCGCATTGCTTCAATGCATGAGCCGCAAAATCTTTCCAAATTTGAAACCGAGATTGAAGAAGTCCGACTCGCTAAAGAGGATGCGATCTCCCAGCAAGAGTACGAAAAGGCCGCAAAACTGCGTGACAATGAGAAAACGCTCCGGGAGCAGCTGCAAACGATGATCTCTCAATGGGAAAGTTCGAAAGAAGAACACCAAGTGATCGTCGATGAAGAAGAGATTGCCGCCATCATTTCTAAACAAACAGGTATTCCTCTGACCCGCTTAACGGAAGGCGAGACCGAGAAAGTCCTCAAAATGGAAGAGATCCTCAAAAAATCGATCATTGGACAAGATGATGCCGTCAGCACCGTCTGCAAAGCGATCCGCCGCAGTCGTGCTGATATTAAAGACCCGAACCGTCCGATCGGCGCTTTCCTCTTCTTAGGACCGACAGGCGTTGGAAAAACACTTCTAGCAAAACAGCTCGCCATCAACTTATTTGGCGGCGAAGATGCCCTGATCCAAGTCGACATGTCAGAATACATGGAGAAATTCGCTGTCAGCCGCATGACAGGATCGCCTCCGGGATACGTGGGTTACGAAGAAGGTGGCCAGCTCACCGAGCAAGTCCGGCAGCGCCCGTATTGCGTTGTTCTCTTCGATGAGATCGAAAAAGCCCATCCGGATGTCATGAACCTCCTTCTCCAGGTGCTGGAAGAAGGAAGGCTCACAGATTCGTTCGGACGCAAGATCGACTTCCGCAATACGATTATCATCATGACTTCAAACCTCGGCGCCGATTTAATCCGCCGTCAAACGGAAGTCGGATTTGCCGCGCAAGAAGCCATCTTGGATTACAAAAAGATGCAAGAAGCGATCGAAACGTCTGTCAAGAAACACTTCAAGCCAGAGTTTCTTAACCGCCTTGATGGCATTGTCATCTTCAGACCGCTGGACCGTATCCACCATCTGCCACAGATCATCGATCTCGAAGTCTCAAAAGTCAAAGCCCGCCTCTCCCGAAAGCACATCATCCTTAACCTCGACCAAAAAGCCAAAGACTTCTTGGCCGACAAAGGATACGATCCTACCATGGGCGCTCGGCCGATTCGCCGCGTGATCGAGACTTATCTCGAAGATCCGCTGGCTGAAAAGCTGCTGCTCAATCCCGACAAGGCCTGCGCTTATCTTGCCACCCTTGAAGACAATAAAATTGTCTTTATCGAGCAAGAGATTGCAGCCCCGGATGCAAAACCGAATTTAGCGACGACGGAGTCCAAGAAGTAAGTTCTTCTTGGAAACAAGGTGTAAGCTCCGGATATTTTTTATTGATCCATCTGCCTAACGCCCGGGAGACGTGTTTGACTTCCCGCTGAATTTGCTCGGGCGACATTTCCGCAGTCTCTTTTCGAAGCGATCCGACATCAAACATGATCACCTTGTCCCCGCAAAACCCAATGTTTCGTTTGAGTGCCGGATTTTCAATATGGACCCCTTGCCGACTCCAATCTCTAATCGCCACAAAAAGCGCTTGAATGGCTTTCTTGGCACCTTCGCTATCGTCCTGTTTCATCTTCGCTGCAATTCGATGGGTAGCAAGTTCGCAATACTCCTGGACCATGAATTCCGTCTTATCTAGCTCTACTACGTGAGCGACCTCGCTACGATCGACTAACAAGACCGGCTTGAACAAATCCCTCGTCTTATTGAAATGCAAGTAAGAAATGGCCGTTTGATCCTTCAAATCGACATAGGCAAGCTTGCAGCTGTCCAAAACTCCCGCAGGATCGTATTTTTTCGTGAAAGTCCAAAGCCATTTTTCAGCTGAAAATTTTTGCAAGATTCTCATCAAACTCACATCGTTATGCCGGAAGAACTTCAAGACCGTCTTTCCATCATCTCCCAAAAAGGCGTGCGATTGGCACCCCGATCCCAAATACCGAAATGTTTGATCGAGCCTCTGGACCACGTCCTTTCGCTGCTCGGTCGGCAAAGGATCGACTTCCCACGCTGGATTATTCGGGATATCGCTCAAGATCTCTTGCAGCCTAAAACCTTTAGTCTGAGACTCGCAAAAATAGTAAAGCCCGATAAAACAGGCCGCAAACAAAACCATTTTAACAATGACTTTTTTCATGGGAAAGCAAGTCTATCACAATTACAAAAAACCTAGAAAAACCTTTTTTAAATAAATTTTTATCAGCCTAGCAGAATCTCCCCATTTCAGGTAAAATGTTTCCATGGAAAAAAAGAAAAAAGTTGTCGTTGGCATGTCTGGTGGGGTCGATTCCTCCGTCTCTGCCCTCCTGCTTAAACAACAAGGGTATGACGTCATCGGCCTTTTCATGAGAAACTGGGAAGATAAAGACGGCACTTGCACAGCTTCTCAAGATTACGACGATGTCGTCCGCGTTTGCACTACCATCGATATTCCGTACTATACGATTAATTTTGCAACGGAATACATGGACACAGTCTTTTCTCATTTCATCCGCGAACTCAAACTTGGCTATACACCTAATCCCGATATCCTCTGCAACCGTGAAATCAAATTTAAAGTGTTCTTTGAAAAAGCAATGGAACTGGGCGCTGACTATCTCGCCACTGGACACTATGCTCAAACCAAAAACGGCCAGCTCATGAGAAGCATCGATCAAGACAAAGATCAGACCTACTTTCTTTACACCCTCAAAAAAGAAATTTTGGAAAAAGTGTTATTCCCCATCGGCCACCTCAAAAAAGACCAAGTGCGCCAGATTGCCAAGGCCCACGGCCTTTCCACCGCTGAAAAAAAAGACAGCACCGGCATTTGTTTCATTGGCGAAAGAAAATTCCGCGACTTCATCAGTGAGTACATCCCCTATCAAGAAGGTCGTTTTGAAACCCTCGCAGGCCAGGCCGTCGGCACCCATCAAGGTGCTGCCTTCTATACCATTGGCCAGCGTAAGGGCCTCAGGATCGGCGGCCCTGGTCAGGCGTGGTTTGTGGTCGATAAAGACATCGCCCGCAACATCGTCTATGTCGAACAAGGCGATGACCATCCGGCCCTCTACAACACCGTTCTCACTGCAACAGAAGCCAGCTGGGTCAGCGGAGTGGCTCCGGAAGCCCCTTTCCGCTGCACTTCGAAAATCCGCTACCGTCAAACCGATCAAGAATGTTTAATTGAAAAAATTGAAGGAGACCCAAATAATGACAGGCTCTTTGTCTCTTTTCCCCTGCCTCAACGCGCTATCACTCCACGCCAAGCCATCGTCTTTTACGACGGTCCTGTCTGCTTAGGCGGCGCCCTCATTTGTCCACGTTGAGTTTTTAGAACCAGATTTTTTGGTTAGAGACCAGCTCTTAGCCTTCCGAAAACACGACGCGTATTAGCGTCTTCAGATCTATTGTAGATCGATCTATAGGATTTATTCCACTTGCTCGATAACAATGTATAAGAGCCCCGTACTCATACACAGCCTTGCCACAGAGGACAGGTTTTTCCGGAATCTCCTGGGTAAATGGACAGACCTCACCTTTCTCCAATTTTCGACTGACAACAGGCAACTCTTCATAAGCCGGAACAGGTCCGTTTTTCCTTTGATGCGCTATCCATGGACTCCAACTCTTTAAGAAGTCATTTAACTTCTCTTCGGTGCATTCCTTGACCACCGCATCTCCGGCTTGGCTGATCTGCTGATCCGTGACTTGAGCGCACCTTCTAAAAATCATATTCCGCGTTTTCACGGGAAGGTTAAGTCTTTCGGCAAGCCCGATTTGGAAGGCCAGATAAATTTCGATCTCATCGACCCATGTCAGGGTGTTTTTATGGGCTCTTGCTTTTTCATTCACCATCTCTAAAAGCAGGAAGCTTTTTCCCAACTCCTTAAGCTGAGCTTCTGTATGAGGCGTATTCTCAATCTGGTGCAAGAGCACCATTAATTCGATCTCTTCTAATGCAGAGATAATCCGATCATCGCAAGAGGCAAGACCTTCGCGAATAAGGTCAAGAGCCCTACCTTTGATAGACTCGTCTTCTGCCATCAAGCTAAAAGCCTCGATAACTCGCTGAGCCAGCACGGGCCGTGCTTGGGAATTTTTATACTCGGCTGTTTCGGTAAGTCGGCTAAGGAAGCGAAGGACGTTACCAAGAGCCGTAGCCGAGGCTATGGTAATAGGCGGGTTGGCAAGCGTTGCATTACCGGTTGCCTGTACCCAAAACGTGAGAGCAGCATCTAGATTAGGGAATATTTGTGTTGGCACTGCGGCTGCGTTGGAAAAGAGGAAGATGCCGAGAGCAGGTGTTTCACGAAGTCTATTGAGAAGGGCTTCAGAAAGACCTATTCCATCTAGATAGATGTGTCGTATATTTCCATCGGCCCGCGGCCCTAAAGTTGTAATCCAGTTTGGGAGCGCTGTAAGGCCTCTGCAGTAGGAAAGGTATAGATCGCCATGAACAGTTAATCCCTCCGGGAGCGCTGTAAGGCCTGTGCAGCAGGAAAGGTCTAGATCGCCTTTAACAGTTAATCCCATTGAGAGCGCTGTAAGGCCTGTGCAGTAGGAAAGGTTTAGATTGCCTTTAACAGTTAATCCCTCTGGGAGCGCTGTAAAGCCTGTGCAGTTATTAAGGTTTAGATCGCCATGAACAGTTAATCCCTCTGGGAGCGCTGTAAGGCCTGTGCAGCCGGCAAGGTTTAGATTGCCTTTA
>DATAHB010000071.1:0-3954 GCA_036263375.1 Rhabdochlamydiaceae bacterium | reverse complement strand
AATTTTTCCAGCCAGAAGATTCCTTCGAGATCGAGATGGTTGGTCGGTTCATCCAAGAGGAGAAGATCGGGAGCGAGGATGACCGCCTTCGCAATGCTGAGCCGTTTTTTCCACCCGCCAGACAATCGATGAGCGGATGTTTCATTTCCCTTGAAGCCGAGCTTGCTCAGCAGTGTTTGAACTAAGACATCTTTTTCATAATCGGGCCGCTGGTCGTCTTTCAGAGTGTCATGGAGGACAGCTTCGGGAGAGATGTCGGGAAATTCGCACGATTGGGGGACGTAGCCGATTTTTAACCCACGTTTAGAGGAGATGATCCCTTCAGTGGGTTTTTCATATCCTGCGAGCATTTTGAGCAGAGTTGACTTGCCAGCGCCGTTGGGCCCGATGAGGCCGACACGCTGCTGGGTAAAAATACTAAAGCAGAGCCCTTCGAAAAGGGTGCGGGGGCCAAAAGACTTGGAGAGAGCTTGGCAGTTTAGGAGCAGGGTCATGGGAGTATTTTAGCAGGTAAATAGGATAGGGACCTATTTATTTATATAACTGGCTTATTTAGAGGCATTTATAAAAATATATACACAAAATGCCACCTATTGTGCCATAATGAGCCTCAAAATGGCATTGATGGTTGCAGAATGAGGTATATTCAACGTTTTTTTGAACCGCCTAAAGAGGAGAGTTACTTTCTATTTGGTCCCCGGGGAACAGGTAAATCGACATGGATACGTCGTCGTTATCCCCAGGCTTTGTGGATCGACTTGCTAGAGCCTCAAGAGCTGAGGCATTATAGCGCTTTTCCTGAACGCCTGCGAGAAACGCTGGATTTGCATCCGGATAAAAAAGTCATTGTGATTGATGAAATACAAAAAGTCCCTGAATTATTGTCTTTGATTCATGCCCTTATTGAAGAAAAAAAA
This sequence comes from Rhabdochlamydiaceae bacterium, assembly GCA_036263375.1. Lineage (GTDB taxonomy): Bacteria > Chlamydiota > Chlamydiia > Chlamydiales > Rhabdochlamydiaceae > PALSA-1444. The sequence goes on along the minus strand of DATAHB010000071.1, from coordinate 3,037 downwards.
GGGTATCAATTTATTCTCACCGGATCAAGCGCCCGTAAATTAAAGCGCGTGGGTGTCGATTTATTAGCTGGTAGAGCGCTACTTAAAAAAATGCATCCTTTTATGGCGGGGGAATTAGGATCAGACTTCTCGTTAGAAGAATGTCTCACATTTGGACTACTACCCTTAGTGCTTGAATCACGCGATCGAAAAGGCGCTTTAGAAACATATGCAGCTCTTTATCTCAAAGAAGAGGTGCAAAATGAAGGGATTGTTCGTCAAATTGGACACTTTGCCCGCTTTTTAGAAATTGTTAGTTTTTCTCATGGGCAGTTGCTCAATACAGCCAATATTGCCCGGGAATGTGAGATCAGCCGCAAAACCGTCGAGAATTATTTACAAATTTTAGAAGATCTTCTCCTGTCTTTTACTCTGCCAGTTTTTACTCGTCGTGCCCAAAGAGCTTTAATCTCACATCCCAAATTTTATTTATTCGATGTCGGAGTCTATCATTCATTAAGATCGATAGGGCCAATGGATCGGCCTGAAGAAATGCAAGGATCGGGTTTAGAAGGAATGATCGCAGAACATCTGCGTGCTTGGATTGATCAGCAGCCAGATACATGGCAGCTTTCTTTTTGGCGAACAAGAGGGGGCGTAGAAGTCGATTTTGTGGTCTATGGCCCAAAAGGGTTTTGGGCAATTGAGGTCAAAAATACGGCAAAAATTTCTTTGTGGGATACTAAAGGTTTGGAGTCTTTTCGAGAGGACTACCCCGAAAGTCAACAACTTTTTATCTATCGAGGCGACAAAAAAATACTTCAGAATCGTATTCTATGTGTTCCTGCGGAAGAGTTTTTGTTGAGTATCCATCCGAATCGCCTACTTGGAGAAGGCTTGTCTTAATCTTCAGTTTTTTATTCCACTCTGATACCCTTGAAGGACTTCAATTTTAAATCATAGAGGATCCTTATGTTCAAAAAACTCTTACTAGCTTGTTTAATCTTTATCATGCCGCTGATGGCGGAGGTCAAAGTTCTGGCATTTGCCGGAAGTATACGGAAAGACTCCTACAACAAAAAGCTGATCTTGCTGGCTGCAGAAACAGCGCGTCAACAAGGCGCGAAGGTCACTGTCATCGATCTCTCCGATTATGCCATGCCTTTTTATAATGCCGATCTCGAAGCTAAACAAGGGCTTCCGGTGAATGCAAAAAAGCTCCGCGACCTGATACTGCAAAATGATGCAATCATGATCGCGTCGCCTGAATATAACGCCTCGATCCCCGGTCTTTTAAAAAATGCGATCGATTGGACATCGCATGATGAAAAAGGGGATTACTCACCCGGGCCTTATAAGGGTAAGAAAATTGCAATCATGAGCGCATCTCCCGGGCCAGCCGGTGGAGCAAGAGCTCTCGTTCATCTCCGTTCCATTCTTGAGGCGATGGGCGGCACTGTAATTCAGGCGCAAGTTACCGTTCCAGAGGCTTACAAAGCGTTTGATGAGAAAGGCAAGCTTGTCAGTGCTGAGCTGAGTAAAAAACTTCAAGAAGAAGTCCAACAATTAGTCAAATGACGCTCCTTCCGAAAGGCCCGCATGGCTGCCCCTATCTTCAGCTGGCTCCAATGGAAGGGGTTGGCGATAGGTCTTTTCGGAAAGCGATGGCCTCGATCGGGGGATTTGATGAAGCCGTCCGAGATTTTCTTCGTGTGCCCCGTCAGGCTCACATTGAGAGTTTAGCCCGGGAATATACACCGCATGAAATCGCTCCGATTCCGCTTGCTGCGCAGCTTATGGGATCGGAGCTCGATCTCATGGCCGCTATGGCAAAAGAGATGGAAAAGAAAGGCGCTCCCCGTATCGATTTAAATTGTGGTTGCCCTTCCAATACCGTGACGGGAAAAGGTGCCGGTTCGAGCTTGCTCAAAGAGCCTGCTTTTCTCCATGAAGTCGCTAAATCGATTGTGCGGGCCGTTTCAATCCCTGTCACATTGAAGATGCGATCAGGCTTCGATGACACGTCGCTTTTTAAGGAAAACTTACTTGCTGCGCAGGAGAGTGGTATTCGGTATCTCACGCTCCATCCGCGGACGAAGGCCGATGGGTATGGCCCACCAGCCAATTGGGATTTGATCGCAGAGGCTAAAGCTCTTTTAACTATTCCTGTTGTCGGCAATGGCGATATCCTCACGGTTGCCGATGCGCTTAAAATGCTTGCGCATACCGGCTGTGATGCCCTCATGATTGGAAGAGGCAGCATTATCAATCCGTTCATCTTCCATCAAATCAAGGCCCATTACGCAGGAGTGCAGTATGTTCCGAAGTGGGATGATCTCATGCGGTACTTTCAGGTCTACCAAGATTCTGTGCCAGAAGAGATTCCTGATAGAACACGCGTGAATAAACTCAAACAACTCATGGGTTTTTTCTTCAAAGGCAATGCCTCTCTTTTAGAAATGCGTCAGACGATCTTGACATCCCAATATACTGATCCCAATTCTTTCATGCAGTTTGCTCTTCCGTATCTTGAAAAAGGGTTGACAATTTTCTCACGGAAGTAAAAAAGGGAGGTATGAAGATAGTTTGCTTCCTTCTTTGCTGCACGACTCTATGCGCAGAGAGCATTCTAGGCTTTTGGAAATCAATGGATGAAAAGACCGGCAAACCGGGTTGTTTGGTGGCGATTTATGAATACCGAGATAAATACTACGGGCGGATTGTCGGCACTTATAACAAAGAAGGCGCCATGGAAGAAACCATCGAAGCGCCGCAAGATCGAGCTCCGGGTATTGTCGGACGGCCGTTTTATTGTGGTTTAGACTTTATCTATGATCTAAAAAAGGGCTCTCATTGCAAAGGCAAAATCGTCGATCCCCAAAAAGGAAGTGTCTACCGCGCAGAGCTATGGGTTGAAGACGGCAATTTGATCGTGCGGGGAAAACTGCTCTGTTTTGGAAGGAATCAAACATGGCTTCCGGCAACGCAAGAAGATTTCCCTTCCTTTACCAAAAAACCGGACGTTTCCCAGTTCGTTCCCGTGATTCCTGAAGTTGAC
>DATAHB010000070.1:0-7482 GCA_036263375.1 Rhabdochlamydiaceae bacterium | reverse complement strand
CGTAAACGAATTTTAACTGCCATGTTCTAACTCCAATGTTATTTAAATAAGTCTTTCAAACTAGAAGGATTTTGTAAAGCTTTCTTCGGCATATGTTTCATCACATCCTTCATGCGTTTGAAACCTTTCACGAGCCGGTTCACATCATCGACGGTGGTTCCGCTACCTTTGGCCATTCTCCACCGTCTTGAAGGGACCAGCTCAACAAGCTCTAATCTTTCGCTCGGCGTCATCGATAAGATGATCGATTCCACTTTTTTGAACTCTCCTTCAGATTTATCAAGATCGGGGAGGTCGGGGATGCCGGGAATCATCTTCAAAAGCCCTTTTAAGGACCCCATTCGTTTGATCGACGCCATCTGCTGCAGGTAATCGTCGTAGGTGAAAGAGGCTTTTTTGATTTTTTCTTCGAGTTTTTCTGTCTCTTTTTCATCGAACTGCTCTTTGGCCTTTCGGACTAAGTTGACGACGTCACCCATGCCTAAGATGCGATCGGCCATCGACTGCGGATTGAACGGCTGCAGGTCGGCAATTTTTTCTCCGACTCCTTCAAACTTCAGCGGCTTTTGGGTCACTTCACGAATCGAAATCGCGGCACCAGCCCGCGACGTTCCATCGAGCATAGTAAGGATCGTTCCAGTAATGGCAATTTGCTTGTCAAATTCCACTGCCGTTGTAACTGCATCTTGACCGGTTGTGCTGTTTGCGACAAAGAGAATCTCTTGCGGATCTAATGCTTTTTTGATCGCTGCCAGCTGATCCATCAGCTCTTGATCAATGTGCAAGCGGCCTGCGGTATCGACGATCAGGACATCAAACCCTTCGTCTTTGGCTTTTTTCAATGCTTGCTGGGAGACAACAACAGGATTCGACTGACCAGCCAACGTAAAGACAGGGACATTGATCGTTTGGCAGAGCGTTTGGAGCTGAGCAATTGCTGCAGGCCGTTGGAGGTCGCACGCCGCAACCAAGACTTTTTTCTGATGCTCTTTTTTTTGCAGATGATGGGCAAGTTTAGCGGCAGTCGTTGTTTTTCCCGATCCTTGTAAACCACACAGCAAAATGATCGATGGAGATCCTTTTAACTGCCCATTTAACTGCAGGGGAACCTCTTCGGCCCCCATTAGCGCGATCAATTCATCATGGACAATCTTGATGAATTGGTCGCCGGGAGAGACGGCCTTGATCACCGCATCGCCGACGGCTTTTTCTTTGACTTTTTTGACAAAGTTTCCGACCACTGTGAAATTCACATCGGCGTCGAGCAAAGCCAACCGGACCTGCCTGACCGCATCGGAGATATTGTCTTCCGATATCGTCTTCTTCCCCACTAAATGAGTGAGCAAATTCCTAAATTTTTCGGTTAATGTTCCAAACATAATAATTGGAGACCAATCTTACACTAAAACTTATTCAGTTTCAAGAAGCAAGAATCGGTCATGGGAAGACCAGTCCTGGATGATCTGCACCGTTTTCCACGGCGCCACTAAGAATAAATTTTTTATTTGCTGCCCCATTCCCGTCCCCATTTCAAAATAAACCTTGCCATTCGGATTCAAGTAGCGAGGCAAGTCGTGAGAGAGCCGCTCATAAAACTGTATTCCGCCCACCAAAGCCGTCTTAGGCTCCCACTGACGGACCTCGCGGTCGAGGTTAGCATACTCTTTTTCTGAAATGTAGGGCGGATTGCAGACGATGATGTCGGCTTTTCCTTGGAAAGGCTGCAGCAAATCGCCTTGCAAAAACTCGACTTCAACGCCGTTTTTCTCCGCATTTTCTTTAGCCACCGAAAGCGCCTCTTTCGAAATGTCGGATAAAATGACCTTACAATCGACTCTTTTTTTCTTCAGGGCAATCCCGATGCAACCCGATCCCGTGCAGACATCCCAGATTTCAACAGGACTTGCCGGAAGTTCTTTAACAATCCGATCGACGAGGATTTCCGTCTCTTGGCGAGGAATAAGAACATCTTTGTTGACTTTGATGCGGCAACTAAAGAATTCAACCTCTCCGGCAATATATTGCCACGGCTCCCCTTCCGCCCGCCTTTTGACAGCTTCTCTCAACTGCGTGAGTTCTTGCTCGATGAGAGGACGGTCGAACTGCATGTAGAGTTCGATTCTTGGAAGGTGGAGAACCCAAGAGAGCAATTCTTCGACCTCTCTTCTAGGCCTGTCGATCCCTTTTTTATGCAAAAAATCCGACGAAAGCTTTAAAATTTCACCGAGAGTTTTCATCACCGCTCAATTTTTGCTGATGGAAATAGGCAATTAAAGCATTTGTAAACTCATCGAGATCACCATCGAGCACGCTAGTTAGGTTATAGAGCGTAAGGTTAATGCGGTGGTCGGTGACACGATTTTGAGGGAAATTGTAGGTGCGGATGCGCTCCGATCGGTCTCCAGAGCCAACCTGGGAAGATCTGAGCGACGACATCTCGTGATGGGCCTTGCGCCGTTTTTCCTCGATGATCTGCGCTGCCAAAAGCTTCATCGCTTTGGCTTTATTTTTATGTTGACTCCGCTCGTCTTGGCATGTGACAACAGCCCCTGTCGGAATGTGGGTGATGCGGACCGCTGAATCGGTGGTATTAACGTGCTGCCCTCCTGCGCCAGAGGCGCGGTAGGTATCGATGATCAGGTCTTTTTCATTGATCTCCAATTGCTCTTCATCAGTCGGCTCGGGAAGCACGGCTAAAGTGACCGCGGAAGTGTGAATTCTGCCTTGAGCTTCGGTATCAGGGACGCGTTGGACGCGGTGGGTTCCGGCTTCGTATTGGAGATGCCGAAAAACATTCGGCCCAGAAAAGACCATGATATACTCTTTAAATCCCCCTCTTTCTGAAGGCGCGGCTGAAAGGGTCTCGTATCTCCAGCTTTTGGAATCGGCATAACATTTATACATCCGGACACAGTCGCCGACAAAAAGAGCGGCTTCGTCCCCGCCGGTGCCGGCGCGGATTTCCATGATGACATTGCGGCTGTCAAACGGATCGGGAGGAACAAGAAGATTTTCTAATTTAAGGCGGAGCTTGGGAAGAGCGGTCTGATACGACGTTATTTCCCCGCGGATCATCTCGAGAAGTTCAAGATCAGTCTCGACTTTGAGGAGCTTTTCATCTTCCTCAATATGCTTTTCGGCATCTTGAATTCTGCTCCACGTCTCTTTGACCTCGGAGAGATACGAATGTTCTTGGGTTAGCTCCCGATACTGTTTTTGATTCGCGAGCACATCGGGATGGCTTAATAGCTCTTCGACCTTCTCGAAACGTTCGAGAAGCTCGCGAATCCGACGTTCCATGGGTTATGACTTTTTAGCTTTCTTCTTCTTTTTGGCTTCCGGCTCCGCTGCAGCGGCTGCGGCAACTTTCGCTTTTTCGTCGTCTTTTTTCTTCTGGTATTTCTTCTGGAACTTATCAACACGGCCTTCGGAGTCGATAAACTGGTTAGCACCTGTGTAGAAAGGATGGGAAGCGGAAGAAATAGAAACACGGCAAACAGGGTATTCTTTCCCTTCGAATGTTTCGCGCTCTTTGGGCTGCAGAGTCGATCCACAGATAAATTTGACTCCGGTCGATGAATCGATAAACAACACGTCTTGGTACGGAGGATGAATGTTTTTTTTCACAGCTTAGCTCCTTTCTTATAAGAAGATCATTTAACACGGTTTTACCATTAAATACAACCTCTATCAAAATATATAAAAAAATTTACATTCATGTGCCTTTTAAAAACGTGCTGCGAACAAAGGAAGTACATGGTACAGTTTTTGTCCATGAGTACAACACCGATTGATTCAAGTAGCTCTTCGGCAAACCCTTTAAGTGCATTACCATCCCCAACACCTCAACTTAAACCTAAAAAACTCTTTGGCGCGAATTTCTCCCAATACAAGAGCACATTTCCTCCCAACCTCACCCACCCACAACATCAAACTAAAAAAAACTCTAGCGAGCATTACCCTTCACTCTCTTTCATTCACAGTGAATATTCTTTACCTGCATTACAACCCCCAAAATCTCAATCTATAAAATCCTCTGGAGAGGCTTTAACTGAACATTCCAGCCACTCTTTATCCTCCTTACGACTTCCAGCTATGCAATCCTATATTCATCCTCTTGGTTCGGACTATCGAATCAATAACTCCCCTTCCACACAATCCCTTAATCCTGAACCTGCTACTCCTACTATACCCTCGTTTCAACCGATAGTAACCAATATCCCATCCTATCAGATCAAACAGGAATACCTAGACCAGTATCGTGATTTCGAAGAAAACCAAACCAATTTGCCCCTTTCCGCCTACGCCAAAGAAGCATTATCTCATGCCAACCTAGATCGCAACAGGTATAAACATAGCATTCCTTATCAACCAAATATTTTTAAATTTCTGAATCCTGCGTTGTACTTCAATGCCAGTCTCCTTTTGCAAGGAAGAGCAATCGGCTGCCAAGGTCCCTTAACAAACGAACATGCCGATTTTTGGAGAATGGTTTGGGAATCGAATACGACAGCTATTGTGATGCTGACCGATTTAGTTGAAAAAAGAGTTCATAAATGCTCCTGGTACCTTCCTGCAGAATCAGGAGCTAAACTCTCTCCTCAATCCGGCTTCCCTAAAAACCTTGAAATCACCGTAACACAAACCTATGGACCACCTAAACCGACATCTGCTTCAACAAGCAATTCCATTGAGTTCTTCCAGCGACGCCTTGAGTTAGAGCATAAAGATGAAAAGAGAACTGTGGTTCATTATCACCTCACGGGCTGGAGCAACTTTAAAGCATCCCCACACGAAATTTTGGCTCAGCTCGTGAAACTCGTTTGGAAAAGACACTTTGGCAAAGGCGAGCGTATCATTTCTCATTGCAACACAAGGGCTGGGCGCTCAGGGACGTTTTTGGCGATCTTAGAAGCATTTTCACAACTTAAATATGATCCTGTCCGTCCTAATGTGTATGAGATTGCGCAAAAATTACGCAGCTGCGATAAAGGACCTGCCCTTAATAATCTGGTTCTATCCGTTGTGAGAGAATTGCACGACTGCAAAGGCGGACGAGAGGGAATGGTCAAAACCGCAGACCAATACGAACTGATTTTCAAAACCTTAGCGGTTTTAGATGCCAACTGCGCACGCGAATTTTGCGTTTAAGATTCTGTTTGACTGGCTAAATAGGCCATCCGTACGGTCTAAGCCCCCCTAATCCCCCCTCTTGGCACCGGAAATAAGGATTCATTTTGAGTTCGGGAAAATCCGTGGGCTGCAAAATATCATCTTCCGCCAGATGAGGAAGACTCCTCAGATTAAAAAATTCTGCGAAAAAATGGAACCATGGTACACTCTCTGCCATGGCTATACCTCCTTTTACTAACTCTTCGGAAACCCGCTGGGTCACATTACTAGACTCCTCTGACGAGGACAACCCTCCACCCCCTCTCATTTCCCTTCAACACAACTCCGGCCCCTCTTCACCACCCACACAATTTCCAGCATCGAATTTTTTTCCATCTAATCCCTCGACGATCCCTCCCGATTCTTTTTCAGAATCCAGTATAGAAGAGTATTCCAACTCACGTTTTGCATCGAGAACGCTTCCTTTTTTACCATCTTCCAGGACGCTCCCTAACTCTGCCGCCCCTCCCGTCACTTCCACTCCTGCCATTTTTACTTCCACACCCCCTCATACTCCTCAACCTTTTATTCCCCCCACACCCTCGGCTCCGCCCATAATAACCAATACCCGTTCGTGTCAGATCAAACAGGCCTATCTAGATCAGTACGGTCCTTTTGACACTCAAACCCCAGACTCTGTTATGCGCTCTCACTACGCTAAAGAAGCGTTGTCTCTTACCAACCGACCTCGCAACAGGTATCGCAATATCATTCCTTATCAACAAAGTATTTTTAAATTTCAGAATTCTGCGTTGTACTTCAACGCTAGTCGCGTTTTACAAGGAAGAGCAATCAGCTGCCAGGGACCTTTAGAAAACGAACACGCCCATTTTTGGAGAATGGTTTGGGAATCGAATACGACAGCTATTGTGATGCTGACCGATTTAGATGAAAAAGGAGTTAATAAATGCTCCTGGTACCTTCCTACAGGAACGGAGGCTAAACTCCCTCCTAAGTCCGACCTTCCTAAAGAACTTGAAATCACCGTGACGCAAACCGATGGACCACCTAAGCCGACATCTGCTTCAACAAGCGATTCCTTTGAGTTCTTCCAGCGGCGGATAGAATTATATTATAAAGATGAAAAAAGAACCGTGGTTCACTACCACCTTAGAGGCTGGCACGACTTCACAGCAGCTCCGCACGCTACTTTAGCTAATCTCGTAAAACGCGTTTGGGATAATCACTTTAGCAAAGGTGAACATATCATTTCCCATTGCAGTGCAGGGATTGGACGGTCAGGAACATTTTTGGCGATATTGGGAGCGCTAAGTGAGCTTCAAAATACCCCGCTGCTCACGAATTTAGTCATCAATATTGTGACTAAATTACGCAGTTTCAATGATGGAAGAGAGGGAATGGTCCAAACAGCTGAACAATACGGCCTGATTTTCAAAACCCTAGCAGTTTTAGATGCCAACTGCGCACGCGAATTTTGCGTTCAAACATCCTTTTGACTAGCTAAATAAGCCATCCGAGCTGTCATCAATCCTTCTAAAACCCCCTCTTCGTACCGAAAATGAGGGTTCATCTCGAGCTCGGGGAAATCATTGGGCTGCAAAATATCATCTTCCGTCAAATGAGGGAGAATTCTCAAAGCACAATTCAAAACTTTTTTACGCTGTAAATCAATGATTTCATCGAACATGACGTTGCTCCTGAAAAAATTTCTTTAAAAGACTCGCGGACTCCTGTTGAAGCACGCCTTTTCTAATCTCTAATCGGTGGATTGGATGATCCATGGCGAAGACATCCATTAGGCTACCACCTGCCCCATGCCTGAGATCCGGGGCTCCCCAGACCAAGGTCTTAACCCTCGACAAGATCATCGCTCCTGCGCACATTAAACACGGTTCTAGAGTGCAGTATAAGATGCAGTCAAGTAGTCTCCAATTGCCAAGTATTTCGGCGCCTTTTTTCAGACACAACATCTCAGCGTGGGCCGTTGCATCTTTTAAAGATTCAACTTGGTTGTATGCAGCGGAAATAATTTGATTTTGAAAGACCAAAACAGCGCCAATCGGAACCTCTTTGGCACCGTAGGCTTTTTCAGCTTCTGCTAAGGCAAATTGCATGAATTCTTCATCGGCTTTTGTCATCGCCGTCATAGGATACAAAAAAGTTGGGATTGATTCAATAAAGCCGTTTGAAGTATAATGCTAACATATATTTCGCGAGGAGATTTTCTGAATGTCATTAGATAAAGGCACAAAAGAAGAAATTACCAAAAAATTTCAGCTTCACGAGAAGGACACCGGCTCAGCTGACGTTCAAATCGCGATTCTCACAGAAAGAATTACCGAATTGACG
>DATAHB010000069.1:0-11150 GCA_036263375.1 Rhabdochlamydiaceae bacterium | reverse complement strand
ATTTTAAGGCTACGAGATTGACTTGCAACGCGATCTAGTTCATCGCTTTCGGATTTTACAAGGGAATATTCTTGTTCGTCCATTTTAATAATAGCTTCGCAAAGCGATTTCCATTTTAGGGTGTCAGCTTCACTTGCAAATAAATTTCTATACGAAAATAAATCAGATCTTTCGAAAAAACCCTTAAAATTTAACGATAATACCGCATGCTGAGTTGCCGTGGCAGTAGGTAGACTCATTTTTCTTCGTTACCGTTTAGCGTTGTCTTGAATTTGCTGGTGTCGCTGCATTGCTGTTTCTAGGCTTTGCAAGAATGTTGCTTGGCCTTGGTTTACTGCTGCCAATTCAGCCGAGGTTGTGTCAATTTGCTTTTGGGTTGCTTGGAGGTCAAATCCTTTTGCATCAAACAAAGTTTTGACGACATCGCCAGCTTTAGAACCCCATTGAAGCCCGTTGGATGGGGTATATCTCCCAGAATAACTTCCAGCCACACCCATTGCTGGGAGCGCAAGTTGTAAACCAATTCCCCAATACTGGCTTCGTTTTTGCTTTGCAAAGCAATCTTTTGTTTTCACAACTAGATTATCGAGCAATTCGCAGGTAGCAGGGCGCTGAGCTGCGACGGAGCTGCGGACGGCTAAGAGCAGATTCTCAAATTCGCGGGCGACTCTTGTCATAGTTTTTCTCCTAGTGCGCCATAGCAGCGCTGTTTATTCTATTGTAAGTTTGCAAAGTTCTTTTGGTTTGCGAGGTAAACGCATTGCCACTTTCACCAAGGGCTTCATTTCTTCGGGTGATGGGCTCAATTTTTTTTGTAGCGATGGTGGTTTGGGACTGGATGTCGATGAGATGGACATCAGCGAATCCTTTTTTCGCCGTCGTGTAGATCGTCCCTATGCGGAGCGTAGTTTCAATGTAAGAGAGGGCAGAGCTTACCCATGCCATCAAGTGATGTTGAGCAACAGAGACCATGGTGTAGCCGGTGTAGACTATCGTGAAAAGTGAAATGGCATAGGGGAGGAGGCCGGCAGCATATTCAACCGTTTCGTTTCCAAACGAAACAAGTTTGGATAGGGCTGTCCATCCACCGAGTTGATCCATCAGAGTATTTGCCAGGGTCACACAACCGGCGGCGATGAATTTTTGTCCCTCATTATCACCACTTGCAATGAGATAAATCCCTCCAATGATCGAAGTCGCTGCGGCTCCGAGAGAAAAGAGCATCTGGTTATAACCCCAAAAGAGATGCGTTTTTTCCGCATCAATCACATTCTTAACGGCGTCCATCTCTTTGAGGGCGAGTTCGTCGAGCTCTTGGTGTAGGCTTTTGAGTGGAGCCATGTTCAAGCGAACTTGCTGATCATTGAGCTTTTTGACTTGTTCTCGGAGCTCAAATAGCTCATGTGTGACTGTGCCCTTTGGGAGGGCAGAGCTTTCAGGAATTCTTAAATCATGGGAAACAGCTTCAACCATAGATCTTAAGCTTTACCAGCTCTCTGATTAATGCGATCGATCAGATCGTTTGCACTTTTCAAGATTTCTTTCCAAATCGGGACAAGCTCATGCCAGTCTTCAAATAACCGGTTGATTTTGACCGCATGCTCGTTGATTTCATTTTGGATTCTGTCACTGCGGCGGGTAAAGACGGTGCAGAGTTTTTCGGCTTCATCCCGTGTCCAGGTTGTACGCTTAAGATAATCATGAGGGAAGATTTCACTCATTTTTTCAACGAGTTGGCTTTTATCCGCAAGAACTACAGTTTTATTGTGAGGATTGGAGAGTTGCTGGCTGATATGTTCGACGAAGCTGGTGATGGTCTCGACTTTGTCTTTCAACTTGCCAAGTTCGCCGTTCTTGACATGGATTTGACTTTTTTTGGCCTCTTCGGTTTTCATGGCGAGCTGCACGAGCAGGAGTCGGACGTTGATATCTTCGTGATGCTTTTCTTCCAGAGTGGCTAAATGCTCCGGGAGCTCTTCAGTGGCAACAGGGGTAAAGGATTCGAAATTAGACGTGGATACTGGTGGAACTGCAGCCATAGAGATCTCCTAATTTTTTAATGACTATAGGGTAACATTAGGAGAGATATTTTTGAATTAGTAATTTTTATTCCACTTAAAAATATATTTACCTTGATCATTGAAGTGGGTCTCTGCTTGGAGGACAAAGCCTCCCTTGAGCTCGACTTCGACGATAACATGGCTCTGCTCAGTGCTTTGGTTGAGGGTAATCATGACCCCTTCAGTGAGGTATTTGCCAATCTGGACGGCGACTTTTTCGGTTTTTTGGCCGGTTTTTTTGTCGATTGTTTCGTTGGTTGAAATACCTAAGCGGTCAATGCCAAGATTTTTATGGATTTTGTCTAAAAGAGAGGGGCCGGATCCTCCGGAGAGGCTGATGATGGCATAAGCGAGTTGGCCCGCCTGGGAGGCATTGAGCTCGGAGACGTCTTTATTGAAAAGGATGCGGGCGAGGATCGAGCTGGTCGGCAGGGGAGGGTTCGATTGGAAGTTGAGCTGAGGCGATTTGAAAGAACCGCGGAAGGTCACAGTGACGCTCATGTCGCTGAGGTCTAAGTTGCTGGTGAGATTGATAAAGCTATCGCCTTCGGTGAAGGAGACTTCTCCCTGGGTGATTTTAAAATCTCTTCCTGCAAAGGAAAATTTTCCTTTGGAGACTTTTAATGAGCCGACAGTGGTAATTGCCAGGTTTTCTCCCGTGAGATGAAGGTCTCCAATCAGTTCGGCATCGATGCCATGTCCAGCCAAATGAATATTTTTATCACCACGGATTTGTAAATCGTAACGGAATGGAGGAGCTGTCGTGGGCTGGACAGGCAGGATGTGCGATTCAGGTTTGTTAATGAAGGTGACGGGAAGGGTCGGCAGCTCGGAGGGGAGTTGGTCTGGGATTTGGATATGGGCCTCATCGATGGTGAGCGTTCCCTGGGCAAGCGCTCCAGTGGTATTGCCGGTGAGTTTAAAGGGCCCGGTGCAAGCTGCGGTGAGCCAATCAAAGTGCACCAAGCGGAAATTGGCGATATGGCCTTCGAGAGAAAGCGGAAGGGTGGGTTCGAGGCGGATTTGGCCGCGGGCAGAGGCAGTTCCTTGGATTTCATCACTTAAATCGACGTGCTCAATGTCGAGGGTTCTTCCGCTAGCTACCCCTTGCAGCTGGGTGTTTTTCAGAGATAGGCCGATGATATAATTTTGATAAAATCCGTTTTGAATGGAAAAAGGGCCATAAAGGAGAGGTTTGTCAAAGGTGCCGCTGCTGACGAGCTTGGCCGATAAGAATCCTCCAAACCGCTGCGTGCCGATGTTGATGAAATCAAAGAGCTGTTCGATATGGCCTTCGACAGTGCACTCTGCGGCCCAGTTTTTCTCTTTTTCAAGAGCGAGTTTGAACGGATAGAGTTGATAAGAGAGGGGAATTGTAGCTAGGAGTTCGACGAACTGCTCTCCGGTGGCAATGATGTGGGAGTGGAGTTGAAGTTTGTCATGGTTTAGGCTCGCTTGGAAATTGGCTTTGGTCTGAATCGGAACGGTTGTCCCGGCGGGGAAAATATCGGCATGTTCTAAGAGAAGATTTAGCTGGCCTGCCAGGTCGGTGTTGGAGCCTTCGAGGGAGATGTCAATGGAAGAGAGTCCTTGTAAAGAGAGGCGGGGCGAGAGCAAGGTGAGGAAGTCGACAGGGAAGTGCTTTGCTTGGATGGCGATTTTTGAGCGTGTAGAGGTGGCGGCAAACGAAGATTGGATGTAGCCGCCATCAACATTTAAACGGAAATCTGAAAGGGAGGCTCCTTCATTGGATACATGGAAAGCAAACGGCTGTGCGAGATGGAGGTTTTTCTGTAAGAGCGTTCCGGAGAAATGGTCGCAGTGAAAGTCGAGAGAATTAGGTTGATAGGAAAAGTGGCCCTCAAGAGCGATGTCAAACGGATTTTTCCACTCTCCTTGGGTTTTGAGAGAATACGACCAATCATGGGAGTTCCAGAACAGGGAGGCACGGCCGGAGGTGAAAAAGATATCGGCAAAATACGATTTCTCGATCTCAAGATCGAATTTTCCTTTGATTTCATCAAAGAGATCGGTGGCAAAGATATCGATGACGACTTGATCGGAGATAAAAGGGCCAGCTTTGCACGATTTAGCGAGTGCGTGGCAGCGGAGACCTTCTTTGAAATCGATCTGACCTCCGATTTGTCCGGCAAGCGGTAGCGCGGAGATGTCAGAGTAGGGCTTTAGATCATTGAATTGGAAAGCTAATCCGCCAGAGAGGGGAATCTTATTTGCAAAATCAATGGCGACGTCTCCTGTGATGGAGCTTTCGGGGGCTTGGAAAGATAAATTGGACAAGACGATTTTCTTGTTGGCATAGGCGAAATGGCTGGAGCCGTGGAAGCCTAATGATGGATGAAAAGCGGCTGTATCAAATGAGCCTTTCCATCCCTCGGATGTTTGATGAGCTTGCAGATTTAAATGGCCGTCATCGAATTCGATTTTCCGGAGATTGAGTTTGTCGCTTTTGAGGACCAGGCTAAAGTCGCTTTCTTTGAGCTGCGCAACTCCTCGAACATTGAGATGCGACAGGGTGAAACGGCAATCGAGGGTTTTAGGCATTAGATGAGCATCAAAGAGGCCTTTCCCTTGCAGATTGATCAGATCGCTTTGAACAGTGAGCGATGAGAGTTCAAGTGATTGGTCGGAAAAGAGGGAAAACGTTGTTTCTAAGTGGACCGGTGCTTTGTAAGGGATCGAGGCAAAGGGGGCAAATGCTTTTTCTGAACGGACATGCAGATCGAGATTTGCTTCAATAGTGCCCTTTTTCCCCTGGGCAAAGCCAGTGAAATCGAGGCCATCAGAGTGGATCTTGGCAAAGAGATCAAAGGTTCTTTTTTTAAAGCTACAATTACCGGTGAGAGTATAAACGGCTTTTTCATGGGTTGTCCGATTGATAGCTTCGAATTCGTTTAGTTTAAGCATCCGGATCGAAAAACCTGTAGGTAAGGTGGGCAAAGTCGCTGAAGAGGCGCTTGGGGTAAACTGGTAGATACCATGGTCAGCGCTCAGATAGCTGATTTTAAAATGGCCTCTGAGGAGCGGCAAGATGGAGAGTCGCAGACGGATCCGTTCGACATCCAGGGTACTTAAGTCGTTGATTCGAAGATGGACATTGGAAAGTGTCCACTTGAGAGGCAGCTCGCCATCGATTTGCTCGATTTTGAGGGTTAAGCCTTGTTGTAGAGCGATCTCTTCCAAGACGGTGCCAATTTTGTCTTTTGCCCACTGGCTTTGGATGAAAAAGATGGCTCCTAGGCCTAGGAGGAGGAGGAAAACCGCAGTGCTAAAAATCCATTTAAACCATTTCAAAACGTTTGACCTATGCTGAACAAAATTCTATAAAACGGATCGATGTGCTTGCGTCTATCGAGTGGAAACGCGATGTCAAGCCTTAGCGGTCCCAAAAACGTAAAATAACGGAGTCCTAGCCCGACTGATTTATACCATTTTTCATCAAAATTCGGAAACGATGTCAAATAGACGCTACCTAAATCGAAAAAAGGGACAATCCCGATCGTGCTGCTGACTCGAAAGCGGGTCTCAAAGGTATACAAGATTCCCGATCTTCCTCCAATGGGCTTCTTTTTGTGGTGGAGCGGGCTGACGGAATGGTATTTGTAGCCTCTTAAGTCTTGGTCGGAGCTGCTTAACACCCGTTTAGGGACAGGAACGGCGTTTAAATTCGTGCTGATGATCGAATCGAGCGTGACTTGCTGGGCAACGACTAAGAGCTCTTTGCCTGGCCTTCCCCCGATTAGGGGAAAATAACACATGTAAGCGACATTCGTCGAAAGATAAAACGGGTTGCCATGCGAGATATTGAAGGTCGGGATGGTTTTAAAGACGAGTGTTGCCCCGCGGGTTGGATTGAGCAGATGGTTGGCTGAGCTCCAGCGGAAATAAAGCGGCACCTCTAACAACGTGAACGGTCGGTTAGCAACGGAGTCGGTGACGAAGAGTCTTTCTCCTTTGAGGCCGATAGAGACGCGGTAGGCAACTCCGATCTTCCGTTCGATTCGGTTGGTGATGCTGTACGATTGTTGATGATAGGCCAGGATCGATTCTTGTGCCGATTGGACCTGTACCACATAGTCTTGGTCGACTCGGAGCCAATCGGGCATAAAAAATGTTCCGGTTCCCGTATGCGTTTTCGAGGTGACGTCGCCTTGCAGAGTGAGTTTTCTGCCAAGGCCGGAGATATTCCGATTTTCCCACCCGAAGGTCAAGCCGGGCCCAAAGTAGGTCTCATAGCTGGCACCGACGTTGAGGCTATGGTGCTTGGTTTCCGTCGCCTCGATTTTCATCCCGAGTTCATGGGAGGCGTTGGGCTCTAAATCATGCGAGACAATGATCGAATTAAACAGCCCTGTATCGAGAAGTTTTTGTTGCGTTTTATCGATCAGCCGCGTGTCGTAGGTCTCGCCGCTCTTCCAGGCGATTTTGTTTTCAAAAAGTTTTCGTTTGACGTGCGTTGATCCCGCAATGGCGGTTTTTCCGAATTTTAATGGAAGCCCAGCCTCAATTTTTATTTGAGCGGCAAATGTTTTCGTTTGATAGTCAGCCTCCATCGTTTGGCTTTCAATTCTAGCCAGGGGATGGCCACACTCGCCTAAGAGCTCAAGCGCTTTTTCTTCTGCTTCTAGAATTTGGACGGTGACGGCAGGCTTCCCAAGTTCAATGCCGAGATTGGCCGGTGCCAGATCCGGGCAGTCGAACGGTTTTCCCTCCGAAAAGGCTTCGACTTTAAATGCGGTGAGCAGGTAAGCCGGCCCTGGCAAGATCATCACGAAGATCTGGACCTCATCCTCTTCTTCTTGGATGCGAATCTGCACAGTTGCTTCGTAGTAACCATGCGCCTGGAGCGCCTGGATCATCGCAGGAATATCAGATTCAGCCCTAAACCGAAGGGCGTTGAGAGAGGTCGGCTCTTTATCTTTCAAGGTTGTAAGAAATGAGGCCGATTTGACTGTTTTGAGCGCTTCCGGATCATTGAGACCGATGAAATGGACAGCATACTCCAGGCAGCTGGCCGCGAGTGTCGGTAAAATAAAGATCATGATCCGTTTAAACATGGCCACAGTTTGCCACATCCAACCTCCGATTGCAAAGTTTGACAATTTTTCTTACACTCGTTTTTTATGCGACAAAAAAGTAGAGAGATTTTTCAAGAGTCTTGCGCTGTGATTCCCGGAGGAGTGAATTCTCCGACTCGCGCTTTTCCCGGCCTTGAGATGACGCCGCTCATTGCTGCCCGCGGTCAAGGAGCCGTCGTCTGGGATGCCGATGGTCATCCGTATATCGATTATTGCTGCAGCTGGGGAGCGCTCATTTTAGGCCACTGCCATCCTCTGGTGGTAAAAGAGGCTACCGATCAGATGCGCTTGGGAGCAGGCTTTGGCATGGCGACCCCTGTCGAGCTGCTGATTGCAAAAAAAATTCGCAGCCATCTTCCTTCAATGGAAAAAATCCGTTTTGTTTCGTCTGGGACGGAAGCGACGATGAGTGCGATCAGGGTCGCCCGCGGCTACACTGGTAAAGATAAGATCATCAAATTCGAAGGTCATTATCATGGCCACAGCGATGGGTTGCTCATCAAAGCAGGCTCAGGGGCTATCCAAATCAACTCTGAAGCCTCCTCGAAAGGCGTACCGGCAGATTTTGTTCGGCATACCGTCTGTCTTCCTTTCAACGATCTCAAAACCGTCCGAGATTACCTTCGCAGCCATGATGATATCGCGGGTGTGATCATTGAGCCGGTCGCAGGCAATATGGGGCTTGTTCCTTCCGATCCCGATTTTCTTCAAATGATCCGTGAGGAGACGGAAAAAAAGGGGATTGTCTTGATTTTTGATGAGGTGATCAGCGGCTTTCGGGTTGGATTGCAGGGAGCTCAAGGTCTTTACCGAATCACCCCCGATCTGACATGTCTTGGCAAGATCATCGGCGCCGGTTTTCCCGCAGCGGCCTTTGGCGGTAAAGTCTCCATGATGAACCACCTTGCGCCTCTGGGTGAAGTATATCAAGCGGGGACGCTTTCAGGCCATCCCGTTGTGATGCGCGCCGGCCTAGCCGGCCTCGAAGAGCTCGAACAGCCCGGCTTTTACGAAAAACTAGAGAATAAAACGGTCCTTCTTGCTGAATCGATTCGTCAAATGATGCATGACCAAAAGATCACCGGCTGCGTCAACCAGCTCGGATCGATGTTCACGCCATTTTTCGGATCGACTGAGGTCCGTCATAAAATGACGCTTGATCAACAACGCTACAGCCAGTTTTTTAAATTTTTGTTTGAACGGGGAATCTATATTGCCCCTTCCCCCTATGAAGCTAACTTTGTCTCCAGCGCCCACACCGATGAGCAAATCCTGCGTACGTGTGAAGCTTTTGGTCAGGCTTGCTTTTCGGCTTGTTTTTAGACGAACCTATCCCAATAAATTTTATCATGATCTTTTTGCGCTTTTCAGCTTTAAATCGATTTGAAGCGAAAATTGTCAAAAAGTTCATTTTGCCCGAGGCTTGGCGCAAAAAAACCTTTGAATCTGGGACCTCGTTTGGCGGAGAAAACTATGGAGATGAGATCGAACAGAAGCTTAATTCAGAGAATGACTCTTAAGAGCTCTCACTCTTTCTTTCTAACGTCATCAGATGCTTCACTTCCAGCTGTGATTCGGCGATGACTGACTGTTGTCCATCGACATCGATGACATAGAGCATCGTCTTGGGGCTCAGCGGCCGTTTTTCGATGATCTTGATCGACTTATTGCCTCCTCCGATCCAACGGCCTTGGCCGATCTTCTTGAGGAGCCAAACCGTCAGGAAAATCCCCACGATGAGGCCAATCAGCGCCAAGAACATTTTTAAAAAGGCTCCTTCATATCCTGGAACCATATCAATCGGATGGACGCCTGGAAGGGCGTCAGGAGGTGCCGAAGGCACTTCAGGAACATCTGGAGACATCCCGGCTCCTAAAAGGATAAAATTAATAAGATTTAACATAAGACCTCTATCATGAGTTGTGTACCGTTTTTTTGCAAGTATACACAAATGAGTTCAAAAGTTGGATTTTAGCAAGGAGGCGTCCTGAATTTGAACCAGGCGTAGCCGGTGCCGAAGCAGCTCAACTTGAATAAGTTGAGCGATGCAGGCAGATTCAAAAGCAGTGACAAGCCGACGCAGCTAAAAACCAACTTTTGAACTCATTTGTGTATAACTGCTATACTGGTTTTGTGAAAGCCATCGAACTTGCCCTCAAAGCCGGAAGAAAACGACAAAGTGAATTGACCCGCTTTGTCCACTACTGCCCGGAATATCCGGAAAAAAGCAGCGAGACCATCCCAACATACGAAAATTTCTGCTTTGCTTTGACGCTGCTGCGCAGCAGAATCGCCGAGAATATCTTAGAGGCAAAAGCCGTTTTAGAGAAGCTGCTGGCTTTCCAAGTCAATGGTGAATTTCCCGTCTATCTCCACGAATATCCTCTTTGCCGCTATGCGGGACTGAAATCGAAACTAACTCCCGTCATTTTTTTCATCTTGAGAGACTTTCATTCAGTTCTAGGAGAAAAACTCCGCTTACAGCTGCAAGCAGTACAAGGCTCCCTGGAAGAAATCGTTTCCCCGGAATCCCCCGAAGAGTGGGCAGAATTTTTAATCCTTTCTCAAATCACTGAGCAAGACAAGACTCCTGCCTTGAAGCACTGGGACAGCTCTTGCCTTTCTTTCATCGGACCGCAAAGGCAAGAAAGAGGGGAGCCGGCGCTCACCCTATACGATCTTTTTTTAGGCGAGTGGGGCGGCAAATACTCCATGCGCGCGTTGCAAGATCATCCTGCCCATCTCAGAGCCAGCCTGGTCTATCCGGCTCAAATCACAACGACAGCTCCAGTCCAATCCCTCCAGCGGCAATTTTGGGGCAGTGGCTCTCCAACGCATTCATCGCAGCTGACTACGCAAGGGATTCTTACAGAAAATGAAGAAGGTTTTCACATCATCTTGCCAGAAAAAGACGTCCAAGATGAGATCGAAATTGCCTATTTTTACAACCTGCATCCCGATACAATCGTGACGATCAACCATCAAAAGGCGACGTCGTTTCAACTGGGCGATGCAATTCAGATCGTTTCGAAAGAGCGCCAGATAGAGCTTTCGTTTCGGGTGATATCCGGAGAAGGAAAGTTCTGGGGACACCTCTACCGGGCGAATCGCCCCGGACAACTCTGCTGCAAAGGAGAAGATAAGCACGAGGCTTTTGATGGGGTGATCGGACTTCGGACGATTAAGAGGAACTCCCAGGTTGAGGTTTCACTAGGGCGTGTCATCAATTGATCCTCAACATACTTGGATAAGTAGAAGAGCGCGCACCATTGCAAAGACGCCCAAAAGCCGCTGGAAAGCCTGGAGTATCAATTGATGGCATGCCCTAAAGTCATCCAAACGTGCAATCCCTGAATTCGTGCCTTAACTTCTTCCATCTCGCAAAAACAATTTAACCCTATTCCCACGAGCTTAATCAGGGGAACAAGCGCTGCTGTATACAATGCGCTTTGTACGAGTCTCAAAGGAATTTTGGCATAAAAAGCATAACCAGTTCCTAAAACCAAAGGAAAAAAATGAAGAACAATCCAATGTTTAACAACCGTCCCTTGGGTCACTCCTTGTTTGGTTTTGGTTTGCTCGGCTGTTGTTATTTGAGATAATAGAGGATAGAGCGCTGATTTTAAAGCAAAGACGCTCGCAACAAAGAGAGTTGCTTTGAGTGGATCTTCAGGAGAAAGCGCAAGGAAGGGCGCATGCGTTGTCAAGGGTTGGACGAAATGTGTAATCCCTGCTGCCAGCACTGTAACCGGAGATTCCAAGGCCAGGCTTTTTCCCGCATCATAGAATGCGTCGAGAATGGCATTGAAGCGGTATCCTGTCTGGTCCATGAATTTATCTCTAAAAATAATCTGAGTGATGACTATTGCTGCGACGATAGACATGGGAGCGATATGGATGCTAAGATGAACCGGCTGTACCATAAAAAACTTCTTCTTCTATTAAGAGGCTGTTAACGGATTCAGGTTTCGTCGCTTTTTTGAGAATTTTTTGC
>DATAHB010000068.1:0-6197 GCA_036263375.1 Rhabdochlamydiaceae bacterium | reverse complement strand
AAGGAACTGTTTACGCATTTGAACCCTTAAAAACAGCATTTCCAATCTTATGTGAAACAGTGAACTCGCTTACAAATGTGAGGTGTTTGAATCAAGCGTTAGATCATACTTCGGGGATGAAAAACTTCTACATCTGCCACGGAACCTATGGACAGTCCCCTGTCTTTGAATTTCACAGCTCGCTGCTTCGTCCGACAAAAGAGATGGAAGTGCATCTTCTTGGGCCCATCGAAAAGGTGCCTTGCATTTCTTTGGTAGATTTTTGTGCCAAAGAAAACATCCAGAAGATTGACCTGCTCTGGCTGTCTGCCGAAGGCAATGAGAAACAAATTCTAAAAGGAGCGCGTCATTTATTGAACAGTACCTCTTTAGTCTATATACGCACCCAGCTTTTCAAAAGTCGGCATTCAATGACACTTTTTCAAGATCTGAAGAAAATCATGGAGCAAAATGGATTTATTTTGCTGTCCCACTTTTTTTTACCGAACATCCATGGCGATGCGCTCTTTATTAAAAAGGACATTTTTCAATGAAGCTCTTCTTTTTAATTTTCATCAGTTCCTTTTGTTTCGGTGAACTTCATGATCATTTACGCACCCTGACTGATAAAACAGAAGTAGTGACGATACGAAACGTTGATTACATGTATGTGATCAATCTGGATCACCGAAAGACAAAATATCAACAGACTTTAAAAGAATTGGCCCCTTATGGGATTGTCCCTTATCGCTTTTCTGCAGTGAATGGCTGGAAATTGCCCATAGAGACAATTTGGGATGTGACTCTTACCTTTCAAAAGGGGATGCGTTCCGGGGGAATGGGCACAGTCTATCGCATCCATCCTAGCAATGGGAAAGAATATTCAAGCAGTGAAATCATAGAAGTAGAAGGAACACCTTACCTGTGTCACTGTTCAGCACGGGGGGCCATTGGCTGTATTTTGAGCCATTTAACGGTGATTAAAGACGCTCTGAACTCCGGCTATGAGATCATCTGGATTTGTGAGGATGATATTGAAGTCGTAAGAAATCCTCACCTCTTATCTGATTATATCGACGAGCTAGATCGTATAGAAGGCCGGGAAAATTGGGATTTGCTATTTACATTTCGCGATTACCGAGGTCCTGACGGGCGGTATTATACTCCTTATGGAGCCAATCACCGTCCCAATATTGAAACTCGCTGCCAAACAAAGTTTAACATCGATAGACCTATATCTTCAAATGTAAGACAGGTAGGGACCAGATTTGGCACTCAGTCCATGATATGGACAAAAAAGGGCTTGGAAAAAGTGTTGCGTTACTACGAGCAGTACAAAATCTTTATGCCTTACGACTTAGATATCGTTTTAATCCCTGACATCCGCATCTATTCTGTCCTAGAAGATGTAGTTACCAATATGCTCGGTGTAGAGTCAGATTTAGGTGCAACTGTAGACATGGATTGAGAAAAAAATGAAATTTATCACTTGGATTATACTCTTCCCGTTTTTGGCTTGTGCAAGTTATGCTGTGGACATTAAGAAAGAAGGGCTGATTCCAAGTTACAACCCTACTGAACTGAACTTGTTGTTCTTTCTTCCCTATGATCCGACGATCATACTCATTGGCGATCGTCTGAGCGACGTGAGCCTAATATTAGCGAAGCAAGTAGAATGTGCCAATGTCTATGGATTTACAACGGATGCTGCTGATTTTGAAACTTTAAGTCGTTTAGGAAAGCAGCGGCCGAATCTGAGAGCCCACTTTGGTCTTTTGAATGACCTGAGGGATGGATCTCAGCTTTTTTATTCCACATTGCCCCATGACATTCCAAACGAAAATTATTATCATTTTTCAGGCTCTTGTTTAAAGCCTACAGATGCAAGGCGACCTTTTTTATTTGGCCCTTCTTATAAGGTTCCTACCTTTAATTTTTCAAAGTTTTGCAAGTCGCATGAAATCAGAAAAATCCATTTTATTCAGATGGATTGTGGAGGAAATGAATTAAACACATTAAAAAGCATTCAGGAATATCTAAAAGAAGCAATTGTTGTAAATTTAAAGACGTATCATCAAGAAATCCGCCAAGGAATCAGTCCGTTTAGACACATTCATAAGCTGATGACAAGCCTAGGATATGAACTTTTTTCTCATTATATTTATGACAATGTGATTGGTGATGCCTGTTATGTCAAAAGCAAATATATAACCGCTGTTTTTCGAAGTAAAGAAATTTAGGAGAGATATGAACAAGTATATGAAATTTGGTTTTATAGCCATCACTCTATTATCCATAAAGCTGCACCTGATTGCTTCAGAGTCTTATTATGTCTCCTCTCACGGGTACTTTATCGGAGATTCTGAACATGTCACCGATTGGAAACTCGCTGATGCCATCGTTGATTTCTTAAGACAAGAAAAAGCAGAAACTTTGGTAGATTTCGGATGCGGCGATGGAGATTATGTCAATCACTTCATCAAAAACGGCATCTCTGCTATAGGCTACGATGGCAATCCAGTGACAGAAGATGCAAGCGGAGGCAGCTGTTTTGTTTTAGATCTAAGCAGCCCGGTAGATCTACAGAAACAATATGATTGGGTGATGAGCCTTGAAGTGGGAGAACATCTTCCGAAACAGTATGAGGCCATCTTTATCGAAAACCTCGTACGCCATGTAAAAGATGGATTAATCTTGAGCTGGGCTCTAAAAGGGCAAGGCGGAACAGGTCATTTCAATGAGCAAAACAATGACTACATCAAGCAAATCTTTGCAAACCTAGGCTGGTTCAATGATCTTGCGGCAGAAAATCATTTAAGAGAATCGGCAGATATCCCTTGGTTTAAAAATACGGTGATGGTGTTTCGCCCTCTCACTAAACATTCGACTTTTTGATCACTACAATGTACTGGCCATGCCCAAAAGAGCTACTTGCCGGAATCACTGCTTCGTACAAAAGCTGGTAGTTCAATATTTCAAAAGCCTTAAACGTTGGACGCCTGACCCAAGGACAATCCCAATCATCTACGACTGCAACAAAGACATCGGAAAAAACGGGATCGTAATAAGTAAAGGCTAACTGATGGCCGGTTAGAGAATGATCGGCATCATAAAAATAGATGTCAACCGGAGCTGTAAACAAAGATTTGTCTATATCAAAACAGTTCCCGTTTACAATTTTACAATTTTCCAAATTTAGATAGGGAGAGCAGTTAGATATAAACTGCTCGATCGGATATTCCAAAAACCAATCCAACCCGATTTTCTCATTCAAAAGATCCTGATTTCCATAAAGCGCTGCAACAAATGACCCCCCTTTCAGTAAGCCTATGTGTAAGTGAGAAGCGCCTTTCCAGTTGCATAAATTGTTGAGTAAATGATCAGAAGGAACTTCCGATTTCCAAATGCTTAACTCTCGATCGGAAGGAAAATTTGTCTCCCTCAGCTTCGATTTTAAATGGAGGGCATCTTCCAGGCTCTTTTTCACATGATTGACGATCTCCTCCTCATACGAAGAAGCGGGATTTGTGTAATTTTTGTGATAAAGAAAAGGGAGCTCTTGCGCTGCGAATAAGAAAGAAAAAAAGGGAAAAAAGAGTAAAAATCTATACATAAAAACCCTTTTTCTAAAGGAAACTAAAAGAAAAACCTTTTCTCTGCAAGCAAAAAATGGTAGGCTTCACTCTTCTATTTTTAGAGGGAAGTCAAAAAATGTTGTATGGTGCTCAAATACTCCGGGTGATTGCAATTTTATTTCTTTTCCAATCTCTTCCGTTATCCGGAGAAAATATACCGCTCCCGCAGAACCCTTTCTATCCATTTGTAGCAGCATCCAGCGACTTACAATTTCAGAAGCTGAAAGAAAAAATCTCTCTTACCCTAAAAAATAGCTGGTGCTCAGAAACAAAAATCAATCTGATGATGGATGTCATTTACCAGATAAAGCCTCAAGTATGCGTAGAAATTGGGGTATTCACCGGCTCTTCTCTTTTACCCGTTGCAGCAACGCTAAAATATCTTCGTTTGGGAAAAGTCTATGGGATTGATGCATGGTCAAATGAGGAAGCTGTAAAGTACATGCCCCCTCAAGATGCAAATTACACCTGGTGGTCGAAAGTAGACATGCTAGCGGCGAAAAAGGCATCCTTCAATCTGATCCGTTTATGGAAGATGAATCCCTATTGCACCTTGATCCATGCACCCTCTGAAATGGGAGTGAACTATGTGCCGAACAAAATTGATTTTCTTCATCTCGATGGAAATTTTGGGGAAGCAGGGACTCTTCTCGATGTTCAGTTGTTTTTGCCAAAAGTGAGGTCTGGAGGCTACATCTTACTCTCTAATCTATACCAGCAGCTGGATGGTCAATTTACAAAAATGGCAGCAATGTGGACCCTTTTTGATACCTGTGAAATCATTTGGAACGAGGATCACAATATCGCGCTATTCAGGAAAAACTAATCCATAAGAGACGCAAAGTGAAAAGAACCAAATTGGAAATGGTCAACCTCAAGATAATTCAAGGAGAAAAATGCATATGATACGATCGGCTGTCCGCTGTATCTCTAAATTTTTGATTTTTGTTTTTCCTTTAGTCAGCGAAGCAGCCCCAAATAGGATAGATGTCATTTCAGGATTTAGAATTTTTGATATGCCGATCACCCTTGAATCTACAAAAAATAAGGGATTTAGTATCCAAAATCTATATCCTTTTGATTACGAGAAAATTGTTGTTCCTGACGATCCTCAAATAAGAAAAATTATTTTCATCAATTGCATTTTAGAAAATATAGCCATATTTCAACGATTGCCGCAGGAAAAAATGGTATATTTTTTGATGGAACCTTTTAAATTAAAGGATGATTTTTATAGTTATTTCTCAAGGGTTTATACTTGGGATGATGAATTAGTTGATAATGTGAAGTTTTTCAAATTGTATTATCCATACCTAATTCCTATGCGACAGGAAATTCCTTCTTTCGAAAACAAGAAATTTTGTGTAATGGTCGCTGGATCAGAAGGAATTGTTAACAGAGAAAATGAGTTATATTCTGAGCGAGTCAGAATGGCTGAGTTTTTTGAAACCAAGCCAGTTGGTGAATTTGATATATATGGATGGGCTTGGGATAGAAATCGTTGGAAAAATTACCGGGGTCATATACCAGGAAATCATTCCGGAAAGCAGAAAATCAGCACACTATCTAATTATCGATTTTGCATATGTTTTGAAAACACCAAAAATATATTCGGATACATCTCAGAGAAAATTTTCAGCTGCTTTGCAGCTGGATGCGTTCCTGTTTATTGGGGAGCTGAAAATATAGAAAGATACATCCCTAAATCATGTTTTATTGATTATCGAGATTTTCTGGATCAAGAGAAATTATATCATTTTTTGAAATCAATGCCTGAAGCCGTATATAATGAATATATTACAAACATTCGCAAATTTCTTGAAAGTTCAGAATCTCAAGTATTTAGTCCAGAATATTTCAACAGGATGTTTTATGAAGCCGTACAATAAGACTTTGTACTGCAAGTGAACGTGGAAAAAAAATTTGTCGAACGGGTTACAACAGTTGCTCAAATTATCCGCAAGCAGAGTGGGAATGTTAAAAAGAATAACAATCCGAGGGCGCAGGATTGACACTAACGATATCTTTTACGACTGAGTATTGGCGTATCCCAGGAATATAATGCATATCTATATCAATTTGTGAATACAAATAAACATGAGTGAAATAGTTAAATATTTTTTCAATTCCTTTCCTGGAAATTATTAGGGAATGCGTACAAAACCGCTGTCCAATTCGCATAATCCCATCGCCAACAATTTCTCGTTTCAGATAGTCACTTAAAGGATGATGAAAAAAATCATCAGGACGAAAATCACTGGAGAGAGAAGGGACATATTCTCCATTTGAACTATTTTTACCATCAATATCTGTGTAAAAAACATCCCAATCTGGATCAATTTCATAGAGAGCTGACAACAGAGGGGGAATTCGTCGAATATCGTCTACAATCTCAATGTCATCTTCCAGGACCCAGATGACATTATAACCTCTGTCATAAGCCTCTTTTAAAAGAGATATATGGCTCAGCAAACATCCAATCATTCCCTTTGTGAGCGGACGGTCATAGTTACCTCTAAGACTTTTTATGTCCTCATTTGTAAGCTGCCGTCCGTCAACAGCTGAAAAGCGGTTAACATAAAG
>DATAHB010000067.1:0-8365 GCA_036263375.1 Rhabdochlamydiaceae bacterium | reverse complement strand
ATCACCAATCCGTAGCCGACACCGTTGACATCCACAATGGCTTTAGAAGGGATTGATTGAACCATTTTTCCACGGATAAATTCATACATAGATTTTATTCCTCGTGTGGGCGTGACATAAAGCCAAGGCAAGAGCGTCAGCGGCATCTTCCGGCTCGGGCACTTGAGAAAGTTTGAGCTGCATCTGGATCATTTTCTGAACCTGAAATTTGCTGGCAGCACCACTCCCGACGACTGCCTGCTTTGCTTTTTTTGGGGCATACTCAAACACTTCAATGCCCCGCCTTGCAGCAGCGATCATCACAGCGCCTCTTGCCATGCCCAACTTTAGCGCACTTTGGACATTTTTGTAGACAAATTGTGTTTCGACAGAGACCGCCTGAGGTCGATATTTTTCAATAATGAGATCGATCCCTTCGAAAATAACGAGATACCGCTCATGCGTTTTGAGTTTGCGCGGCGGACAGATGCACCCAAAATCAAGCGGCTCCCAATCTCTGTCTGTTTGACGAATAACGCCGTATCCGGTCACTAACGTGCCGGGATCAACGCCGAGGATGATGAGTTCTTCTTTCATGAAGCTTTAAGATTGATCATGTCTTTGACAATATGGACTGCTTCGCCCATTTGTAGATCATTTTCGCCGATATCGGCTTCAACCTCTTGTTTATTCAATTTCTGCAAGAAAACCTTGAAGTCATCATCGTGTTTAAGACGATAGGTGCTGTTGGTCTTCAGAGAAGGGACCATTTGAACCCAGGCTGATTCTTTCTTTTGCAGATACGGCAGGTAGTTTTTCTGGAACCACTGCTGCGTGTGTGCCGGCACATCGGCCAAAGAATCGGCATAAGCGGGAGAAACCTGGTCGTTTTTAAGGGCGTACTCTAGATACCTTTCTCCAACATTATACGCGGAATAGGCCGTCGGCACGACAATGTCGGCTCTGACCCCTTCGATCTGAGTCGATCTTCCGGAAACCGTATAATATCTGCCGACTGTAACTTTAAAAAATGCGGCGGCCGACATATCGGTCACTGTTTGATATTGGATCGTTCCTTTGCCATAGGTTCTCTCATCGCCGACCACAATGCCGACTCCATAATCTTGGAGGGCCTGCGCAACAATCTCTGCAGCAGATGCCGAGAGTTTAGAGGTTAAAATCACGAGCGGCCCGGAATAATGAATCCGCGGATCGAGATTGCGCAAGTATTGCACTTCCCCTTCTGAGTATTTAGAGATGACAACCACGCCACTGGTCATAAAAAGGCCGGAAACTTTGACAGCCTGGCTTAAAAAGCCGCCGAGGTTATTGCGCAGGTCCAAAACAAGCCCTAGCACTTTCCCTTTTTTCTTCAGTTCAGTTAGAGCTTTACGGATGTCTGCTTCGCAACTGGAACTGTCGGAGCTTTCATAGAACGAAGGGAGCGTGAGTTTTCCAATGACACCATCGGCAAACGGTTCGGCTGTAAAGACCAGTCTTTCGTTTTCCATGATGATTTTTTCCCGTCTCAGGCTAACCTTGACAAAGCTTTCAATGCCGTTTTTCTCTTGCCGTTTAAAACCCAACATGATGTCTTTTCGACCATCGCCTTTGAGCTGGTTCAATACCTCATAATACGAGGCATTCACGACTGGTTTTCCATCGACTTCCATGAGAATATCACCCACAACAATCTTGCCGCTGCGGGCTGCGGGACCGCCTTGGATCAGATCAGCGATTTCGATCCCATCTAGGCCTTCACGTAGAACGACGCCGACCCCTTCAAACTGCTTTTCCAAGGAAGATCTCATTTCCAAAGCTTCTTCCGGGCTGAAAAACGACGTATGGGCATCGAGGCCTCGCGCCATCGACTTCAAGATATGCATCGAAAAATAGTGCTCGGCTTTATCTTTGGCAGGGAGGTAGGTCTCTTCGTAGTGGGTAAACCGCTTTTCATACAAGGAGCAGACTTTTTTTCTGCGCTCCACCGTCCAAAAGCTCGCATCTTTGAGCTTATTTTCCAATTTGAAGAGCTGGACAAGCTGAGCTCGCAACCTTTTTCTGAGCTGATCAGGACTGGAAGCGTATTGGTTGGAGGCATCGACCAAACTCACCTTAAGCTCTTCTCCCTGTGCGATAAAGTCGTTATACAGCTCCTCCCTCCATTTTCTGACCCTTTGGATCGACTGGGAAATCGTTTTATTCAACGTTCCATATTCTGGGTAGTCGTCTGCATAGTAGTGGTTGATGATCCGTTCGATTTGGCTCGAATTGAGCTCCAAGAAGGGCCGCGCTTCTGCCTGTGTCATATAGACTCGTTGAGGGTCGAACTGATCGAGATAGATCTTAAACGACCTCTTGACTAACGACGGCGTCATCTCCTTAGTCTCAACGTGATAGCTGAACATTTCCTCCATGGAATTGCGTACATCGGCAACCTTGAGATGGTACCTTTCCCCAGCGGAACACAATGAAGAAATAAAGCAAAGAAAACCGAGCAAACTCGATCGCAGCATGACCTATTATCCTTTCCTACTAAAATACCTATTGAGTATTAAAATTCATCTCTTATTTTTCCGCTTGCTTTCTTTGATGATCGTATTTAGCAAATACGCAACATCCCATGTCCCTATATCGAGCGTAGCGCTATTTCCACCGACGTAAAAACAGGTATAGTGATCCCCGCTTTTTGAAAAGATTTTTTTAACAAAGGCTGCTGCAACTGTCTCTTCTTTTTCAAGTTTAAGAAGATCTTCACTTTCAATGAGTTCAGTCACCGCATTGCTAACGTCTCTGACATGGAAATGGTCCCGAATAGCAGTTATTTTTTTAGTCCGAAGCTGTGGAATATGATCCTTTGTAAGGCCGATTGCAAACCCAGCGGCTAAATCTAACTCTTTTTTACTTTCTACTCTGCTGCTTTCTGAGTATAAGGGCAAATATAACGCATTTCTTAAAAGTGTCCCTATGACCTATAGAGAGTAAAGGATACAACTCCAATATCGACCCGCCTTTAGCGGAGCAGACGTTTTGTCATCAAAATAAATAATGCTTGACAGGGTTTCAGAAGTTGCTTCCTTTACAGCTAAGTCACGGTATTATTCCTTTTCTAAGCAACTTAAGCATAACAGTCTCAATTGTTTTTATAAAATTTAATTAGGATCTAAAAATAATTTCAATTTGAATGCAAAGAGAACGTATACCCAAGGAACATTCTTGAGTAGGCCAAGCACCCTTAATTTTTTTGCAAAAAATAACCGCCTTAAGCTATAGTCTTTAGATTCTCAGAGAAAATAGGAGAACTGATGCCGACAATTAACCAATTGGTCAGATTCGGTCGTGGAAAAAAATCGAGACGTCGCAAGTCGCCAGCTCTGCAGCAATGCCCTCAAAAACGGGGTGTTTGTCTGCAAGTGAAGACGAAGACACCGAAAAAACCGAACTCTGCCCTAAGAAAAGTGGCCTGGGTTCGTCTCTCGAATGGACAGGAAGTCATCGCCTACATCGGCGGAGAGGGGCATAACCTTCAGGAACACAGCATTGTCCTCGTCCGCGGGGGCCGTGTAAAAGATCTTCCCGGTGTGAGATATCACATCGTGCGTGGATCGTTGGACTGCGCTGCCGTCAAAGACCGCAAGCAAAGCAGATCCAAATATGGGGCTAAACAGCCTAAGTAAAAGACTTTGGAATAGCAAAGGTCTTAGTAATTGAAGTTGGCTTCTAAAAGCCCTCTTGGCATCGAGGAATATCCTTGAAGCCGGCTCTTACGAGAGCACAGTGAAGAATTTAACATTATAAGGAAAAGTTATGTCACGTAGACGTCGCGCTGTAAAGCGGCAAATTGACCCGGATCCGATTTTTAATAGCACTGTTTTGGCTAAATTTATCAATAAGCTTATGATCGATGGCAAAAAATCAACTGCCCGCAGAATTATCTATAGCGCCATCGATAAATTCGCGAAAAAAATTAAAGCTGAAGACCCTTTAGCTGCGTTTGAACAAGCGCTTGAAAACGCAAAACCTACTCTAGAAGTTAAATCCCGTCGTATCGGTGGAGCCACTTATCAAGTTCCGGTGGAAATCCCCGCCGACAGACGGACGTCGATGGCCATGAAATGGATCATCCAATATGCCCAAGAAAAAGTCGGCCGCTCCATGGAAGAAGGACTGGCGCAAGAGCTCGCTGATTGTTTCAACAATCAAGGCTCCTCTATCAAGAAAAAAGACGACGTTCACAAAATGGCTGAAGCCAACAAAGCTTTTGCCCACTACAAATGGTAAAAGAAAATGAGCGAGCAGCATAAACGACCCGACACAGACACCTTAAGAAATGTCCGCAACATCGGCATCATGGCCCACATCGACGCGGGCAAAACCACAACAACCGAGCGAATCCTCTATTATTCCGGACGTCTTCACCGGATGGGTGAAGTGCATGAAGGAGCTGCCACCATGGACTGGATGGAGCAGGAGAAAGAGCGCGGCATCACGATCACCTCTGCTTCCACCACCGTCTATTGGAAGGGAAGCAAGATCAACATCATCGATACTCCCGGCCACGTCGACTTCACTATTGAAGTGGAACGGTCTCTCCGCGTTCTCGATGGCGCTGTCGCTGTTTTTGATGCGGTCGCTGGTGTTCAACCTCAATCCGAGACCGTTTGGCGCCAAGCTACCCGCTATGGGGTTCCTCGCATTGCTTTTATCAATAAAATGGATCGCACGGGCGCCGACTACTTCATGGCCGTCAACTCGATGAAAGAAAAACTTGGGGCTAATGCCGTGATGGTTCACTGTCCTATTGGCGCTGAAGGCGAATTTAAGGGAATGGTTGACCTCGTCGCAATGAGAGCTTACCTCTTTCTCGACGAAACCCTCGGTGCAAAATACGAAGAAGCCGACATCCCTGCAGATCTTGCAGACAAGTGCAAACAAATGCGCCAGCAGATGCTCGAAGACATCGCTACAGTCGATTCAGACGATGCTTTCATGATGAAAGTCCTTGAAAATCCTGATTCCTTAACAGAAGACGAAATCCATGCGGCTATCCGCCGCGGCGTGATCTCCAACAAGATGAACCCAGTTCTTTGCGGAACAGCGTTCAAAAACAAAGGGATCCAACCTCTCCTCGACGCCGTCGTCCGCTGGATGCCTTCTCCCCTTGACCGTGGCAATATCAAAGGGATCAATATCAAAACCGGAGAGCCTTTAGAGCTCGTCCCGGATGATAATAGCCCTCTCGCTGCTCTGGCGTTTAAAATCATGTCAGACCCTTATGTCGGCCGCCTGACGTTCGTCCGTATCTACGCTGGAACGCTCACACGTGGGACTAACCTAATCAACACGACAAAAGATAAACGGGAACGGGTCTCCCGCCTCATTGAAATGCACGCCAACCAGCGGAAAGACCGCGATGACTTCTTCACTGGAGACATTGCCGCTTGCATCGGATTGAAATACACCTCGACAGGCGATACTCTCTGTGCTGAAGACAATGAACTCCTCCTTGAAAAAATGGTCTTCCCGGATCCAGTGATTTCGATGGCGATCGAACCTAAGTCGAAAGCCGACCGCGATAAACTCTCTCAAGCGCTCTCTTCTCTTTCTGAAGAAGATCCCACTTTCCGCGTCTTCACCAATGAAGAGACAGGACAGACGATCATCGCAGGAATGGGCGAGCTCCACCTCGAGATTCTCCGGGATCGGATGTTCCGCGAGTTCGCCGTCCAAGCCAATGTCGGTAAACCGGAAGTCGCCTACAAAGAAACGATCACGCTCCCTTCGAAGATCGAAACAAAATACGTCAAGCAATCGGGCGGACGCGGGCAATACGCGCACGTTTGCCTTGAAATTGAACCGAACGAAAAAGGGAAAGGGAATGAAGTCGTCAGCGAAATCGTCGGCGGTGTCATCCCGAAAGAATTTATCCCTGCGGTGATCAAAGGGGTCGAAGAAGGGCTTAGCACGGGCGTCTTAGCAGGCTATCCTCTCGTTGACGTCAAAGTCGCGATCGTCTACGGATCATACCACGAGGTCGACTCGAACGAGATGGCGTTTAAGATTTGTGGTTCGATGGCTGTGAAAGATGCCTGCCGCAAAGCGGGCGCTATCCTCCTAGAACCGATCATGAAAGTGGTCGTCACAACGCCGGAAGCCTCCATGGGCGATGTGATCGGCGATGTCAACAGACGCCGTGGACGCATCATGAACCAGACTGCCAATAAGGGAATCGTTGAAGTCGAATCTGAAATTCCTCTTGGCGAGATGTTCGGATACTCCACACAACTGCGCTCCATTACCTCCGGCCGCGGAAACTACACCATGGAACCTAGCCACTTTGAAAGAGTTCCAGCGAAAATTCAAGAAGAGATTACAAAAAAGTAAGGAAATATTATGGCAAAAGCCCAACCAAAAGCCCAACCCAAGCCACAGCCGAAACCGCAAGTTCGGCAAAAGATCCGTATCCGGCTTAAAGGATACGATCAACGCGTGCTTGACCGTGCTGTCGCTGACATCGTTGAGACGGCAAAGAGAACGGGGGCTCGCATTGCAGGCCCAATCCCTCTCCCAAGAAAAAAAGAGAGATTTACGGTCCTCAGCTCCCCGCACGTCGACAAAAAAGCCCGCGAGCAGTTTGAGATGTACACCTATAGCCGCGTGATCGATCTCGTCAACCCAACCCCTGACACAATCGACAAGCTGAAAGTTCTTCCCGTCGCAGCCGGCGTTGACATCAAAATCAAAGCGTAATTTTTAAGAGAGTGTTTGCTTAGGCAAACACTCCCTATTTCTCAAACACCCTATGGAGCGATTATGACATCTGAAACCTCATCTGGCAATCTCAATGGACTTAGAGAAATACTTTGGGAATCCGTTAAATCTTTTACCCAAGCCAAAGAATTTTATGACGGGTTCGTCCGCACGCTAGAATCCAAAAAAAATGAACAGGTGCCTCTTGCAAAAAATTCTGCATTCCAAGCCGAAGTGAATAAAACTCATGCAATCTACATGAAATACATCGAGGTGGGCATCACCAATCTCACAGCTCAAAGTGGCATTGCGGAAGAAATAAAAGCACTCTTTGCACATCATGATATTGATCTTGTTGGATTGTCTACTTCTCTTGGCGAAATTCAATCCCGTCTCAATCCTTTGATAGACCAGCTTAAAGTCATTGAAGCCGAAATAAAAAAATTAGAAGACAAGATCGTCGAGCTTATTTCGTAATCAAACGGAGTTATTATGACAATACCTGGACTTTTTGCTCATTTGAATGATTTTTTTTGAAACCAATAAAACTGTATTGAATACCGCCTAACAAATCATTCAACAACAAGGCACTTTTAACGCAGCCATCCACAGCCTTGAATCCGAAAGACATAAACAGCCACCTCTCTCAAAAAATCCTGAAATCCAAGCCGAGGTCAATAAAATACACGCTCTCTACTTGAGTTACATTGACGCAGGAATCGCCAATTTCAAAGCTCTAAGCACCATTACAATAGAAGCGCAAGTACTAGCTGTATCTTACGATAGTAGTCATGTTGAATTGCAGAGTGCTATGAATAATATTCTATCCCGTTACAATCTTTTGGTGACTAACCAACAGGCCAACGAAGCTGAAACCAAGAAATTAAAAGATAAGATCGTCGAGCTTATTTCGTAATCAAATGGAGCAGCTATGACAACACCTAGTCTTTATGCTTGCGATGTTACAGGACTGTTATTGAGGTGCCTCCCACTTTTAACCTTTCCAAAACATCTCTATGAAGCAACCATCGGCGACCTAGAATCCCGTAAAACCAACAATGCACCTTTCTCAAAAATTCCTGTATTCCAAGACGAACTCAATAAAGCTCATGTTACTTACCAGAGGTACCTGCAGACAACCATCGACACTTTCAAAGCCATCAGCGCCATTAATGAAGAGCTGAGAGCACTACCGACGCACGATATAGGGGTGGTTTCCGCTCTGGTCGAAATTGAATCTCGTCTCAACTCTTTGATAGACAAGATTAATGTTGATAGAGTCGAAATGGGGAAATTAGAAGCCAAGATTGCCGGACTTACTTCTTAAAAGCTATTAAAATCTAAAAAAATCGGTCAATGTAACGACATTATGGATCAGATCTTCGGACCAGGCGGTTGGTTTTAGGCCGTTTGTGGTGATGAGTGCCAAGTGGAGCTGTTTTTTTGTAGAAAAATAGGTTTCAAACGCTTCGATCTTGTTCATGACGATTTTTGCTTGAGACTTATCTAAAACGAAGAGTTTGTCGGTATATTTGATTTCGCAGAGAGTGATGACGCCGTCTTCTCGGTCGAATAAAAGGTCAACTTGAACACCTAAAGCACCTTTGTTTTTTTTGGGGGGGGGGGGGGGGGTAAA
>DATAHB010000066.1:0-10108 GCA_036263375.1 Rhabdochlamydiaceae bacterium | reverse complement strand
TCGTTAATCTGGATCCGCACCCGATCTGCAAACGAAGAGAGATCGGGATTGTGTGCTAGGTGGCGATGGATGATATCTTCAACCGAAGCCGACGCTAGCAAAAACTCTTGCTTAAGACGGATCCTTTTTCCGACCTCGTTGTTGTCGTTCGGATAAAGGACATCGGTCAGGAGCGTATTTTCCGACGCTTGATCTAACAGTCCTGCGTTAAATCTTTGCAAGGCAAAGTTGCGGGGAGATTCTTTTGTCGTCCAAATCCGTAAGGTGCAGACATTGAAGTCATCGCCTCCGCTGTAGCCAATGATCGGCAAGTCGTAAGGAAGAGCCCGGACTTCTTCATAATCCAAGATATCAACCATCTCGACACCTTTTTTGTTGACGACCTGGACTGGACGTCCTGCAAATTTGACTCCTTCGGAGTGGTAGTCGCGTCTAAATTCCCAGGGGTTTTCATGGAGAAGCCAAGCTTCAGGTCTTTCGACTTGAATGCCGTCCCAAATCTCCTGCTCAAAAATCCCGTATTGGTATCTGAGCCCATAGGCAATACCAGGATATTTCTGCGTCGCCATCGAATCAAGCAAACACGATGCCAATCTGCCCAGGCCGCCATTCCCAAGCGCCGGATCTCTTTCTTGCTTCGCCAGCAGCCCTAAGTCCCTTCCCAGTCTCTTCAATGCCGTTTTGACGAGGTCGGTTGCATGCATATTGGTGATATTATTGCCTAGCATCTTGCCCGGCATATATTCCATGCAAAGATAATACAGAATGCGGGCCTGGGAATTGCGGAGAGTGTGGAAGGTTGCCGTCCAGTTGATCATGATCTCTTCGCGGAGCGTCATGGCAAGAGCTCGGTAGAGCTCCTCTTCATGGGCTTCGTCAACCGTGATTCCCATCATGGTGATCAAATAATGTTTGATTTTACTTGCCAGCCTCTCGGCCTGCATGTTGAGAGTGCCTTGGTCCATTAAAATGATCTTTAACAGAAATCAGCAATATCCGGAAAGGATTGAAACACGTAAAATGAGTGTAATGAGTTTTAAAAATTTTCTTATTAAAATTTTGATGCCATTTGCGAAATCGTTTATCCGTACCAACAAGGGCCATCGGTTTCTTATTGTCTCAACGACAGGGCTTGGCGATACGCTTTGGGGAACGCCTGCAATTCGGGCTCTTCGAGAAACGTATCGTGATGCTTACATCGCTGTGATCACAACAGCCCTCGGCAAGCAAGTCCTGCAGAGCAATCCTCACATCAACGAGATCTTCATTGTGAATAACCCTCCCTTCTTTCCCCTTCTCAAACTTTTTCCCACGCTCATCAAACGAAAAATCTCCCACGTGCTGGTCTTCCACATCTCTCAAAGGCCGCTTCTGCCGTTTTGCGCACTCATCGGCGCAGAACGAATCATCGGGACAGAAAAGATCAATAAAGGGCTTGATTTCTTGCTGACCGACAAACTCGAGACAAAAAGAATCCACGAAATCCAGCGACGCCTGGAAGTCGTAGAGGCCACAGGCGCCAAAGCTGTTTCCAAGCAAATGGAATTTTTTCCCTCCGACGAAGATCACAAAAAAGCTGAGGCCTTGCTGCCGAAGGGCCTCGTCGTCGGCCTTCACCCTGGAGCCAAAGATCGTTTTAAACAATGGCCCCCTTCTCATTTCATTAAGCTAGGGCTCCGCTTAAAGGAAAAACTTGGATGTGAAATTATTGTCACAGGGACTCCCTCAGAAAAAGCTCTAGTGGAGACCATTACAGGATCCATCGAAGGCTCCATCGGCATCTATGAAACCGTTTCGATTACGACACTCGCGGCACTCCTGAGCAAACTCTCTTTGTACATCACCAATGACACGGGGCCTCTCCATATAGCTTGCGCCTCCACCACTCCGACGATTGCGCTGTTTACTCCGACAGATCCAGTGCTCTGCGGACCGTATTTCGCTCCTCACGTCACGGTCCTTCAAAAAAAACCGACCTGCTTCCCTTGCCTCAAGAAAAAATGCAATGAACCATTCTGCATGCTGCAGATTTCCACCGATGAAGTCTTGCAAGCTGCGCTAGAGCTACTGGAGGACAAACCGTGAGACTCTCTGTGGTAATCCTGAATTGGAATGGCAAAAACGACACCCTGACTTGCCTTGCGTCTCTAGAAAATCAGGTGTCTTCTTTTGATACTATTATCGTTGACAATGGTTCTAATGACGATTCTGTCACTGAAATTAAAAAGAGATTTCCACGTGCCACTTTGGTGGAGACTAGTCAAAACTTGGGTTATGCCGGCGGCAACAATGTCGGCATCGAGTATGCCTTAAAACAAGGAGCGGATCTGATCTTACTCCTTAACAATGACACGGTTGTCGATAAGCAGTTCATTGCATCGTTACTCAAAACCGCTCAAAACTCTCCAAAAGCAGGCATTTTCGGAGCCTATCCGATTCGGATGGCCAATCCTGAAAAAATCGACCATTTAGGCGGCAGATGGAATAGCAGTACTGCAACCTTTGATCTGATTGGACTGGGCGCTGCCAAAGGGTTTAAAACCGAGCAGCCGCTCGATTATGTGTGTGGTTGTTCGATATTGATCCGAAGACAGGTCTTTGAAACCATTGGTCTCTTGGAATCAAACTTCTTCCTTTTTTGGGAAGAGGCCGACTTCTGCATGCGGGCTAAAAAGGCCGGGTTTGGCATCGAAATTTGTTACGAGGCTCAGCTACACCATAAAATCTCTGCTTCATTTATCGGAGGTGCTCCACATAAAACATATTTTTGGTGGCGCGGACGGTTTTTGTGGATGGAAAGAAATTGTTCTAAAGAAGAAAAAGCGAGGCTTTACAAGAGGGTCCTCTTCCCAGAGCTTGGCCATTTATTAAAACTTCGGTTGATTAAAGGTTTCCAGCTCCTCTTGCTAAATCTGGTGCAAAGAAAAAATCTTACTCAAAAAAAGAGCAAGCTCCTGCAATACAAGGCGGCTCTTGAAGGATATCGGGATTTCCGAAAAGCCTCTTTTGGAAAAGGCCCCGACTGGCTATTTAGAGATCCTGTTAGTAAGAAGGAATTTGAATCATAGCGGAAAAATTCCGTACCTGTTAAACGTGTAAGAGACTACTATTAACCTGAGTTTTGGGTTCAAGTTATAGAGGATTGTTGCAGATTTCGAGACAATTTTTGTAAATTTTGGCACGTTCAATAGCTGAAAGCACCTATGGACGTGCCAAAATTTACAAAAAGTGGCCGAAAGATGCGGCAAGGCTCTATGAAATGAACTCAAAACTAAGGTTATTAAGGATTTGATATGCGAAAAGCTCTGCTTTGGCTGCTTCCTCTTATTTTTTTGATCTCGGGTTGCGAAACTAGCCGCGTGATCGTCAACAATGTCGACGAACGGGAAGCCAATGAAATCATCGTCTTTCTTGCGAGCAAAGGCATCAATGTTCAAAAAGTCGCCGCTCCTACGGCTGTCGGGGTCGCTGCACAAAATAACACTCCCAAATTCAGCCTTTCCGTCAGCGAAAAAGACATGAATGAAGCGATGGCGATTCTTAATCAAAACGGGCTGCCGCGCAAACAAGGAACGAACTTGCTTGAGCTATTTGCAAAACAAGGACTGATGACAACGGATAAAGAGGAAAGCATCCGGTATCAGGCAGGCCTGGAGCAGCAAATTGCCAATACCATCCGCAAGATCGATGGCGTTATCGATGCTGAAGTCCAGCTTGCTTTCCCCGAGTCGTCAGCAGCTGCAACCACAGGAGCCACTCCCCAAACTCCGACTCAGCGCGTCACCGCCGCTGTCTATGTCAAACACCAAGGGATTGTCGACGATCCGAATAGCCATCTCGTTTCAAAAATTAAGCGCCTGGTCGCAGGCAGCGTCAATGGCCTCGATATCAATGACGTCACCGTCATCTCCGACAGGTCCCGCTTCACCGATGTCACCTTGTCAGGCACATTAGAAGGGGCCAACACCATGCCCCGCGACTATACTAGCGTCTGGTCGATTGTGATCGCCAAACACTCTGTTCCAAAGTTCCGCCTCCTCTTTTTTCTTCTAATTGCAAGCAACATCGCTTTCCTTGTAATGGCTTTTTGGATGGTGTGGAAAGTCTATCCTATCTTGCGAGAGCATGGGGGACTGAGACAGCTCCTCAACCCAGTTCCGATGCAAAAGCCTGAAGAACCTCCAAAAGAAGAATGAGATCTTCCAGCAGGACATCCCTTAAATCTTTTCTTGAGCAGTGCTCTCCTACAGAGCGGTCTTCTCTTTCTAATTATTTAACACCCATTGAAAAACAAGAGTTGGACAAGCTGCCAAAAACCTATGGCAATCCCCTCCAAGACAACGAATCGCTAGAAAAACAGCTTCGCCATATTCACCCATCCTGGCTTTCTCCTTTTCTTCGAACACTCTCCGAAAAAGATATTGGCTATTTCCTAGCAGCCATCGGAAATCCTCAATCGAATGCCGTCGGAAAAGAGCTCCTCTATGCAGGGACAATTCCAACCCTATCCCAACTCGGGAAGGAATATCTCCAAAAAACCCTCCTAGGCTATCTGACCGCTGAAATTGAAGATCTTCTCCCTCTTTCTTTTCTCCCAGAGTCGCCTCTCAATGCCCTTCTCGATATTAAAAACGACCTCTTAAACCTTTCGTTAGATTTCTTAGGGCTTCATGATCTCTGCGTAGAGATCAAACAAATCATCGAAAAAACCAAGCTGAAAAAAATCAACGAAGCTCTTTCGGTTCGTCAGCAAAATTATCTCAAAATCCTCCTCCAAAGCCCCGAGCCTGTTGCCTTTGCCAAGATGGGACTGACAGGCTGGAATGAAGATCCCGAAAAGCTGAAGATGCTGATCCGACAACGCGGCGCTAACCGTCTGGGAAAGGCTCTCTTTGGGCAAGATCCCAGCTTGATCTGGTACGTGTTACACAAATTAGACTTTGAACGCGCCTTCCTTGTTAAAAAACTCATGTCCCCGATGGACAATAGCCGGGCTGTTCAAATTCTCATCGCACAAATCATTGAATATATCACCTACATGAGGCAGCATCATGAGTAAATTCTTTTCATTGATCGAAGATGGAGAAGTCCATCCAGCCTCCAATAAAAAAATTATTCCGCAAGAAGAATTCGGCACCCTCATGGAAGCAAGTGAGGTTCTCGAGAAAGCCCGCCAAAATGCAGAAGAGTATCGCGCACAAACCGAAGCCGAATGTCAAGAACTGCGCGAAATTGCCAAAATAGAAGGGTATCAAGAAGGATTGGAACAACTCAATGCCAATATCATTGGTCTTGACCAAGAAAAGAAACGGCTCCGCCATGAGATGAACAAGCTCATCCTCCCTCTAGCCCTTAAAGCCGCAAAAAAGATCGTTGCCAAAGAACTCGAAACAAAACCCGAGACAATCGTCGACATCGTGCTTCAGGCTCTTTCTCCGGTGCTCCAAAACCACCAAATCACAATCTGGGTCAACAAGGCTGATAAAGATATTTTAGAAACCGAGAAAAACCGGCTGAAAGAAAAACTCGAACAAGTCCAAAGTCTTTCGATCAAAGAAAGGGATGATGTTACCCAAGGCGGCTGCATTATTGAAACTGAATCGGGCATTATCAATGCTAACATTGATAAT
Organism: Rhabdochlamydiaceae bacterium; assembly: GCA_036263375.1. GTDB lineage: Bacteria > Chlamydiota > Chlamydiia > Chlamydiales > Rhabdochlamydiaceae > PALSA-1444. The sequence continues at coordinate 4,478 of DATAHB010000066.1, read as the reverse complement.
CAGTGGCGTGCCATTGAATCTGCTTTTGATAAATACTTAAAAGCTTAGTACACTGTGTACCAAATGAAAAATCTAAAAATCGTCCTGTTTCTGCTTTTGATCTGCGGCTGCGTCTCGCTTTTCGGTCAAGATGAGCTTCCTCTTTCTGTTCAACAAGGAGAAGTCGGAAATCCCCCGGCCCTCATGTCCCAGCTGGCGGTTTTGACAGGCCTTTCAATCCTGCCGTTTGCCGTGATGCTCCTCACATCGTATGTCAAAATTGTCGTTGTCCTTTCCTTGCTCCGAAATGCTCTTGGAGTTCAACAATCTCCCCCCAACCAAGTAATAAATGGCGTTGCCCTCTTAATGACGATCTATGTGATGTTTCCGACGGGGCTGGCGATGTACAATGCTGCAAAGGATGCGATCAACACAAATCAGCCTAAAGAGCTGTTTACAGGAGCAACTGCCACGTATTTGATTGATGTGGTCGATGCCGGCAAAGAGCCGCTCAAAGACTTTTTACAGCGAAACACGATCGGCAAACATATCACGAGTTTTTATCAACTCGCCTACCGGTCGTATCCGGATGAATTTAAATCTTCTTTGAAACAGACCGATTTTCTTGTCCTTATCCCTGCCTTTATCACCTCTCAGCTGAAAGCGGCTTTTGAGATCGGTGTGGTCATCTATCTACCGTTCTTTGTCATCGATCTTGTGACATCCAATATTTTGCTTGCCATGGGGATGATGATGCTTTCGCCCTTGACAATCGCCTTGCCGTTAAAATTACTACTGTTGGTCATGGTTGACGGCTGGACAATTTTGATTCAAGGTTTGGTCTTAACCTTTAGGTAGCGAATGTTTACAACAGAACTCTATCAGCTCTCGTATCAAGCTCTTTTAATGATCTTGATCTTATCAGGACCTCCCATCCTGATCAGTATGGCTGTCGGGCTTTTCGTCGCTATCTTACAAGCAGCAACCCAGATCCAAGAGCAAACCCTCTCCTTTACCGTCAAATTGATCGCGGTTATTTTCACATTGATTCTCATGGGAGGATGGCTGGGCGGGCAAATTGTACAGTTTACCAACACCATTTTTCAAAACTTCTATAAATGGAACCCCTAGTGCTCCAAGGAACACTAGCCATCATAGACACTTCCGATTACGTCAGCTTTGTTTTAAGCTTCCCCAATGTCTCTCCGCTGTCAGTTCTCACGCTGTTTTTTTTAGGATTGATGCGGATGGCGCCAATTGTGGCGCTGGCTCCGTTCTTAGGATCCAAGCTGCCAGGAAGCGTTAAAATCGGGACAGCGATTGCTCTGACGGCAGTGTTTCTTCCCTATCTGATTTCGCATGCAAAAACACCGATTGTGACCTACGACTCTCTTTTTGCTTGTTATTGTCTCAAGGAACTCTTTGTTGGATTGGTCATCGCCTTTTTAGTTGGAATTCCATTTTATATCGCACAGTCTTCCGGCGTGCTAATCGATTTTTTACGCGGATCTTCGGCTTTGCAGATCCAAGATCCCATCATGCAAAGCCAAAGCTCTTCGGTTGGCCAGCTCTATAACTACATCTTCATTGTTCTTTTCTTTGATATTGGTGGCCCGTTTGTGTTCTTTGAAGGAGTACTTAATTCATATTCGATTATTCCGGCGGACAGTTTTATTCCGGCGGCTTTTTTCAATCTGCACATGCCTTTTTGGCAATTCATGTTGGGAATTTTGACCAAATTCTTAGCGATCTCTTTACAACTAGCTGCGCCTTCTTTGGTTGCTATTTTGATGGCAGAGATGTTTTTAGGAATTGCAAACCGACTTGCGCCTCAAGTGCAAATTGCCTTCTTGGGTATGGCTCTTAAATCATTTATCGGACTTGCGCTTCTTTGGGCGGGTTGGTATTTCATTCTGCAACAAATCGGCAAACAATCGATCCTGTGGCTGCAAACTCTCAACCAGCTCATCTTTTCTATTCCCAAATAAGAGACTCTTAACGGATTCAAGTTTCGTCGCTTTTTTGTTGATATAACCCCCAACAAAGGAGACAAAAATTTGCCAAAAATTCTCAAAAAAGCGACGAAACCTGAATCTGTTAACAGCTTCTAAGCCACACTCCAGTGGAATTCATTTGACGCGAAATGGGATTTCTTCGTAGATTTAGTTCCATTACAAAGACATTGCTTGAAGATGTCGTAAAAAATTACGCGGGCATTCTCCTATTTTCTTTGGAGGGTTTTCTCTCCGCCTAGTAAGAGGCTAGGGGAATGCTTGCTTTACAAAATGAACCGATCCAAACCCAGGGGGATCTATTATGAAATTTGGAATGAATAAAGTGTTGCCCATGTTGGCAGCTCTCACAACTCTAGCGAGCATTACTTGCTCTGCCGATGATATGCAAATGCGCAATCTCGAAAACCGTGTCAGCGCCCTCGAGCAACGCCGCGGTTCCAATGGAATGATCAATCCTCCAGCCCGCCCTGTCGTCCGTGATGGCGTCGATCTCTGGATCCAAGCAGAAGCACTCTACATGCACGCCACAGAAGACTGCCTCGCCTACGGTCTTAAAAATGACAAGCCTGTCGATGCAGGAACAACTGTCGTTGATGGAAGAACTAAAAACGTCGATTACAGCTGGAACTGGGGTTTCCGTGCCGGCATTGGATACAACCTTCCTCACGATGGATGGGATATGCTCCTCAATTGGACATGGTTCCAAGCCAAGGAATCCAAAACAGAAAAAGCAACAACACCTGAAACCATTCTTCCGACACAGTTAGCTGCTCAAGTCCCAACACTTAGCTTCCCCTCAGCAAAAGGTCGCGCAACACTCCATATGAACTTGCTCGACTGGGAAATGGGGCGTGAGTTTTTTGTCAGCAAATGGCTAACTCTCCGTCCATTTATGGGAGCACGTGCTGCTTGGCTGAACCGAAACTTCCGTTTCAGCTATTCGAACTCCTCATTTAAAGCGATTGGGCATGATCATAACCGTTTCCGCGCCGGCGGTCTTCGCGGCGGTCTCGACACTCAATGGGGCCTCGGCAGCGGCTGGAGCTTCTTTGGCGATCTGGCCCTTTCACTCCTCTATGGAAAACAACGATTGCACTCGCACCAGGACGACTCAACCGGAGCACGTCTTGAGCACAACCATAACGCATGGTCTGCTGTTCGTCCGATGCTAGATCTGGCCTTTGGTCTCCGCTTTGATCACCTCTTTGGATGCAACGATGCTTACCGCTTTCGCATCCAATTGGGTTGGGAACAAACCTCGCTCTTTGGATTTGAGAAAGACATGAATTTCGTGAACGCAGGTCTTCCTGGCAAATATGCCTATAATTCAGGGGATTTAGCCGTGAGTGGCGTTTCTTTGCAAATGCGCTTTGACTTCTAGTTCACAGCTCTCCTTATGAATTTATGACCCAGGTCAAAAGACCTGGGTTTTTTATTTGCAAAAATTTTCCTATTTAAAGATATTCGTGCAAACGTAGCTAATCAAGAATAGGAGATTCTATGTCACTCGAAGGTATTTCAGAAGCTAGAGAAAGCGCAGGGATTCCGCCGCCAGATTTTACAAACTTAACCACTGAATGGAATGGAAAAGGCGTTCAAGTTCTTCGCACGGATCAAGGCGTATGGCTTGCACGAAGAATTCCTGCCGATTCCAAAGGTGTTGAATTAAATCTTAGCGAGAGAATCACTTCCGTCAACCCCAAAGCGCCCTCCACTGTTGAACAAGTTTTAGACCGATATAACTTGAAATTTGCCCCGCGCGTTCTCAGTCAAAGAGCTGTTGTGGTTCTAGAGTCGACAAAAGATATCTGGATCCTGTTGCCGCTGCAGCCTTCAGAAGCAGACAGCTTGCAAGGCAAAGTTACCGAAGTCGATGCGCTCGATTACGAAGTGATCAGAAAGCTTTTAGAAAACCAGGGTCTATTATCTTTACCTAATGGAGACCCTTACTTCGCAATGACCCAGTGGGCTTAGAAGCTGCACCCCGATCGAAGGTTCTATTCATGAGGCAAAAAAGAGAGAAATTTGCTCAAAAAGTCCAAAAAATCAACAGAAACTGAATCCTTTAACAGTCTCTTAGATTGAAGAACTCCCTCGTCAACAGAGGAGATTCTTCGACGATTTAAAGAAGCGGGGCTCCTAACGGCGCCTTCCGCCCTTGACTAACTTGACCCGCCCCTGAAGGGGCGGGATTGCGACGAACAGATCGTTCAATTTGGGCATAGCGCAGAACTCACAACTTCAAGAGCGTGACAAAAGAAATCGCTCTCTTCGAAAGTGTTATACGAAGCCAATGAAATCCGCAGAGCTGCGGTGCAACCGAAGTGGTGAAGCAGCGGCTGGGCGCAAAGATGTCCTGAACGAATAGCAATCCCCTGCAGGTCAAGGAGTGTTGCGGCATCTAAGGGATGGATTCCGTCGATGGTGAACGTCATCAACGAAGAACGGTTCTGTAGAGGGCCTAGGATACGGATGCCCTCGATT
>DATAHB010000065.1:0-10535 GCA_036263375.1 Rhabdochlamydiaceae bacterium | reverse complement strand
CAATCCGCCCGCATTAAACCACAGGCGCAAGGCATCATCATTGCGAAATATTTCACCGAAGGGCAAGAAGTGCAAAAAAATGACCTCCTTCTCATGATCGATCCGGCTCCGTATCAAGCCGAACTCGATCGCGCAAATGCCGAGCTCGCCAAAAACCTTGCGACTTTACGCCAGGCCAAAGACACCGTCGAAAGGTACACAACACTTGTGCAAGATGCCTATGTCTCAAAGCTCGACTACGACCGGTATGTCACCAACGCTGCCACTGCCGATGCGGCAGTTAATCAATCGCGTGCCGATGTTGAAAAAGCCCAGATCGACCTCAGCTATTGTACCATTACGGCCCCCTTTAAAGGCGTTACCAGCAAGCTTCAGATTGATGTTGGCAACTACGTCCCCATCGGAGGGTATGGCGACACTGAAAACATCATCCTCGTGCTCAACCAAATCTCTCCGATCCGTGTTAGCTTCTATGTCCCTGAAAAGGATCTCCCACGCATCACTACTTTGCAACAGGAAAACTCCCTCAAGACCACCGTCATCCTCAATAACGAATGCATCGAAGGCACTCTTTATCTGATCAACAATGAAGTCGATGAACAGACAGGCACGATTCTTCTCCAAGCCCTTTTTACCAATGAAGACCAAAAACTCTGGCCCGGGCAGTATCTCGATGTCAGACTCATCTTGGAAACAAAAAAAGATGCGGTCCTCCTCCCGAGTCAAGCCGTACACATCGGACAAGACGGCCCTTATGTCTACATCGTGAAATCAGACAACACCGTTGAGCTGAGAAAAGTCAAAACCGGCCAGAAAGAAGACGAGCGGCTCATCGTCGAATCGGGAGTCGAACCCGGCGAGACCGTTGTCTTAGAAGGCCAGCTCAATCTCTATCCCGGAGCTAAGGTTATCATCAAATGATATCGCAGCTATTCATCAAACGCCCGGTCATGACAACCTTGGTGATGATCGCGATCTTATTTTTTGGGATCGTCGCCTTTAAGCAAATCCCCGTGAGCGACCTGCCGAATGTCAACTACCCCGCCATTACCGTCTCTGTCGAATATCCGGGCGCTAACCCAAACACGGTTGCCAATAACGTCGTCAGCCCCTTAGAAAGACAATTTCTGACCATTCAAGGCGTCCGGTCGATTGCATCAACAAGTTCCACTGGAAGCGCGACTATCGTCTTGCAATTCGTGTTAGAAAAACCAATCGATTCTGCTGCCCTCGATGTACAAAATGCGATCAATACCGCCGGTCCCGAGCTACCACAAAATCTTCCCTATGCTCCGACCTATGACAAAACCAATCCGTCGCAAACCCCCATTCTCTACTTTACGGTCTCTTCCGATACCATGCCTCAGCATGAACTCTACAGTTATGCCTACACCTTCATCGGACAGAGACTGAGCACCATTAGCGGCGTTGCTCACGTCGGCGTCTATGGATCTCCGTTTGCGGTCCGCGTCCAAGTCAATCCGCAAAAACTCGCCGCAAAACAAGTCGGGATCGATGAAGTCGCCCTTGCCATCCAAAACGCCAACGTCAACATCCCTACCGGAACGCTCTTTGGCAAAACCGGCGAATACACCATCGATGTCAATGGCCAGCTCAGTCAAGCCGCCTATTACGATTCGATCATCATCAAAAATGATACCGGCAATATCGTCCGGATCCGCGACGTCGGCAGGTCGCTAGACAGCACCCATGATGACAAACAATACCTCCGGTACCTTACCCCGGATAAAGACCAAGCCTGTGTTATTTTCGGAGTTTTGACCCAGCCTGGCGTCAACTCGATGAGAGTCATCTCCGACATCAATAACGTCCTTCCCTCGATCGAAGCCAGCCTGCCGGGATCCGTCTCTCTTAACCGTGTCTTCGATAAAGCCGTCTACATCAAAGAAGCCGTCCACGATGTCGAAATGACGCTCTGCATTGCTTTCCTTTTGGTTGTCTTTGTGATCTTCTTTTATCTCGGGACGCCGATGAATACTCTCATTCCCGCGCTCGCTCTTCCTGTCATCATTGTCGGGACCTTTGCTGCCATGTATCTGCTCGGCTTCACCGTCGACATTCTCTCCCTTTTGGCCATCACGCTTTCGATTGGATTTCTGGTCGACGATGCAATTGTCGTCCTAGAAAATATCGTCCGTCATGTGGAAGCGGGCGTGCCGCCGTTTGAAGCTGCGCTGCAAGGTTCCAAAGAAATCGGCTTCACCATCATCTCGATGACCCTCTCTCTATGCTCGGCCTTCATACCGCTTCTTTTCATGGACGGAATCATCGGCAAGCTCTTCCATGAATTTGCCGTCGTGATCGTCGTCGCCGTTTTAATTTCAGGTTTTATTTCGCTTACACTCACGCCAATGCTCTGCTCCCGCCTTATCCAGCCCCATCATGAACAAAACAAAAAGACGCTCATGGAAAGGTTTTCTGAAAAGTTCAACCTTTCCCTCATCACTTTCTACGATAAAACCCTTGCCGTCGTCCTACAATATCGGAAGGCTACCTTGACCGTTGGAGCTTTCTCCATCGTTTTATCGGTTCTTCTCTTTAAATTTCTTCCTGCTGACTTCCTGCCTCCTGACGACATCGGTTTTATCGTTGTCCACACTCAAGCTGCCACCGGAACGTCTCCGTTCCAAATGATGAAGTACCAAGACCAGCTCACCAGACAGATCAAAAACCACCCTGCCGTCGAAACAATCTTCTCGATCGGAGCCCTTCCCGATGACAATAAGGGTGAGATGTTCATCCAGCTTAAGTCCTATAAGAAACGGACTTCGATGCCCCAGATCATAGAAGAGATGCAAAAGACACTTCAAACCTTTCCCGGCGTTCAGAGCTTTCTCAAACCAATGCCGCTTATCGATCTCCAAGTCTCTACCACCGACATCAAATCCCCCTATCAATACACCTTGCAAAGCCTCGATCAAACGCTGCTCTATCAATCAACAGAAACCCTGATCCAGCAAATGAAAACACTTCCCGGCCTCACACAAGTCAGCACTGACCTAGAGATCAAACAACCTCAACTCAATATCGAAATCCTCCGCGACAAAGCCTCTGCGCTTAACCTCTCGGCCGCCGACATCGAAAATGCCCTCTCCTTTGCCTTCTCCGCTAGCAATCTATCCCCCATCAACGATCCTGAATACCAATACTACGCCATTTTAGAACTCGAACCCAAATACTACAGCGACCCGTCCCTCCTTTCTCAGCTCTATATCCGCTCTTCGACCAATAAACTCGTCCCCCTTTCTGCTGCCACTCGGCAAAGCGAGACTGTCGGCCCCCTGAATATCAACCGGTTTAACGGCCTTCCTGCCGTCAATATCTTTTTCGACATCGGCACGAATGCTCTCGGCCCCGCCGTCGCTAAAATTGAAAACCTCGCCCGTGAGACCCTACCTCCCACCGTCACAGGACATGTCCAAGGAACCGCCGATGTTTTTAAAGACTCATTTGCCAACCTCTCCCTTCTCCTCCTGGTCTGCATTTTCGTGATCTACATCATCCTCGGCATCCTCTATGAAAATTTCCTCCACCCAATCACCGTGATGTCAACGCTTCCACCGGCCGCTCTCGGAGGACTCCTCACCCTCTACATCTTTCACTACCCCCTCTCGCTCTACGCTTTTGTCGGACTCATCCTCCTCTTAGGCATTGTCATGAAAAACGGCATCATCCTCATCGACTTTGCAGTTGATGCCATTATCGCCGGGAAGACCCCCTTAGAAGCCATCCAGCACGCCTGCCGCGCCCGCTTCCGCCCCATCCTCATGACTACCTTCTCCGCCCTCATGGGAGCCGTCCCAATCGCCATGGGCATTGGCGGCATGACGGCCCAAAGCCGCATTCCGCTCGGCCTCGTCATCATCGGAGGCCTGATCGTCTCCCAAATCCTGACCCTTTACCTCACACCCGTGCTGTATCTCTTCTTGGAAAATTTTAGAGAACGGTTTAAGAAATAGATGTTTTATTTTAACCTCGCAGAATCTCGATTTTTTTGACAGATTCTGCGACTTTTAGCTTAAAAACTGTTGTCGAATTAAGGCTTAGGATGAAACTTGTCGAAAGCTTCATGCAGATGCTTTTTGCTGACATGGGTATACCGATCTGTTGTCGCAATATTCGAATGGCCCAGCATCTCTTGGATCACGCGCAGATCGGCTCCATTTTCGAGCAAATGCGTCGCAAACGAGTGCCTTAACGTATGCGGCGAAATCGTCTTTTGTATTCCAGCTTTTTTTCCATAGAATTTGACCCGCTGCCATAATGTGACACGGTCCATCCGCTTCCCATGGCGGCTCAAGAAAAGCGGTCCATCCCCCTCTGTCCGGAACCGAGTTAAGTAGTCATCGACTGCCGCAACCGCAGCCTCGGCAATCGGAATCACCCTCTCTTTGCTGCCCTTTCCTCGCACTCTCACTTGGTCATCCGAGACATCTCTCAGATTCAAACCGCACAGCTCCGAAACCCTGAGGCCTGACGCATACATTACCATGAAGATCGCCCTGTCACGAGCTCCAATGGCTGACTGGCTATCTGGCATTGCTAAAAGCCGGCTCACTTCTTCAATCGTCAGGACCTCAGGGATTAGCTGCCACATTTTGGGGCTTTCTAAGAAAACAGTGGGATTATTGGAGATGAGTTTTTCCCGTTTTAAAAACCGGAAAAAGAGCTTGATCACAACCAGCGCCCTGCACAGGCTGCTCGAGGCCATCCCTTTATTTTTGAGCGTTTGGAAATATTCGATGATCTGTTCTGCACTAATCTCTTCTGCTTTTTTGCCTTCGGAGAATTTTGCATACGCATGAAGATCCCGTCCATACGCCACCAGCGTATGCGGGCTAAGGCCTTTCTCAGAGCCTAGATAAGCCAAGAAGTCAGCGATTTCTCTTTCCACTTCTTCATGTTAATGGTGAAAGATTCAAATGGCAACGGAGTTCTGAAGGATCACCGATGCTTCGTCTAATCGTTCTTTCAGTATTTCCAGACTTTCTTGTCGAAGATCCTGCAGGTATTCATCCCACACTTCAACTGCTTTTTGCAGCGTGTCCGTATCGTCGAGCGCTTTTTTGATTCCTACACGATTTTCTAAAGACATCTTAGCGTAGATTTTTCCGATCTCTTCATCGGAGTGCTGTTTTTCCAAAAACTTCCTGAAAGCCGTCACGGTGACTTCTTTCTGATAAATCCAAGGATTATTGTGATAGTCAAGCAAGACCAGGCAAGAACCGATATTGATCGCGAGCCAACCTATAGCAAAGACCACTCCTGCAATGTAGATGATCGCTCCTCCTGAAAGAATTGTTAAGGCAAGCAACGATCCGAGAGCAATGGCACTGAGCACAGTGCTTAAGATAATTAAAATTTTGTCCCGCTTGCTGATTTGTCCTGACGTCAATTGCGTAAGTAAGGCAGCTCCATCTCCGCCAAAGGCAATCCAAAGAAGCCCGACGACTCCCAAGACCACCAGCGGGATTGCGAGCGCAAGTCCACCCGTCCCGATCGTCCCCGCAATCAGTGCAGCGCTACTAGCGACGGTCAAAACAATTTTCAACACTGCTTTTGTCCGGGGACCCCATTCATTCCAATGGGCTGAGCTGAGTATCTTCTTAAAATCGGCAGGTTTTTGATGAAAGGTCTCCATCGCTTCAGAACCGAGCTCTAGCTTCAGATCATTTTCAATCTTCGCAGCAAGCCTCTTGAGGCCGATATAACGGCCAAAGCAGCGTATCCTTTCTTCCGGATCTGCTTTTGCAAAAGCCTCCGTCACTCCCATCTCTGCCATCATATACTGCGGATTGTTATACATCAGAAGATACGCATGTTCTTTTCTGCTCTCTGAGCTTTGCTCCCATGAAGGCTCTTCCATTTCTTTTTCGAGTTTTTCTAACCACCGCTCCCCCTCTTGGAGGGCCATTTCTATGCACTCTTCTTTGGTAAAACCACCTAACCTGAACATTTCGGCATCAATATGATTGCTCAATGCTTTAACAGGATCTTTACTGCCCAGCAGTTGTTCTCTAAGAGCATTGCCATCGGATAGTTTTTTTAAAGCAACCGCTTGTCCTGCAATGTAGATCAGATTGAAGACCAAATAAAAAAATGATGAGATGATTGTTGCAGCCAATTTGACCGTCGTCACCGCAGCCGGAAGAGCAATGGAATGAGTGCTGAAATGACAAAATTCTTCGATGATGCCAAGGATTCTAGCAATTGCCAAAAATCCGGAGCTAATAGCAATCGAGCCGTTTGCAACAACTTGAGCACGGGCAAGGCTGGCATTGAAATCATCGCCTATCTCTGAAAGTTGTTCAGATCGCTTATAGCTGTCTCTGGCCCTTGCCCATCCGATCACGCAATACAGCAAAGAGGTTAAACCGATCAGCGGCGCTCCACTATATTGCACTGCATTTCCAAAGATGTCGCTTAAACCCACCGGAAGCGTTCTTAATGCCAGCGATGCATCAGCAACCGCATCATAGACCTTTGCACTAGGAAGAGTTTCTTTGGAATGGAGCGGGTTGATTTTAGGACGAACCGTTTCATAAATCACCGCATCTTGAGAAACCACTTGCGACAAAGGTCTCCCCTCGAGGTGATTCCTCTTCAGATAGGCGCTGAAAATGGTTGAAACTGCTCCCATAGATACCCTACTTTAAACTATTATTATAGCATAAAATAGTGTTTATAATCAAATAAAAATTAAAATGCATTTAATTGATTATAAATGCTTTAAAGATTAAAAATCGGCTTTATCGGAATCAAATAGTGCGTCATTATCGCTGAGCAGATGGTCGTCCTTTTCGGACGGGGTTTCAGCAGCCTCTTTTTCTGCTTCGGCTTTGTCGGCAACATATTTAACGATCGCACCAAGTTCAGCGCGCTCCTCTTTGATCTGCTTCATTTCGCCATCTGATGCCGCAGCGCTCTTCTCAGCGCAAAGCAGACGCTCGTGGAAAAACCACTCTTTGATTTCCCGTGCAAGCTGCTCTTTTTTATCAGCGGTTTCTAAAGACCTCTTTCGCTGCCTTGAAAGAAAAGCATGGCAAGATAGTTCTAAGGGTGTATAGGGGAGGTAAGAGAGCCCGAAATACTCGTGACATTTCTTTGCGAATAAGCTTAGGCGAGTCTCGGATTGAGCATCTGGCAGCAAGTTTAAATAGGCATTTGCCGCTATTCGCATTGTAAAACCTGGACCATCGATAGCATCGGCATCATCCAGAGCATCCAGAGCAGCTTTGCCGGCATCAGGATCTTGTAAATATCGGATAAACGTATCGCAGACCTTTTTCGTCTCGTCGTCATTGAACTCCGTCCGATCATCTATACTAATTCCCCTTCCTAACCCTACGGTTAAGAGTCCCGTTGTCAGACGGTCGTCCGGAATTTGAGATTTAACGAAAATCTCTTGAATCGTCCGGCTGAAAATTTTGTTTGTTTTTTCAACTTCGTTCCATTGAGTTAAACGATCTCCAATTCCATGAATCGGGGATCCATTTAACATCGGTGTAACCTCGACATCATAGATGACCCCCTTGTGATTGACTGTGACTGTAAATGCTGCCGGTGTTGTCGCTGTCATAAACTTTCTTTTTCCTTTACTATATTCTAACAAAAAATTTACTATAATTCAAGTTTTTACTCTTGAAGATTGCCATATTAATCTTCAATAGGTTATGATTGGCCTATGAAAAAAGATCTTGATATCCAATCACTTATATCCGGCAGGAGCCGTCCCTACCGGTCTATCCTGCTACTCGGTCCCCCGGGATCTGGTAAAGGCACCCTAGGAAAGCTGCTCAGCAGCGCCGGAAACCATTTCCACCTCTCCTCGGGAGACATTTTTAGAGGCCTCTCTCCGGAGTCCCCTGCCGGCAAGCTGTACCACTCCTACGCCGGCAAAGGCCACCTCCTGCCCGATGATGTCACCGTAGGCATCTGGCACCACTTTGTTGAAGGACTCATCGCCACCAACCGGTACTTCCCCCACCAGCAACTCCTCCTCCTTGACGGCATCCCCCGCACAATCCACCAAGCCGAGCTCTTAGAGAGATATATCCAGATCATGCATATTATCGTTCTAGAGACCCATAATACCGATGAACTGATCAAGCGGATGAAAAGACGAGCCCTCATCGAACGGCGTGCAGACGACATGGAAGACACCGTTTTAGAGACCCGTATGAGGGTCTATGCCGAAGACACTCAAAAGCTTCTCGAGCATTACCCCTCCAACCTTATCAGCCGCTTCAAGGCCGACCAGCGGCCCCTAGAGGTCCTCCGGGACGTCCTTGCCAAGCTATCCCACCTCTTAAGCCATAGCGAAGAATCGTATGTTTAAAGAGTAGCTACAAAAAAGGCTGCAGGAAAACCTACAGCCTTTATCGACTATTGACGCCTTCGTTTAAAGAACTCTTTTAGAGTTCTTCCTCTATAACGATCCTCTCACGGTCTTCACCAGAAGATTGTGATTTATCGGGTGCGTCTACATAGTGTCCGTCATCTTCAGAATGGACGGCACTTACATCCTCAGAGTGGTCTTCGTAATTTTCAGAACTACTTATTAACCTGGTACTTAAATCCCCCGAGAAGTCTTCCCCGTCTTCTTCAGGTAAGATCAATTTATCTAAGCCTGTCTTTTCAGGCTGTGCTGAAGAAGGAACTGCATTACTTCCTAGAACGGGACTTGCATCCACTGGGAAGAAGTATTGGTCAATTAAGAGCCATGGATCTAAGCCTTGGTTTTGAGGCTGTGCTGAAGAAGGAACTGCATTACTTCCTAGAACGGGACTTGCATCCACTTGGAAGAAGTTTTTGCCAATTAAGAGCACTGGATCTAAGCCTTGGGGTTGAGGCTGTGCTGAATAAGGGATTGCATTACTTCCTAGAACGGGACTTCCACCCACTTGGAAGAAGTCATCTTGTTCAATTGAGCTCAATTGATTTGAGACTCTCCTTTGAGGCTGTGCTGAAGAAGAGCCCTGAGTGGCTACAGAGCTTGAACCCATCCCAGAAAGAGTCCCAAAGATGTCCGAGTTTGCTTTAGAACTTATCGCTCGACTAGGTATTGACGCAGCTGTAACAGATACCGGCAGCTCTTTAACTCTTCGAGTGATTTCCTGCTCTAGATTCAATTCAACAGGCACCTCTGCTAAATGAGAAGCAAGTGGAGAAACTCTTTCAGCAGCACGATGTTGTTTGTGAGACATCTTTGTTTTAGGGAGTTGTTGCGATTTGGCGAATTCATCCCCTTGTTTAACAACTTCTCGACCAACTTCAAGAGTGACCGCTCTGGCAACGGCAAGGTTAGATGCAATTTGGTCTTTAATTTTCTTCTGAGCCTGCCCATTTTCATCAGTCAAAAGTTCTATAATATCAACTTGACTGTCTTTAAGCGTTTTTAGCCGCTCTATATTTTTTTCATTCGCGGGAATCGTTCCTGTTAATCGAGCAACTTCGTTAGAGGCAGCATTCGTTTTACTTAATGTAACAGCAATGCGAGATATTGGAGAGCCAGGATTTTCGATACCCAAACCTTGAGCAATCTCAGCAACATCTTTTCCGCTAAGAGTGATCATTGGATCGGTTTGGACCGCTTCAATTTCATCATCAAGAGTGGCGATCTTGTTTGAATATTCAGCGCGTTTAGAACTATATGTTTTTCCGAGCTCTGACTTCTCTGTTCGTAGTTTTTCTAGAGCTTTTTCTTGGGCTTTCTTCTCATCTATTTTTTGCTCTATTTGCACTTTGTGATCTGCAATAGATTTTTCTCTCTCCGTTTTATCTTGCTCGTAACCTTTCTTTGTGATTGAACTAAGGAGACTTGCTGGATCCGCCTTTTTCTTGCTAAACCGCTTGTATTCTTCGTTCAATTTATCTAGTTCAGCTTCCATCTTATCAAGATCGTTCTTTTGCCCTGCGATTTCCCTATTAAAACGGTCAAGCACTCTCTGTGCTTGTACGATAGACTCTTCAAGCTCGGTGTTTTTACGTATAGATTCATCAGTCAATGCCTTTATTGCTTTGTGTAGGTCTGCTATTTGCTTAATTTTTGCTTCAATAAGATCAGATCTTTCTTGTGTTACTTTTGCAAGACTGCTAATTGCTTTTGCACTGTTCCGGACGTTGTCTAACAAGATTTGCTTGTCTTCTTCCATCTCTTCTAAAAATGCTTCAACATCTTTAAAGCTATAACTTGTTTCGCCTTTGATGACGCTTTCGTTTTGCTCTAATGCACTCTTAGCCTGTTCAAGCGCTAGACTAGCTTCCTGGTGTTCTTTTTCTGTTGCCTTGAGGGTATTTAAACTCTCGGCTGTCCCTTCAGGCAGTACTGAGAAGAGAGCAATACCATGACAATGGATGCTTTTCAATTCGGCTGAAGTGATATCTTCAGGCCTCTCTATCAGGGCTTTGAGCTGCTTTTCAAAATGGTCTATAACAGCATTCAGCTGCCCATCTTCGATGCCGTTAGCAAACTCTTTGGAATTTAACTGATTGTAGAAATGAATCAAAGTCAA
>DATAHB010000064.1:0-8335 GCA_036263375.1 Rhabdochlamydiaceae bacterium | reverse complement strand
CGTCTGAGCCGGTTGGTCCCGTTGGCCCTGTCGGACCGATTAAGCCGTCTGAGCCGGTTGGTCCCGTTGGCCCTGTCGGACCGATTAAGCCGTCTGAGCCGGTTGGTCCCGTTGGCCCTGTCGGACCGATTAAGCCTTGGGAGCCGGTTGGCCCCGTCGCACCTGTAGATCCTATTATACCCCGGGATCCGGTTGGTCCGGTTGGCCCTGTCGGGCCCGTAGGACCATTTCCGCATACACCAATAATCGACAGTGTCGCTCCTCCCGTAAAACTTGTTGTACCCACAACGCTTGAACAGGTCGCAGTCACGAGTGTTCCCGTTCCGCTTCCCGATAATTGCCCCGCAACGGGAAAGTTATAAAGATTGCCCGTCATAAGATCACTACCACCAGTAAACGTCACATTTCCCACGGTGCCACCTGCGATCGCTTCAAAAAAGGTTTCGGATAGTGAAGTACCTGTAGTATTAACAGCTATGGTACCTCCAACGCAATCGACATCGCCTAAAAACATCGAACAGCCGTTTTGAGTTAATCCGGACATCAATAAACTGTTTTGGATGCTGATATAGTTGAAGAGACTACAAATTGGAATAGGTATAGCTGTAAATGTCGGATTGGTTTCGATTCTAACATTATAAAAAAACAAGTCTCCCGGGATGTTACCAAAATTAAAGTTCAAATTTCCTGCTGCTCCGAATGTTAAGTCTTCAAAGCCAGACTCGCTACCTTGATTATTACTCCATGACGGATCATTGACGGTGATAGCACCATTTAAACTTGTAGCGTTGACATTATAGCCAACAACTTCAACGTTGGCGACTAAGGCAAAATTATCTGCCCAGTTACCTGGACCTACCTTGACGACATAATTTTTTGTGGGAGAGCTATCGGTTATCGTTGACATTGCATAAGTGATGGTTGCATAGGGATAAAGTATCGTGCCATTTCCTGTGGTATCACTACCGCTCTTGTCGACATAAACCACCTGAGTTCGAATTGGCAATGCAAAAACCGGTGCAGGTCCCGTAGGTCCTGTTGGACCGGTAGGGCCGGTTGAGCCTTGTGAACCCGTTGGTCCCGTCGCACCTGTCGAACCGGTTGAGCCTTGAATTCCTGTTGGACCAGTAGCCCCAGTGGGGCCTGTTGGGCCTGTTGCACCAGTATCTCCAGTTGGACCGGTTGGGCCAGTAGGTCCGATATCACCAAAACCTATGGGACCTGTTGGACCCGTTGGTCCTGTGGGACCAGTTGACCCCTCTCCTCCCCCCGCAGGACCTGTAGGACCAGTCGGACCGGGAGATCCTGAGCCTCCACCTGCAGGACCTGTGGGGCCAGTTGGACCGATAGATCCTGAGCCTCCACCTGCGGGACCTGTAGGGCCAGTTGGACCGCTGGAAAAGGGACCGGTTGGCCCTGCAGGTCCCGGAGGACCAGGAGGCCCCGGAGGACCGGGGGGACCTTGTTTAGGCGGTTTACCGCAATCGTCTTTTGCTAATTGAATATGTTCATTATATCTAGGAACTGAGACAGGTTTTCTGGGAATTAAATCTTGTACATTCTCATGAGTTATCCAATCTTCCGCCTTCCAGAATTCGAACGAGTCGGGAAGAGGAGTTGGCGAGGTAGCAACCACATTATAAATAAGCTGATGGGAGTTCGAGTGACTATACCCAAGGAACATGAAAAATCGATTTTTGAAGCGCGCCAAAAACCCGCGGTTCAACGATCGTGAAGCTAGCTGTATTTCATTAATACAGCGCGCTTCACGATGGTTGAACTCCGGGGATTTTTGCACAGCTTCAAAAATCGATTTTTCATGTTCCTTGGGTATAAATGACCACAATAGAAAAAAGAGACTGCTTTTGCACAAAAAAGATACAAAATAAAAGGAGAGTTTTCTTCCACTTATCTTTGTTCTCTGCATGAACACGAACTTCCTTCTTCCAAATATGAAAAAACGATTATGAAAATTAGTTTTTTTAAACTGTTTTGAACTTCTTAGCAAGAAGATTTGCAAGTGCTCTTGAACCTCTCCCGCCATTCATGGCCGTGTTTTGGGCGCCGTTAGAATTAATGAATCGTACGAATAGCGATCGCTTTGGCTCCACCCAGAAGTGAAGCCTCTTCAACCCTCAGTTCAAATTGTTCGATCCTGACCACCTCTCCAAGCGCGGGGGTATGGCCTAAGAGCTGGGTCACCAGCTCTTCCAAGGTTTCTGCTCCATGGGCATCTAAATTGACATGGTAAGTCTTATTAAACTCTTCGATGCGGGTATCACCCGGAAAAGTCCTGTCAACGACGATATGGCGGGCTTTTGGAGTCATCTCTTCAAATGACATCCAGGTATCTGGAAGCCCAAAAATCTCATCGATAATTTCATCGAGGGTTAAAATCCCACGCGCTAGGCCTGCTTCGTTGAGAACAATGGCGACTGTTTGATTATTGCGACGAAACTGTCTTAAAATCGCCATAATCGAGTCTTTCTCTGTGATGAACCAGGGAGCCCGGGCATAATCGCGGACTTTTTTCGTCTCCTGTAGTCGTAATAAATCTCGAGGATAGGCAATCGCAATGATATTCTCCGGCTGTTTATGGAAGATGGGCACGAACGGACAGTAGCGGGAGTTAAGCAGGGATCTCATCTCGGAAACCGTACAGATGGAGGGGATCAGCTGTGTGCTCCTTAAGGGCTGCATGAGTTCTTTCGCTGTCATATTCCGAAGGGCAAAGATATGCGCAGCAATTGTGTTGAACTCCTCTTCATCTTTCTCTTCTAAGATCTTTTGAAGCTCTTCCCGGCTTAAATAAAGTCCGGCATCTTGAGAAGTCCCTAAAATGCGATGGACCAGACGGCAAAATCCATCAAAAAGCCAAATGATAGGACGGAGGACAAAAGAGACGGCATAGAGGACAGGGACGCTGATCATCGCTGCATGTTCGGCATACCGGCGTCCAGCAAAGAGTGGAGCGATCTCGGCAAAAATGAGCACAATAAAAACCTGCGATAGCGGGGCCAGGTCCGGGCTGAGATGGAGCGATTCGTAAAAACGGCGGGCTGCTTCGGAGCCTACTTGCAGGGCAGTATTGACACAAATCAAAGCGGTCCCAAAGAGCCGTCCCGGGTGCTGCAACAGGCTACTGAGCCAAATCGCCCGGCGGTTACCTTTGCTGACATAGTATTGGAGCCGGACTTTGTTGAATGAGACGCAGGCCATTTCCGCCATGGCGAAAAAGCCTTGTACCACCAGGCAGATGATAATGATCGTCAGAAAAAATTCCCACGAAGGGTTCATCTTTTTTGCCTCAATCTGCGGATGTAAACGCGGCGGACCTTTGTCGGTTCGGCAGCGAGGACATGGAATAGAAAATCATCCGTCGTATATTTACTGCCGCTTTTCGGGATATCTCCCATTTTTTCTGTGAGGTAGCCCCCGATGGTAACCATGTTATTTGCAGACGTAAAAGCGACATCAAAGATTTTCTCAAGATCTGCAAGCTCCATCTTTCCGCTAGCAATAATCACATCTTCGCCTGACTTTGTATAAAGATTTGTCTCATCTCGGCGGTCGACAATCTCCCCAATGACTGTTTCGACAAGATCTTCTAGGGCCACGATCCCAGA
The DNA here is from genome assembly GCA_036263375.1 of Rhabdochlamydiaceae bacterium. Lineage (GTDB taxonomy): Bacteria > Chlamydiota > Chlamydiia > Chlamydiales > Rhabdochlamydiaceae > PALSA-1444. The sequence goes on along the minus strand of DATAHB010000064.1, from coordinate 4,709 downwards.
AACAGAGCCGTATTCATCCACGACAATAGCAAACGAATCTTGCCGGTCGTAAAACTGCCGTAGGAGGATTTTAGCCGGAACAGTCTCGGGAACAAAAAACGGCCTTTCCAAAATCTTTTTCAGATCCTCAATCGTATCGATCTCTTCACGATGCAGAAAAAAAAGCCGGCTTGTTACAACACCGACAATTTGATCAAGCCCTTTATCGCAGACTGGAATACGGGAGCATTCTTGATCGACGAAAAGGTGCATGAGCTTCGTCAGTGGCTCATCGAGATCAAAAAAGAGAACTTCCTCTCGAGGGCGCATCCGTTCTTTGACCGTCGATTCCTGCAAGGCCAAATAGCCTTGGACAAGTTCCGCCTCGTCTTCATTCAAAACTCCATAACTGCGGGACGTCCGGAGGGCGTGCTGCAATTCATCGATCGAGATCTCCTTTTCTTTCCGTAAAAAAAAGAAAAGAATTCTAGAGACGTGATTGGTCATCGCCACGAGCAGCCGCCGGATCGGCATCAAGAGCGTTTGCAAAAACCGAATAACCGGCGCCATTCGATAGGCAATTTTATCATTATAGACCAGTGCCAGAGATTTGGGGATGACTTCTCCTAAAATAAGCGTCAGTGCCAAAGGAACGCCCACATTAAGTGCCCAGCTCGAAGCCTCTCCAAACATCGAAGAGGTGACGTTCTGGATCAAGATATTGATCGCAATATTGAGCATGATGATCGTCACGAGAAGCTGCCTCGGATTGGAAAGAAGTGCGGCGATCAGCTGTTTACGCGGATCCTTATCGTGCTTATAGGTCTTTACCTTCAATGACGAGAGCGAAAAAAGGGCCGTCTCGGAAGCAGAAAAAAGCCCTGAGAAAAAGAGAAGCACCGCAAGGACAACGATTAATACTGTCATTATCTAGGCATGCTAACGTAAAAACAATAAATAATCACTGGTGAAAGTAGACTTTGGTTTGCCCCTCAGGGACCAGACCTAGATTCCGCTTAAGGACCATTTCGACAAAGGCAGGGTCCGATTGACTTTGAATTTGTAGGAGGAGCTCCTCTTGGTCAGCCAAAGCGAGTGCTTTTTCTGCCTCGAGCCCTTGAAGACGAGCTGTCATCTCAAAGTAGGCGGTATTTTTTTGCCGAACGCCATGGAGATAAAGCACGCCGCAAAGAGAGGCGAACGCAATCACCCACCAGTTGCGCTGCAACCAGTGCCGCTTTTCTCGGTAGGAAGTGGTGTGAACTGTCGCCATCTTAAGCCTGATTTTATGGAGATTTTTTTTTTTTGCGAAGAGAAATTTTTCAAAAAAGAATATAAGCAAACAAAACTATTTTCGACAACAGTTTAAATTGTTAAGACAGAAATATTTAGGCAATCGGCAGCGTGATGCTTGTTTGGCCTTGGTATTTGCCGCCGCGGTCGGCATACGACGTTTCACACACTTCGGCGGCTTGATAAAAGAGAACTTGAGCGAGTCCCTCATTCGCATAAACTTTGGCCGGAAGAGGGGTCGTATTGGAAATTTCCAATGTCACATGTCCTTCCCATTCCGGTTCAAAAGGGGTCACATTCACGATAATGCCGCAGCGGGCATAGGTCGACTTTCCAAGACAGATGGTGAGCACATCCCGCGGAATGCGGAAATATTCGACGCTCCGTGCGAGAGCAAAAGAATTCGGCGGAATGATGCAGTAATCCCCTTCAATATGAACGAACGCATCATCGCGGAAATTTTTAGGATCGATTAAGGAGTTATTGATATTGGTAAAAACCTTAAATTCTCGGGCCACACGCAGATCATAGCCGTAACTTGATAGACCATAGCTGATGACTTTCTGTCCCTCGCAGTGGCGAACCTGTCCATCCACAAACGGTTCGATCATCTTGTATTTATTGGCCATTTGGCGAATCCACTTATCTGACTTGATGCTCATGACTTTATTCCCCGTTCTTAAAAGATATAGCTAGGCAAATCGTTTTTTGCTAGAGTTTTGTGAATGGAGCCAGATAATTTTGTTGAGTCGACTTGGACAAAACCTGACGAAAAGCTGGAGACGACACTCCGCCCTCAGTCTTTAAATGAGTTTGTCGGTCAAGAAGCCGTCCGTGAAAGGCTTGATGTCTTAATGTCCGCTGCCAAGCAACGGGGTGAACCTTTGGGGCACTGTTTGTTTCATGGGCCACCCGGCGTTGGAAAAACAACACTCGCGCACGTCATCGCTAAAACCATGGGGACTAATCTCACCGTCACCTCAGGTCCCGTCATCGATAAAGCGGGTGACTTGGCGGGCCTTTTAACAAATTTAAAACCAGGGGATGTCTTATTTATCGATGAGATCCACCGCCTTTCCAAGACGATTGAAGAATATCTTTACCCAGCAATGGAAGATTTTGCCCTTGATCTCTTAATTGACAGCGGCCCTTCTGCTCGGTCTGTGCAAGTGAAGCTGAATCAATTTACGCTTGTTAGCGCAACAACCCGCATAGGGCTTCTTAGCGGACCTCTCCGCTCCCGATTTTTATTCACCTCCCGCCTTGACTATTATGAAACGTCGGTCCTACAACAGATTCTTATGCGCTCAAGCCAAATCCTCAAAGTGAAATTAGACCCTCGAGCAGCGGCAGAAATCGCCCTCCGTTCTCGAGGAACCCCCCGTGTTGCGAACAATCTCCTCCGCTGGGTCCGCGATTATGCCCAAACACGCCATCTTTCAACTGTCGATCAAGAAGCCGCCCGGAAGGCTCTCGAAATGCTGGCGATCGATGAGTGCGGCCTGGATGAAATGGATAAAAAGATTTTAAGCGTCATCATCGACCACCATAATGGAGGGCCCGTCGGCGTCAGTACGCTCGCTGTGGCGATTGGCGAAGAGGCCGAAACCATTGCTGAAGTCTACGAGCCTTATCTGATCATGCAAGGGTTCTTGAAACGGACATTGCGTGGACGCGAAGCAACACAGCTCGCTTACACACATTTAGGTAAAAAAATACCGATTAAGTTTACTCAGGGAGAATTTTATGAAAACAATCACTAAACTGCTCGCTTTTTGGACTGTTTTGCTGGGCGCAATCACCGTTTCGGCAACGCCTCCTCAAGCCACAGATATTTCTCAAAAATCTAAACCGGCTACCGTGAAGGTTCTGCTCCATCGCCAAGTGCCCAGTGCTTTGCTTGAAGCAAAAGGACGGTATGAGATTTACTATCCGCTGGACGAAACAAAAATTTCTTCAGGAATCAACAGCAATCGCCAGACGATAGTCGCTGCCGAATACGGGTTAAAATGGGGAGAGGATTTTAAAGGATGCCATCAGCTCCGGTTTGTTCCGGTCGACTCGCAAAGCTGCCTTCTGGTCAATGGCATTCAATACCGTGGCTGTATCGAAGTCTGGAGCAATGACGGCAAACTCAACATCATTAATGAAGTCGGCGTGGAGCCTTACCTTAAATCCACCCTGTCTTTCACCTTTCCTGAGCCGCTTCATGACGAGGTGATGAATGCTGTAGCCATCGTCGCCAGAACCAACGCTTATTTCATCGGTATTCGCAATAAACAATCGGCATGGCATGTGACAGCCTCCGAAGTCGGCTACCAAGGAGCCAGCGTCCTTCCGAAAAAACACATCGACCGCGCCGTCGATTCGACATACCATCTGATCTTGACCTACAATGATGCTCCTTTTGCCGCGATATGGACACAAAACAGCGCTGGAAAAACCGTTGATTTTGCAGCAATTTTCCGCAAAGCGATAAGCACGCCTCCCGGTGTCACAGCGCCAATTGCTGCTAAAAATCGCGGGCAGAGCAAATGGACCTGCGCTTTGCCGAAGTCGATGCTCGCCCAGGCGACACATCTTTCTGAAGTGACAGGAATCGATCTCTATGTCACTCCTCAAGCCGAAAAGGTCTATGCAGTTAAAGTCACCGGCGACACTCAAGTGAAGGATTTTGATTTTTCAACGTTCCAAAAAATTGTTGGTTCTCAAAAGCTGCGCAGTAATGACTTTACTGTCGAGACGCATGGCGATGAGCTTGTCTTCACAGGCTATGGAGAAGGCCCCGGCGTTGGACTCTGCCTCTATAGCGCTAAGGCCCAGGCAGAAAAAGGTGAAAAGGCCCCTCAGATTCTGGAGGCTTTCTTCCCCCAAACCAAGCTAGAGAAAGTAGCGAGGTAATTGCAAAACTCCGATTTGGGCTCCAAAGCGAGTTTGCAATCACCTCTAAATCTTTAAATTAGCCTTTTACTCCTTTTTGGAGTAAAATGAACTCTTTGCTGGGGACCTCATGAAATGAGACTGTTCGAACCAGGTCAGGACCGGAAGGTAGCAGCCTTAAGAGCGCCGTCTTATGTTATGAGTCATCTCCAGCTTTTTTTAGAATGTAAATGTAATCCCTAACGTCGCTCCATGAATGAGCGCTTGTCCAAATGAACGGACATGGTGCTCCTTGCTGGAGCTTTTGTTCAGCTGATCGGGAGCAAGTGCAATCCCATTCAGGTAAATCATCTCGTACGCTCCATGGAGATTGATAAATCTCCACGGCTGATAGGTCAGCGAGAGCGCAGCTCCGACGACTAAAGGAAGTGAAAAGCGTGAAACCTGATAATCTCGTAGAACAACCGTATTATTGACATCGCCCCAGTAAGTCCTTTGCCGGCTGCAATCAAATCCAATTCCGAGCTTAGCGTTGACATCCCAGCTTAACACTTTGG
>DATAHB010000063.1:0-3627 GCA_036263375.1 Rhabdochlamydiaceae bacterium | reverse complement strand
AGTTTTAGTCGATACGGAATATTTAAAATTTCTCGCTTGGCAAGAGGCTCTAGCAAGCGCAAGTATCGATTTTTCCATTGAAGAATACATGCCCCTTGTAGGACACAGCTCAAAAAATATTCTCCTGATGTTGAACAAACTGAAAGCTAGGAATATCCACGAAGAAATAATCGAGCTGAAAAACGGTAAATATCAAACCCTCCAAAAACAAGGCGTTCCTCCAATGCAGGAAATGATTGCATTTGCTAAACGCTTATCCCAAGAAAAGGAAAAATTAGGGATTAAGGTTGGATTAGCATCTTCGGCCCCTAAGGAAGAAATTCTCCAAAACTTACACCAGATTGGGCTAGAAAATGCCTTCGATTTAATCATTTCAGGATCGGATGATTTAGAGAGTTATACCGACAAAGAAGGGAACAACAAGCCTAAGCCGTATATCTATATTGAAGCAGCAAAACGGCTGAATGTATGCCCATCAAAATGCTTGGTCTTTGAAGATACAACAGCAGGTGTCGAAGCTGCTACCACCGCTGGCATGATTGCAATAGCTGTTCCTAATAAATTTACGCTCCAACAAGACTTTTCTAAAGCAACCAAAGTCATTTGCTCCTATACGGACCTACCAGTGACTACTCCCTCCCATAAATGAGAGGGCTTCTAGGAATCGCTTCCAGGCCATCTAGTCCAAGGGCCATGATGTTTTGCGCTGCATTGAAATCCCTGGTCGCTTCATATCCACATTTCGAACATCGATGTTCTCTTTCCGAGAGCTTTTTCATTTCGATGTTCTTGCATTTGTAACACATCTGTGTGGTATATGCCGGGTTCACGACTCCTAACTTTCTACCAGCTTCTACCGCTTTGTAGGCCAAGAATTGATAAAAGTAATGATTACATGTATAATCGCCTCCTGCCAGAATCATCTCATTTTGCCCTTAGAAAATAGGAGAAGCATTTTTAGAATAATGCAACCCATTTCATTCTAAGAACTTTTGGGCTAAAATGGCTGCCATGATTGGCTACCACTGGACAAATACAATCATTTTAGGAAAGAGTACTTGGCATGACCTGCTAACAGGCTTGGCACTGCCTGCTTATGCACTTTCTCCCACCCGCCATATTCAATTCATTCAGTGGAAAAATGGAAAGCTGTACCCTCTTGATCACGATGAAGCTTGGAAAATCTCATTTGTTGCCCGGCTTATTCTCCTCATCAGCAAAAATATTACGCCTTTCTACCATCTCAATTTCTGGCTAAAATTCGGCTCATTGGTTGTGATCTGGGCAGGAATGGGGGGCTTAATTAAGAATGACAAAATATTCATTACTACTTTTGCCACTGCCGCGAGTCTCTGTCATCTTCTTTGCTCATTCTTTTTTCGCGCTTTGCACGAAAACTCGATGCTCCACGACATCGCCACTTGCCCAAGCTCCCTCATTGAAAACCTCGATGATAGAAAAAAAGAAACCTCCACTCTCGCCAAAAGTTTCAGCGACGATCATCCCACTCTCTTTAACCGTCTACCAGAAGAACTCATGATGAAAATTTTGCGCTTCTTGGCAGATCATGAGTCACTCCAACCCTTTGGGTTGACTTGCAAATGGATAAGCAGATTCTGCTATCAGTCGAAATTAACGCCTCTTCTCCACCTACCGCGCATTCCAAAATCACTTTTGAAAAGCTTGAAGCAGACCCTTTTGGGCCAGTTGAAATTTATGCAATGCACCTCTCGATGCCTCAGAGATGCGACGGACGCTCCTGTCTCTGGAACGGAGAACTTTCCCCCAGGAAAGGCCCATTTAGGAACGTATTTTCGAATAGACCAGATTCCTGTTTGGCTTCCTGCCATCAAGTCAGAATACCCTCTTGCGCCTTTTATCACAGTCAATTCCGATTGGTTGGGCAAGCACCATTTCTTTTACACAGTGACCCCAGTAAATACCCTTGCCCTAATTTTCACCTACGCTAGCAACTATGAACTTTCAGGCCGTTCCAGTCTCTACTGTCACAAAAATCGACATGTTCTCATCTTGACTCAGGTCTCACCTTTTCAGAAAAATGAATGGTGGCTGGTTTTCGAAGCCTGGAGCGCATCCACGCAAGAATATAGTGATGCTCATATACGACATCCAAATGATGTTACTTTTCAGCGAACTCTTCTCAACAACCGCTTCATTCGCATTCTCTTTGACGACGAAGGCCACGTCACCCCCGAATGCCAAGCGGTCTGGGATTGGTTTACGCGATTTCTGAAAGAGCAACAAGTCGGCTTTTTCGATCATCAGGAAAACTTCTTTCCCGATTCGGCCGCCCCTACACAAAAATACTTCATGCAACTTAAGAAGGTCTGAGAGGATGTTTTATGATCCAGCGTATAGCAACAGCGATAAATCCCTGGATTTACGCCCCGCAGCCATCGGTCCGGATTGCAGCAAAAATCACCCTATTGTTCACTTTACTGGTGCTGGGTGCAGTGTCTGCCGCCATCGGTGCTACAACAGTTTATGTCTTCCGGGAACCCATCCTACGCTTTATGCATATTTTGGATAGGTATTTCTTTGAGAAGCCCGAGGTCCCCAAGGATCTGTTCATACGCATCCCAGATGCCCTCACTTTGCATTGCCTTTCCAACCAGTTTCAACAAAAACATCTCCGGGCAACCGACCTGAACATCGCGGTAAAGGAGCCCCCCACTGTTGAAATAGTCAAAACTGCATTACCCTATGGCCTTGATGAAGATCATTTTATATTGATTTGCAACCGTTTACACCTTGTAGCCTACCAATACCTCGCTTGTACCTCAAAATGTTTCTATGTAGCTTGCAAAGCACATTTCGAACGGCTATACAACTCCGAATACTTCGAAAAATATTTAAATTTTTCAATTTCCGAACAGTTGTTCAAAGAAACAAGCGCCGCCAGTAGATATGCCCTCCACTTTTTTCTCTGCAAAAAATTCTGCGGCGAACCTCAACAGAGCCACATTTCAAAACGATTGGGCTATTTCGGAGGGCAGAATTTTATCCGTCATCTAATTGAACAAATTGGCCCTTTCACATTCTTGTCCATCCCGTATGTGAAGGACTTCTCGCTACCGCCTCAGCATGCGGTCGAACGGACAGTGACGACGGCGCTAAATCCTAGGGGACAGCCTCGGCATTTGATGAGGCTTAGGTTCCGTATGAAGGTCAACGATAAAACCGTCGTTCAAATCATTGAGGAAGGTTGGTTCTCATCTAGTGATTCTGACGGCCTATGGCGTCGACATATGCTACTGGTGAAGCAGGAAGCCGATTTCCTCATCTCCCTTCTTAAACAACCCGAGGGAGCTCGGCTCAGCACCGTCGACTTTCATCTCAATACTGTCACCTTTCCATACAGCGTCCGCCAGAGAAATATCAACGGCAATACCACTATTGATATTGATGCCGTTTTAGATCCGCCTTTGAATGGTGGCATGAACTTCTAAAAACCTTTCAATCATAGGATGAACCTGGGTTGGCACTTCGAGATTTGCCCAGGCACCAGAACCCACAACACGGCCAACGTGCAGATTAGAGAAGAGGCTGCGAGCTTTTTCTTCAACGCAAAAAGGATGAGAAGTTTGGATTAAAAGTGTCGGAATT
>DATAHB010000062.1:0-2270 GCA_036263375.1 Rhabdochlamydiaceae bacterium | reverse complement strand
CTTTTCAAGAAAGTAGTGTAAGGCAACAAGCCGATATTATCAAAAGAAAACTTAAGTTAAAATTTTACAAGGCTGTTGAAAGCCTCGTAAAAACTCATTGATCGAAAGACTTTTTTTGCCTTCGAGCTGAACTTCTAAGAGTTTTAAAGCTCCGGTGCCGCAAGCAATAATCCATTCTTTATCGGAGAAAACGAGATTTTCTCCAAAATATCCCTGGCCTCCAGTACCACTAGGGCCATGGGCAACTTCAGAACGTTTGATTTTCAAACGTTTTTTATCAGATCCGACTTCGATCCAACACCATGCTCCTGGCTGAGGTGAGATGCTGCGGATAAGGTTATGGATCTCGGCGGCAGGGCGATTCCATTTAATTTCAGTCTCGGAAGAAGAAATTTTAGGGGCGTAGGTGGCTTGTGAATGGTCTTGCGCAGTCGGATGGGCCTTTCCTTCTTTGAGCTGATGGATGACTTTGATCAAAACAGGACAGGAGATCTTTGAAAGCGTTTCTTCGAGCTGCCCGAATGTGGTGGAAGAAGCGATCTGGACCGAGGCTTTTTCAAGCATATCGCCGGCATCCATTTCCAACACCATTTTCATGATTGTCACACCGGTCTCAGGGTCGCCATTCATGAGAGCGCGTTGGATGGGAGCGGCACCACGGTATTTCGGGAGCAGGCTGCCGTGGACGTTAATGGCTCCTAAAAAAGGGATATCGAGAATGAACTTTTTGAGGATCTCTCCATAGGCAGCCACGATGAACATGTCGGGGTTGTGTTTTTTCAATAGTTCAGCAAATTCCGGGGTAGAGGCTTTGAGAGGCTGTAAAATCGGAAGACCTGGATACGACTTCTGGATGAGTTCTTTGACAGGAGGAGAGGTGACTTTCAGAGAGCGGCCTTGAGGTTTATCTGTGCGGGTCACAACAGCAACAATATTGAGTTGCTGCTTGAGGAGGCAATCGAGAAGGATTGAAGCGAAACGTGACGTCCCAAAGAATACGATGTTCATTTACGTCATTTCTTCTTGGAGCATCTCTTCGTACTCTTCGAGCTCTTCTAACGCATCGACTTGACGATTAGCGCTATGGAGTCCGATGAGTCCGCGGCGCGATGCTCGGCAGAATTGGAGCCAATGTTTGATATAGAGGCTCGGTTCGATCTGCCGCTGGATCCTTTCGAGAGCTTCTTTCAGGCGCAGTCCTGTGCGGTAGGTTAATTTAAAGGCGCGGGTAAGATCTTTCCGGACAGTGATCGGGAATCCATGCCGTTTGAGGCCAACGAGATTGAGTCCACCGAGTTTATAAGGAACACCGCCGCCGATGGAATAGGGCGGAACATCATGCGTGACACGACTAAAGCCGCCGACCATGGCATAACATCCAACGCGGGTAAATTGATGGATGGCAGCCATGCCACCGATCACGGCGCAATCTTCGATGACAACATGGCCGGCGAGGTTGACGCCATTAGCCATGATGACACGATTGCCGACTTCGCAATTATGCGCGACGTGGCAATAGGCCATGATGAGACATTGGTCGCCGACGCGGACGACAGAGTTTTCTTGGCAGGAAGAGTTGATGGTGACGTATTCGCGAATCTCGCAATTTTTGCCGATGGTGACAAAGGTTTTTTCGCCGCGGAATTTGAGATCTTGGGTTTTAGTTCCGATGCTCGCACCCGGCCAAACCGTCGTGCCAGCTCCAATGGTTGTATGGCCGTCGATATAGACGTGCGACTTTAAGGTGACATTATCTTCGATAGTAACGGTGCCTTTTACAACGACATACGGTTCGATCGTGACATTGGTGCCGATTTTTGCATCCGGCTCGATGATAGCGGTGGGGTGAATGTTACTTTTTGGCATATCTCGAGTCCTTTTAAATTTGTTTCCGGTCAACCAGCGCAAAACCAATCTCGGCTTCAACGACGACTTGGTCACCCACCATCGCTTTAGCTAAGACTTTACCACCTTTAGAACTGATATGCTGGCCTGTAATATGCAGCTGGAGCACATCGCCGGGCAAAACCGGTTTGCGAAATTTTGCATCATTGACGGTTAAGAGAACAGCAATTTTGTCAGTCTGCAGTTTTTGATGAACTAAAATTCCTCCTGTCTGGGCCAGCGCTTCTAAAATAAGAACACCGGGCATAATCGGTGCTTCTGGAAAGTGTCCGACAAAAAAATGTTCGTTCATCGTCACATTTTTTTGACCAATGATCGTGTTTCCTTCCAAATCGAGATGGGTGATCCGGTCGACCAACAAGAAA
>DATAHB010000061.1:0-4865 GCA_036263375.1 Rhabdochlamydiaceae bacterium | reverse complement strand
ACAAAATCGGAGTGTCGACCTCTAAAACATCTCTCTGAGCAAAAAAAGCGCGTACTTGTTGGAACATTGTTGCGCGTTGTTTAAGAATATCCAACCTAGACGCGAGAGACGTATTCACCGGTTCGCGTGTCGATTTTGATTTTGTCGCCTTCTTCAACGAAGATTGGGACTTGGATTTTGGCGCCTGTTTCTACGACAGCGGGCTTAAGCACGCGGCCTGAGGTGTCTCCTCGAAGGCCTGGAGCTGTCTCCGTGATCTTCATTTCCATGAAGGTCGGAGGAACAACTTCGATCGGCTCGCCCTTATAGTAAATAATCGAATAGACGATTTCATCCATGAGCCACTGCTTGACATCGCCAATGGCTTGCATGGAGACTTCAGTTTGTTCGAAAGAGGTATCATCCATGAAGACGGCTTTATCAGCGTCAGTGTAGAGGAGACGCATTTTAGATTCGACGACATCGGCAAGTTCAAGCTTTTCACCTGACTTGAAGGTCCGTTCAATGGTACGGCTCGTTTTAAGATGTTTAAGTTTGACGCGGTTGAACGGCTGCCCCTTTCCCGGTTTAACAAATTCGTTAGAGACCATGGTATATGGTTCGCCGTCAACTTCTACTTTTAATCCGGCTTTAAATTCGTTTGTGCTAACTTGTGACATAATCCATTTAGGATGGCAGATACAACGGCTTTGGGTCAAGGTTTATGAGAGAGAAGGCATTAGCGGTTTATGTTAAAAGGTTTTTCTCGGGGACCCTGCTTAGTCGCATCAGCGGGATGATTCGAGATCTGACCATGGCGTTTGCTTTTGGGGACCATCCGTCGGTAGCGGCATTTATGGTCGCTTTTCGGTTGTCAAATTTATTTAGAAGGCTTCTGGGTGAGGGCCCTTTTCAGTCGGCATTTATCCCGCATTTTGAGGGGCTCCGTGTCCAAGATCCTGCGAAAGCAAATTTTTTCTTTAGAAAGCTTTCTTTACTGATTGTTCTAATACTAGTGGTGATTACAATTTTGGTTGAAGGGGGGATTGCAGGGCTGCTTTCTTGGGGAAAAATATCCAATGGCAATCGAGAGATCATTGCGCTGACCGGATGGCTTTTCCCTGCGATTCTTTTCATTTGCCTCTATGGAGTGAATATCTCTCTGCTCAATTGCTACGACTCGTTTTTTATTCCGAGCATTGCTCCGATCGTTTGCAATACTGCCTGGATTTCTGCAGCGTTCTTCTTGCGAAACAAAGAGCCTTCGTTGGCAATGTCGTCGCTTGCCAAGTGGATTGTGGTAGGATTTATTGGCCAGTGGCTACTGACGCTTCCACTCACACTCAAATATGCAGCAGCAGAGTGGAAGGAGTGGTTTAAGTTCCATATTCCGAAAGAAGTCAAAGATCTTGCTAAAGCCTTTGCGCTCGGAGCAATTGGGGTCGGAGCGATGCAAATCAATGCGTTTATTGATGCTTTATTTGCCCGGCATGCAGATATTCGTGGTCCGGCGTATCTTTGGTATTCGATCCGGTTAGAGCAGCTGGCTTTAGCGATTTTTGGCATAGCGTGTGTCAGTACCATTGTGCCGCGGCTTTCCCGTGCGATCAAAAGCCAGGACATGACGCAGGCTCAGGAGTTGTTTTCACTGAGCTATAGAAGGATCATAGCGGTGATGATTCCTTGTACCTTTGCTATTGTTGCGCTGGGGACCGCTGCGGTGAACCTGATATATGGAAGGGGGCATTTTACGGAATTTGCCACTCAAAAAACCACTGCGTGTCTTTGGGCGTATGGGCTGGGTCTTGTTCCGACGACGCTGGTGATCCTTTTTTCTGCCATCTTCTATGCGCAGAATAATTTCCGAAAGCCGATGTGGATATCTGTCTTAACAGTCGTTGCCAATATCGTTCTGAATGCAATCTTTGTCTTTGGGTTTAAGATGGGAGCGATCAGCACGGCACTGGCCACCAGTTTGAGCGCATTCATCAATTGCTGGATTTTATATCGCATGACGGAAAAGCTGGGCTGGAAACCGGAGATTCGAATTTTTAAAATCTGCTTTGCAGGATGTTTTGCTTTTCTTTGCGCATTGACCGTCGATTATTTTATGTTGAGTCCATCTATGCTGGCTCCATTGATGAATAGTGTTTTAAATCTTCCACATACAGTGACGGCCCAACTCAAGAAATTCGTTTTGCAGTTTATCGCCTTTAGCACAGGACTTCTTTTCTTCGCGTATGCATTTAAGTGCACGGATCTGATTGAGCTTTTGCAGGATTTAGTATATAGGAAAAAGACGATCGAGGCTGAATAAAAAGATGGGTTCATGGAAGATCGTTTTCGTTTCAAGTGGTGGGCGCTGTTAGGGGTATCGGTACTTGCCTTTACGGCTTTTTTGGATGCGACAATCGTCAATACGGCGCTGCCATTCATACAGACAGCGTTGAACGCGAATATCTTGCAACTTCAATGGATCGCCAACATCTTTACAATCATTCTCAGCATGACCATGATTGCCATCGGTAAACTCGCGGATGTGTGGGGCCGGAAAAAGGTGTTTTACTATGGCGTGGTTGTCTTTGGCATCGCAGCTTTCGGGGCAGGTTTAAGTACAACGGTAGAATTGTTGGTGTTTTTTCGTGGGTTACAAGCGATCGGCGCATCCACTGTCTTCATTGCGTCGGCAGCGTTGCTATCCGATGTGTTCCCAGAACGTGAGCGTGTTCGGGCCATCAGCATTTATGGCGGAGTTACGGGTTTTGGCTTGATGATTGGTCCTTTTCTAGGCGGTATTTTAATTAGCCTGCTGGGTTGGAGATGGGTATTTTGGATTAATCTTCCATTAATAGCAGCAGGACTTGCGGCTTGTTCATTCAGCTTAAAAGGTCTTTCTCAGACTAAACATAAGATCAATGTTGATTGGTGGGGACTCATTCTACTCATTTTCGGATTAGGCGCTTTGATGTACGGCATCATTGGTGGAGCACAGACGCACTGGTCTTCCATTTCAGGATGGATTTTTCTTTTCTCAGGCATCGGAGCTCTTGTCCTGTTGATTATTCTGGATGAATTGCGCGCGAATCCTTTGCTCGACCTGCAGATCTTTAAAGAAAATCTCATTGTCTTAGCCGCTTTGAGTTGTGCACTTGCCGGAGTTGTTTCAACGGTGTTTATGTTTTTTGATCCTCTTTACTTGCGCATCTTACGTGATTTGTCCCCTTTTCTAATTGGTCTTCTCATTGCTGTTATCCCTGCCGCGCAAGCCATGATCTCTTTCGTTTTTGATCGGTCGGTAAAATTATTTGGGGTAGCTAACTTGCTGTTTATCTCCACCCTCGCGGCTTTTTTAGCTGTGATCTTGCACCGGTTTATCTATGAGTGCACCCCGCTACTCTTTTTAATTCTTCCCTTTTTCTTGTTGGGGGTGAATTGGGGACTGAGCAATGCAGCGATGATTACAGCAGTTAACCAAGTCATTGCTCCTAACAAAATCGGAGCTGCTCTCGGTACCATTGCGACTGTTTGGAATATCGTGGGGGCCATTCTTTTGGCCACAAGCACGGCTGTCTTCCATTCTATAGAAGTGAAAGCCTCATTTTTACCTGCCTTTCATGGAGCCATCAATTTTAACATTGCCTTTACGACGCTTATTCTTGTTTGCGCGATCTATGTTTATTCAAAATTAAAAAAGCATCATAAATAATGGAAAACTTGTTTTTCCAAGTCGGCAGGCGATTTAAACGGTTTTAAGGAAAAGATCCTCTTGGCCGTACTGCTCGGAGTTTGCCGCTCGGTGTCGAGAGTGTGAGAATTGAATTTTAGAGAAATGTACCGTTTTTGGGCTGCAACCGTGCGGATGCGGCTTAAATGATAGAGCCAGATGGTAGGGAGCGGCGGCGTGCCGAACCGGTCTTTGAGCTCTTCGAAGAGCGCATCGACTTCTTCTAGCGTGATCGTTTCCCCAAGACGATGGTAGATCTCTAGGCGGAGGGAATTTTCACGGATATAGTCTTCCGGTAGACGGGCATCGTAGGGAAATTCCATTTTGGTCTCAAAGAATGTCGGTTCTTGATTTTTCTTGAGAGCGTCAACAGTTTTTTTCAGCAGCTTGCAATAGAGATGGAATCCAATCGAAGAGACGTGGCCCGATTGTCTTTGACCAAGAGTCTCTCCCGCGCCTCTGATTTCGAGGTCGCGCATGGCGATCTTCATTCCGCCACCATAACCCTGGGCTTCGATGAGGGCATAGAGCCGTTTGCGGGAGATTTCGGGGAGTTCTTTGAGGCGTGGGACTAAAAAATAGGCGTAAGCAGGACGGTTCCAACGGCCGACGCGGCCACGGAGTTGATAAAGATCAGAAAGCCCAAATTGATCGGCGCGGTCTATAAGGATGGTGTTGGCGTTGGGAATATCAATGCCGTTTTCGATGATGGTGGTGGCGACGAGGATGTCGGCATCACCTTGTTTAAACGTATGAAAAACGGTGTCGATATCATCGGGATTCATCTGTCCATGGCCGGTGACAACACGGGCCTGTGGCATCAGTTTTTTGATCTCATCAGAGACTTGATAGATCGATTCGACGCGGTTGTGGATGAAATAGACTTGTCCATCGCGGGAGAGTTCTCGGAGAAGCGCGTTGGAAACAATGGCAGGATCGCGCTCGACAATCATCGTTTTAATCGGAAGTCGGTCTTGCGGAGGGGTGTTGATAACGGAGATTTCACGGGCGCCGACTAAAGAGAGATAGAGTGTGCGAGGGATTGGCGTAGCGGTGAGCGTCAGGCAATCGACACCGGCTTTGAGGGCTTTCAGGTGTTCTTTGGAACGGACGCCAAATCGTTGTTCTTCATCGATGATGATCAGTCCGAGATCTTTGAATT
>DATAHB010000060.1:0-4058 GCA_036263375.1 Rhabdochlamydiaceae bacterium | reverse complement strand
ATATAACCCCCCAACAAAGGAGACGAAAATTTGCTCAAAAAGTCCAAGAAAACGATAGAACCGGAATCCGTTAACAGTCTCTTAATGGAGAAATTACATGCATATCATACGGAATTTAGGACATGTTGTCGGAGGAACGTTATTAATCGCTGCCACCACGATTGGGGTAGGGATGCTTGGGCTTCCGGTTGCAACAGGTCCTGGAGGATTTGTCCCGGCAACATTTGTTTACATCCTTACTTGGTTTTTTATGTTATGCACCGGCCTTTTGCTGCTCGAGGTCTGCACCTGGATGCCGGCGGAGGCCAACCTTATCACAATGACCCATCGCCTGCTGGGCCCTGTCGGTAAAGCCGTCTGCTGGGTTGTATACTTATTTCTTTTCTTTACCGCGATGATTGCTCACGTTTCCGGAGGAGGAAGTACGCTTGTCGACATTCTCAACTTAAGTTTTGGCATTGCAATGCCTCAAAGCGTTGCGATGGTCGTCTATGTGCTGATTTTTTCACCTGTGGTCTATATGGGAACTCGATCCGTCGACCGATTCAATTTGCTCATGATGACAGGCGTCTTGATCACTTATGTGCTTTTTATTGTGTTTTCCGCTGGAAGGGTTGATGTCGACCTTTTGAAATATGCCGACTGGAGCAAAGCCTGGCCTGCGCTGCCTGTCTTATTTACAGCCTTTACCTATCAATTGATTATCCCGACACTGATGACCTACATGGACCGCGATGTCAAAAAAGTACGCCTTTCGATCATCTTGGGAAGCTCAATTCCTTTGGTTGTCTATCTGGTCTGGGAGCTTCTCATCTTAGGAATCATCCCTGTCGATACGTTGGTCCAAGCCAAAGCTAGAGGAGAAACCGCCGTTATGCCTCTTAAGGAATTACTTCAAAATCCCTGGGTCTTTAAGATCGGCAGCTGCTTTGCTTTCTTGGTTTTGACGACTTCGTACGTTGCATTATCACTCGCTTTCTTGGATTTTGTCGCTGACGGCCTCAAGATCGAAAAGAAAGGGATTAAAAAAATTGTTCTCTGCATGGGGATCTTTTTTCCGCCGATGATCATCGCGATGCTCTATCCAGATATTTTTATTACAGCCTTGGAGTATGCCGGC
This sequence comes from Rhabdochlamydiaceae bacterium, assembly GCA_036263375.1. Classification (GTDB taxonomy): domain Bacteria; phylum Chlamydiota; class Chlamydiia; order Chlamydiales; family Rhabdochlamydiaceae; genus PALSA-1444. The sequence goes on along the minus strand of DATAHB010000060.1, from coordinate 2,938 downwards.
GGCATCAGCTGCGCCTTGCTTTTCGGCTTGCTGCCTCCCGTCATGGTCTGGGTTGGAAGATATTTGAAGAAATACGAGCATCAAAACATTCACCTTCCCGGTGGAAAGCTCGTTTTAAGTGCGTTGATGTTGTTTACATTTGTGGAATTGATTTTACAAGTGATGAATCAAATTCACCGATTCTAGTACACTAGTGCTCTGTTTCAAACGTCAAAAAATTTTGAACAGAGCACTAGTTGGATGAGAAAAAAAAGAGTATTAGTTACAGGAGGGGCCGGATTTCTTGGCTCCCATCTTTGCGAAAGGCTACTAACTCAAGGCTCTGAAGTTCTGTGCCTAGATAATTTTTTTACGGGATCAAAACAAAATATTCTTCCTTTTCTTGACAACCCCTTTTTTGAATTGATCCGCCACGATGTCTGCGTTCCGCTGAGTGTCGAAGTCGATGAGATCTACAATTTAGCATGCCCTGCGTCTCCGATCCATTACCAATCGGATCCTGTGCAAACGACTAAGACCAGCATCCTTGGAGCGATCAACATGCTCTCTCTGGCTCAAAGCCAAAATGCAAAAATCCTCCAAGCCTCTACCAGTGAAATCTATGGCGATCCCGAAGTCCATCCTCAACATGAAGGGTATTGGGGTAACGTCAACCCGATCGGCCCGCGCTCCTGCTATGATGAGAGTAAGCGTTGCGCTGAAACGCTTTTCTTTGACTACCGCCGGCAGTTTAATCTACCGATTAAAGTTGTGCGGATTTTTAATACCTACGGTCCGCGGATGCATCCCCAAGATGGCCGCGTCGTTTCTAACTTTATTGTCCAAGCGCTCCGCGGCGATCCAATCACGATCTACGGCGAAGGAAATCAGACTCGCTCTTTTTGCTACGTCGATGATTTGATCGAAGGCCTCATTCGGATGATGAATTCTGCTCTCGAGTTTACCGGCCCTGTCAACCTCGGCAATCCTGTCGAGTTCCGCATCCTTGAGCTTGCTGAGCGCGTTCTTAAAATGACAGGCTCTTCTTCCCGCCTTGTCTTCAAACCACTTCCCCTGGACGATCCGAAGCAGCGCAAACCGAATATCAGCCTGGCTCAGCAACACTTGCAGTGGAGTCCTAAGATCATGTTGGATGACGGGCTAGACAGGACAATCCATTATTTTAAAAAACTGTTTTCTCAAATCCCAGAACAAGTAAACTTTTTGTAGGAAGTTAGATATGGCAGCACTTAATTTATTAAGTGGGCTTCTTGATACGACGGTCAAACAAAAGCTCGAGCAGAATTCACATTATCAAGACGCCAAAGAAGAGTTAGAAGATGATGCTGCCAATCTCAGCACAATTGAGAAAGTAGCTGCTTTTTTCGCGATTGGAGGTTTGGTATTAGTTGCATTAGGTGTGGGTAAGTGTGCAGCACATAAAGAAGCAACAGGCGGATTGATGATTGGCATTGGTGTGCCAACGACTGTTTTTGCGTATAGTTGTTATCAAGCCTCCGAAAATTTTATCACACAGGTCGAAGAAGACCCTGCAAAACTCATGATTTTGAACAAAGCCAATAAGTCTATCCCTATCAATAAAGCAGCAGTGCAAAAATGTCTTCTGAATAAGACACTATTCTTTAGGCCCATGGTGAATTTTTACATGCGGCATACTGTTCAAAGCATTGTCCTCGATGAATAGTTCTCGGGCTTGTCTCGCAAATACCAATAACTTTCTCCATAATCATAACTCAGCTCCTCGCCAAGTTCAATCGAACGGAGTGCGATAAAAATCAGATGGTAATAACCGTCGTAGAAGACATGCACAGGTTGTAGATTAGGATTGGAGCGATGGTTGATAAAGCGCGTTAAGTTTCCTTGCGTGGCATCAATCACCAAACTTCTTCCGATCTCATCATCGACAGGATATTCGTAACAGTAATTGTTCAGAGGTTCAAAGTATCTCCGGTCATTTTTTCGGACAATGCCCGTGTATTCTCCAACATAGCTTCCGGCCGCGATCGGTTCTTCAGCAAACAGGCCATAACCGACCTTGCCACTAATCCACCGCACAGAAACCTTCGGAATGTAAGCTGAGGTGATCTTGTTGATGTATTTTCGGCCAAGTTCAAGCGCTTGAGGAGTAATGAGATTGTTTTGATCTTTGGCTTTCCCTCTTGCTACCACATCGGATTGATCTTCAAACACAAGTTGTGGAATGTATTTGAACGGGATGCGCTTTTCTAACTCTTCGATTGGATATAGAAGGCCATCAAGTAGAACAGTATTCATTATTTCTTTTGAGGGCCAGCCTCTGAACTCGCAATTAAAGATCTATGGATATTATAATATTCGGCTATGGCGATTTATGTCGATGGCTGTCCTGACTTTTATCTCAAAAAATTTGAAATAAAGGCTTATAGCGCTTTACTTCAAACGTTAAGCCAAGCAAAGCCCAATCCATATCTTTATGTTAATGAAAATGGGCTCGTTCTGACGCATGTGTTCCACTACATCTGGGAAAATTTTAAAGGGTGTTGGGGGTATGAAAACAGAACGCAAGTGGAAAAAGTTAACGTTGAGTGGCTTAAGTTTTTGCACTACGGATTGATGGAAGGGCACTTTCAACCAGTAGAAAATCGTCAATCTCTAGAAACTCTTAAAGGTAGAGTTTCCGAGCCTCAAGTTAAGAGCGTCATCGATATTATTCTCGATACGAATGGAGATAAGCTAAACAGAGTCCGGAATAAGTTGATGCAGTATTGTAGGGTGCATCAAGAAGCGTTGCAACCTGCATTATGGAATCGACTTTTTTTTGCCAAGACGGTGTCTTGTTTTCCTTTGGAATTTGGAGACACCTATCTAGATCTAGCCAGCCAGCCCGATTTGCCGGAAAACAGGATAACCTATCTTTATCATGCCGCAAGCCCTTTGTTCTCGTTGGAAAAAGGATATT
>DATAHB010000059.1:0-24050 GCA_036263375.1 Rhabdochlamydiaceae bacterium | reverse complement strand
CAGGCTCGATAAATCATTTAAAAACTTTTTCCGCCGTTGTAAAACCGGAGAAAAACCCGGCTTTCCTCGATTCCGAGGAAAGCATCGATATGATAGCTTCTGCTTCCCCCAAAGCGGATTTGTCATTGTCGGCAATGAATTGAGACTTTCTAAAATTGGGCATATCCGGATCAAGATGCATCGACCTATCCAAGGCAAAGTTAAAACCTGTACCCTCCGCCGCAATGCGGCGGGAAGTTGGGATGTCTCTCTATCTTGTGAAGTTAAAATTAAAGCCTTGCCTCCGGTCAAAAAATCGGTCGGACTCGATATGGGGATCTCTAAATTTGCTGTTTTTTCAGATGGGAAAGAAATTGCTAATCCCCGCTTTTTCCAAAAAGAAGAAAAAGCCTTGGCCAAAGCCCAAAGAAGCCTCTCTAAAACTGAAAAGAAAACGAAAGAGAGGCGAAAAAGAGGAACAGCTGTTGCAAGAATCCATGAACGCATCCGAAATAAAAGAAAAGATTTTTGCCACAAAGAGTCCCGCAAGATCATTAACGAGTATCAATATATTTGTGTAGAAGACCTTGACGTTAGAAAAATGATCGAAGGGTCACATTTAGCTAAAAGTATTACTGACGCGAGTTGGAAGCAGTTTCATCAATTCTTAGCCTACAAAGCGGTAGAAGCTGGTAGGAAGTTAGGAGTCGTGAACCCGGCATATACCACACAGATGTGCTACAAATGCAAGAACATCGAAATGAAAAAGCTTTCGGAAAGAGAACATCGATGTTCGAAATGTGGATATGAAGCGACCAGGGATTTCAATGCAGCGCAAAACATCATGGCCCTCGGACTAGATGGCCTGGAAGCGATTCCTAGAAGCCCTCCCATTTATGGGTGGGAGTAGTCACCTTTTCTTTCTCTCTAATATGGTGAAAAAAGAAGACCTCCCTACCTGCTGTGACACTGTCGTTACACAGAAATAAAACGTCAGCAACGAATGTAGGGAGGAGAGAAGTTTATCTTTACTCAAGCTTTTGGATGATGATCTGTTAATTAAACAGATGGATCGTCGCACCTCTATTAGAGGCTTTGGTACCTTGAGTGCAATATCACCTTACACTTTCGTGTAGATGATATTCGACAACTTCTTTAAAGCTTGCCCTTAGTTTTAGATTAGATAATATTGAATATTAAATCAAACTAATTTTTGCTTTATCAAATTGTGTGCAAATAAACATCGCCGACACCCCAATTAAACGAAACACTAAACTGATCTATAAGTTCAAGACCTTCTAAAGGATAGCTCACTGTGACGACTTTGCTCCCTTTAGGAAGCCTCAGCAGTGCAACTTTCAGCTCCTCAACAAAGACATCGGAAAAGGTTGTTCCGTAGAAAAAGACAAATGTCGTCTGTCTAAAATCGAACTCTCTCATATCCTTGCACATAAAAGAGATCTTTAACTTTTGACACTCTTTTGCCAGCCTCTTAGCTCGCTCGATAAACGGCTCTACCTTGTCGATACCCACGACCTCACACCGATAGTGCTGGGCTAAAAAGAAGGCCCCGCGGCCTCTTCCACATCCCAAGTCTACCACTTTATCACTGCTTTTCAAGCCACATCGATCAGCGATCTTTTTCAAGGAGCAAAGAGGCGTTTCCCCGTAGGGAAAGGCCTCTTTATTGCGATACGGGTTAGGGCCTCTTATCAATGCTTGATCAAGGGCTTTATAGAGAGGATCTTGATAAAACAGCTTACCAACCCGCTTTTGCTCGCGCCATTCATAGACCTTGACGGCAAAATGCAAATAAAGGAGCTGGCAAGCTTCGGTAATTTTCATTGGAGAATGAGAGGGATGGAGTCTGTGACTGCAGGCTCACCAAAAAACTGCGTCGGCCCCGGACATTGATAATCGTCTTCTAATGCCCATTTCGCGGTCTGTTTCTGCAGTCTGCCATAAGGCGTCCCTTTCAGATCGACATACGTTTTGACAATCACCGGTTTCTTTTGGCTTTGTAAGATGAGTTGTGAAGAAAGCGGCACTCCCCCTATCGACCACTCTTTGGGAGGTTTGGCAAGCTGGTGAACAAACGCCATGCAACCGGTGCAACCATGGGCAATCAGCAGTGCAGCTGTGTGGCCGAGGGTATAGCAGTAATTAGCATCGAAATTTGTTGGAAGGCCGGCTCTTCCCTCATAGCCGAAAAAATGGGCCAGCGGAGCAAATTTTCCTTTAAATTTCCGTTTTTTGAGTTCTTTTGTGACTGCTTCAATGAGAACAAGCTCTGTTTCAACCGCAGATAGATTAATGTTACCATGGGGATCACGCTCCAGAAGCAATTGCTGTTGTACACGGTCCGGAACCATTTCCCAGACGGCTTGACTTTCAGGCGAAAGATGTTCAGCCGATTTCTTCAGCTCTTTGATGAGTCCTGACATCTCCGGCATGTGTTCAATCAGTCCTTCCGGAATCAAAATGACACCGTACCGTTTCCCTAACTCTTCCCGCTGCTCCACAAGATCGGCAATCCTGAGAGTGATCTCCGCTAGCGTATGCCGCTCTTCCGAGATAAGCGTGTGGTTCGGATGGATCTTGAGGGCACACTCCAACGTGATGTGTGACGCTGATCTTCCCATGAGCTTGATAAAATGGTAGTATTTTTTCGCTGAAAGCGCATCTTTGCTGATATTGCCAATGAGCTCGGCGTAAATTTTCGTTGCGGTGTCAAACCCAAACGAGATTTCGACAAACGGATTCTGCAGATCACCATCGATGGTCTTCGGAACACCAATCACTTTTGTCTTGCAGCTGTGCTGCAAAAAATATTCCGCGATAAACGCCGCATTCGTATTCGAATCATCTCCGCCGATGACGACTAAACCGTCTAAATCGAGATCTTGGGCTATTTGAAGTGTTTTCCGCAACTGGTCATCCGTTTCGATTTTTGTCCTTCCAGAACCGAGCAGATCAAACCCTCCCTGATTGCGGTAAGGCAACAGCGCAGAAGAATTCAATTCAGTCCATTTGCCGGCAAGCACGCCACAGGGGCCGTCTAAAAAACCGATGAGCTTGGCTTTAACATTGAGCGTCTGCAACGCATCGAAAAGCCCCGTCAGCACATTATGTCCACCTGGAGCTTGGCCGCCGGAAAAAACAGCGCCGATCTTTAATGCTGGAAATTTTTGAGCTACCCCCTTTTTAGCAATGATGACAGACTGTTCAGAAATTTTCGGAAAAAGTTTTTTAATTTCTGCTTGAACGGGCAGATCGTTTGATTTTTCAAAACTTACCGAGTCAATTTGACTTAAAATTTTGGGCAGAACCGGCTGATATTTTTGACGAAGTTTGGATAGAGTCATCATAAATCGATTTTTAGCCATTAGAAGATTAGGTTCAAGAGGTAATTCTGTACAATTGAACATGGATTCGTTTAAAATCGCCCTATGACTGCAAAATATATCTTTGTCACAGGCGGAGTCGTTTCTTCTTTAGGCAAGGGCCTCACGGCTGCCTCAATTGCAATGCTGCTGGAGTCTCAGGGTCTTAAGATTGCAATGCTCAAGCTCGATCCGTATTTGAATGTCGATCCGGGGACGATGAATCCGTTCGAGCACGGTGAAGTCTATGTCACCGATGACGGCGCCGAAACTGATCTAGATCTAGGCCACTATTACCGGTTTACCAACGCGACCATTTCTAAAGCCTCCAACGCCACTTCTGGTCAAATCTATGACGCGGTGATCAAACGAGGGAGGCGCGGTGATTATTTAGGCAAAACCGTTCAAGTGATTCCTCATGTCACTGATGAGATCAAAAAACGGATTTTAGATTGCGCCCATTATGATGAAGGCACGGATATTGTGATTGTCGAGATCGGCGGCACAGTCGGCGATATCGAATCGCTCCCTTTCTTGGAAGCGATCCGGCAATTTCGGCATGAAAGATCGGGCGACTGCATTAACCTCCACCTTACGTATGTCCCTTTCTTAAAAGCTGCGGGCGAAGTCAAAACCAAACCGACACAGCACTCTGTCCAAATTTTACGCGAGATCGGGATCATGCCCGACATGATCATCTGTCGATGCGAACACACCCTTCCTCAGGAGATCAAAGACAAAATTAGTCTTTTCTGCTCTGTCCGAAAGGACATGGTGATCGATGAAGCTGATGTCTCATTCAGCATCTATGAAGTCCCGATCAGCCTAAAAAAACAGCAGATCGATGTGAAGGTCTGCCAGCTCCTCCGTCTTCCTGAGAAAAAATCTCATCTTAAAAACTGGGAAGAGATGGTGCATAAAATGCGTCATCCGAAAGAAAAAATCGTCATTGGCATCGTTGGAAAATACCTTCAACACCAAGATGCATATAAATCGGTTTTCGAAGCACTGCAACATGCGGCTATCGACCATCAAGTTGATCTCGAAATCCGTCGTTTTGAGTCCGACAAAGTGCTAGAGCACGGTGATGTCGAAAAAACCATCGGCGGCTGCGACGGCTATCTTGTGCCAGGAGGCTTTGGAGAAAGAGGCTGGATGGGTAAGATCATGACCGCCAAATATTGCCGCGAGAATCAAATTCCCTATCTGGGCCTTTGCCTGGGCATGCAGGTGATGTGCGTGGAATTTGCCCGCCACGTCTTAAAACTTTCTGACGCCAACTCCACCGAAATGGATCCCCAAACTCCCCATCCGGTGATCAGTTTGCTCAGCGAGCAAAAAGGCATAGAAGACAAAGGCGGCACAATGCGGCTTGGAGCTTTTGAGTGCAACCTCAAATCCGGCACCAAAGCAGAAAAAGCCTACGGCAAAAAACAAGTCACCGAAAGGCATCGACACCGATTTGAGTTCAATAACGCCTTCAAAGACCAGTTTGAAAAAAATGGGCTTGTCGTCTCAGGCATTCTCCACAACAACTCTCTTTGCGAGATTACTGAAGTCAAAGACCATCCGTGGATGGTCGGCGTCCAATTCCACCCCGAATTTAAATCTAAACCAGGCCAACCCCATCCTCTCTTTAGAGACTTTATTGGGGCGGTTATCAACACTAAAAAAGATCATGGGTAGACTTCTCGGCATCGATTATGGAAGAGTGCGCATTGGCGTTTCAGTTTCCGATGAAACACAGATGATTGCACGGCCGCTTTGTTGCCTTGAATACAAAAAAGACTTCATTGATAAATTGCAAAAAGAGTTAAAGCCCCTCCTCCCCATCGATGCAGTCGTCATTGGCCTTCCTCTTGATATGCGAGGGAAAGACAGCCCCATGACCCAAGAAGTCAGAAAATTTGCCGATTATCTCCATGCGGCGCTCCAACTTCCAATTATCCTGTGGGATGAGCGGCTCACCTCTGCCCAAGCCGAAAGACAGCTGCGCGATGCCGGCATGAAACGAAAAGAGCGCGCGGAATTTAACGACACGCTCGCTGCCTCCCTCATCCTTCAATCTTATTTGGACTCTATATGAACTTACTAGAAGGTCAGCAATCGAGAATCGCAGAGCCCTGTAGCCTGGTGATCTTCGGAGCGACCGGTGATCTCACGTCCCGTAAAATTATCCCAGCCCTCTACAATCTTTTGAAAGATGGCCAGCTCCCTTCCCTCTTCACGTGCATTGGGTTTGCAAGGCGTCCCAAGACGAACGAAGAATTCCGTGCAGAGATGAAAGAGGCCGCTGGCAAATACTCTCGGACTCAGCCCCTTGAAGAGGCAATCTGGAGCCACTTCCAAAACCATCTCTTCTATCACCAGTCCGAATTTCATGAAGATGAAGGGTATGAAAAGTTAAAAACCCTCCTCCAGCAATTCGACACCAAGTACGGCACAAAAGGCAATCGCATCTTCTATTTAGCCACTCAACCCAGCTCCTTCACCGTTATCTGTGAAAAACTCCACAAAGCCGGCCTTATCTACGATGAGAAAAAAGTCAAGGACAGATGGTCGCGCATCATCATCGAAAAACCATTCGGGCACGATCTCTCCTCTGCTCACGCACTTCAAGACGAACTCTTAAAACACTGCACCGAAAAACAGATCTACCGGATCGACCATTATCTCGGCAAAGAGACCGTCCAAAATCTCTTGGTTTTCCGCTTTGCCAACTCGATTTTCGAATCGCTCTGGAACAATCGGCACATTGATCACGTCCAGATCACCGTTGCGGAAGATCTCGGCATCGGCACCCGCGGCAAATTCTACGAAAATGCTGGGCAGCTGCGCGATATGATCCAAAACCACACCATGCAGATTCTCTCTTTGGTCGCCATGGAACCTCCCGTTTCTCTTGAAGCTGATGCGATCCGCGATCAGAAAGTCAAAGCCCTCGAAGCCATTAAACCGTTAAAACTCTTTGTTCGAGGTCAATACGGCCCCGGCCTCGTCAATGGACAAGAAGTCGTCGGCTACCGGCAAGAACACGATGTTAATCCATCCTCCACCATCGAAACCTACCTCGCTTTAAAAGTCGAATTCGAAAATCCCCGCTGGTCGGGCGTTCCGTTTTACGTCCGCGCCGGCAAACGGCTCCCCAAAAAAACTACCGAGGTCGCTGTGATCTTCAAAGATCCTCCAGTAGCTCTTTTCCAAAGCGGTAATCGGAAAAATCCTCCCAACGTCCTCGTCATCCGGATCCAACCCGATGAAGGCTCGTCTCTAAAAATCAACTGCAAAGTCCCTGGACCTTCGAACATCCTCCAGCCCGTCAAAATGGACTTCCGGTACGGCTCGTACTTTGGCACCACACCTCCTGAAGCGTACGAACGGCTCATCTGCGACTGTATGGTCGGAGACTCGACTCTTTTTGCCCGCGAAGACGAAGTGTTCAATTCTTGGAAGCTTCTCACTCCCCTCCTCGATAACTGGTCGAAAAATTCCCCCACAGACTTCCCGAACTATCCCGCCGGAAGCTGGGGCCCTAAAGCAGCCGACCAGATGATCGAAGTAGACGGCCGTAAATGGAGACTCATCTAATGCTCGTCTCGGAGATTCCTGCAGCCCTCGTTAAACTCTGGGAAGGGAGCAGTCAGATGAGAGCCTCCCTCTTTAATCTGCTCGTTGTTGCTCCGAAAAATAAGCGCACCGACTACGTCCGCACTATCACCCTCAAAGTCGTAGAAAGATTTCCCTCCCGCGTCATTTTTACAACGATTGATAAAGAACTTAATAACACCATCACCGCTTCTATTTCTCTCATTCCGGGCGCAAAAGGCGCCTACGATGTCGTCTGCGATTTCATCGACTTCCAGGCCTCCAAACAAACAGAGGCCCAAATTCCCTTCGCTATCTTGCCTCACCTTCTCCCTGACCTACCACTCTACATCCTCTGGGGGGAAGATCCCGTCCAAGACAATCCTATCTCCCACCAACTTGAAAAGTGGGCCACCCGGATTATTTTTGATTCCGAAGTCACTGACAATCTTACCGCCTTTGCCACAACCCTTCTTGAGCACGCTAAAGATTGCGAGATTGCCGATCTCAACTGGGGAAGGTTAGAGAGCTGGAGAGATCTTCTTGCTTCCACCTTTTACTCCGAAAAACGGCTAGAATCCCTCAAAAAATCACAAAAAATCTGCATCACCTACAACAGCTTCGAAACTCCTTTTTTCTGCCACACGAAAATCCAAGCTATCTACCTCCAAAGCTGGCTAGCCACCCAGCTCAATTGGAAACTCACTAAAACTGAAAAAGACGTCTTCCACTACGACTCTCTTACTGTTGAACTCAAAGCCGCACAAAACCAAGATCTTCCTCCCGGCACTGTGATTTCTCTCGATATTTTCACTCCGACCGATGTCCACTTTGCGTTTTCCCGCGATCCGAAACATCCCTACCATATCCGAACCATCATCTGCGACATCGAAAAATGTGACATTCCCACACTGTTCGTCTTTTCCAAAGCCAAATCCAGCCTCTCTCTTGTCAACGAAGTAACTCATAATGGGACTAGCCCACATTTCCTCAAAGTTTTAGAATTCTTAAGTAAAAAGGCACGCTTATGATCAATGCCGAATTGCTCGTTCCCGGCGACTACGATGCCACACTGCACTTCTGTGCTGAACATTTCATCAACATCTGCCGCGAGGCCATCCAAGACCACGGACAGTTTTTTGTCGCCCTCTCCGGCGGCTCAACCCCAAAAGCTATCTACGAGCTCCTCTGCCAGCCCCAGTACAGCGAAGAGATTGAATGGAGCAAAATCCATCTTTTCTGGAGTGATGAACGGAGCGTTCCTCCCTCCCATGCTGATAACAACTACCGGATGGCCATGAAAGCCGGCTTTGAAAAAATGCTCCTACTCCCACAGCACATCCACCGCATGGAAGCCGAGGACGACATCGAAAAAAACGCTCTCCAGTATGAGAAAAAAATCCTCAAAATCTTAAACGGAGAGTCGTTAGATCTCGTGATGCTCGGCATGGGAGAAGACGGCCACACCGCCTCCCTCTTCCCGCAAACCGATGCCCTTCACGCCAGTGGCCGCCTCATTGTTGCCAATCATGTTCCCCAAAAAGAGACCTGGCGAATGACAATGACCTTTGACTGCATCAATGATGCCGCCCATACCGTTTTCTACGTCCTTGGTCAATCAAAAGCCGAGATGATGGCCCGCGTCTTCGCAGGAAAACCTGTCCTTCCCTGCCAAAAAGTCGGCACCCCCGACAATCCCGCCCTCTGGATTGCCGATCAGGCTGCTGCTTCACTGATTCCTCATCCTTAAGACCGAATACAGAATGGAAATTCCCAGTATCGTTGCAATCACAGCTAGCGAGACCAGCAGTGGAATGTGAATGACAAATGAAATGAGCATCTTGGCTCCAATAAACACCAAGATCGCTCCAAGACCTATCTTGAGACGGCTCAGCAAACTAAACCACGGCTCCATTAAAAAGAACAGAGATCTCAGGCCCAGCACGGCCAAGACATTGGACGTATAGGCGATAAAAGAGTCCTTCGTAATCGCCAAAACAGCAGGCACAGAATCGAGCGCAAACAACACATCCGACGTCTCAATCATCACCATCACTAAAAATAACGGCGTCAGATATTTGATCCCCTTCCTCTTAACAATCAATTGATCTTCGACATACTCTGCCGTCACTTTAAAATGCCGCCTGATCCAGCGCAGAATCCCATTTTCTTCCAAGAGTTCTTCCTTCTTCTCCAGCATCAACACCACACCGGTATATCCAATGATCGCTCCCAGAAAATACGTCACCCAATCGAAACGGTTGATCAGCGCAACACCTCCCAAAATAAGCCCCAGCCTCAGGACAAACGCCCCGACCACTCCGAAATAGAGAGCTTTATGCTGCAAAAGCCTAGGAACTTTGAAATACGAAAAGATCATCAGAAAAACAAACAAGTTGTCAATGCTTAGCGATTTCTCCACGATATACGAAGTAAAAAACTCAATTCCTTTCTGAGATCCCATCTGTAGAAAGACGTATCCATTGAACAGCAGCGCAACAACAACTCCCGCCACGCTCGAGATCAGTGCTGCTTTCTGCTTCATCTCTTTCTTTCGATAGATTAGCAAATCTATGACGAGCAGCAACAACACCAACAGATGAAAACCAACCCAACGAGCCATATTTTTCACATATCTCGTATCGGAATATTTTGGAAGAGAGCAGACAACATAAAAGACATCTTCGACAAATAAAACTTTTGCTTGTGCTTAAATAAGTTTTAATAATAGAATTTTTTTTCGAAAAGCAAGAGATCCAGGGGCAGAGGGATCAAGAAAGGTTTCCAAACAACCTTGCAATGCAAGGTGAATTTCTCAAAAAAAACAATAGGAGGCATTTTTTTATGTCAACAGGAACAAACGCTACAGCAAGATCAAATGGTTCACAAGTAGTCGCACAATCAGGAGCATCTTCTTCAATACCGCAAAGAGCAAGAGAGGGCATCGGAAAAGCAGCTAGTACAATATATAGCGCTGGAGCCAAATTTACAGCAAAAGGGAGATCTTTTTTATATCTAATCACTGTAGCACCTATCTCTTGGGTATGGAGCAAAATCACGGGCTTGGGAAGATGGGTTCTCGACAAGATTTACGGCAAAGGAAGAGTTCCAGCTGCCACGATTGAAGTCGAAATGAAAGGTTGGACAGGTACGTATATCACAAAGGTTAGCTTAGAATCTGCCCTTGAAAAAGGATACATTACTCCAGCTCAAGCCAAGGAGAAAGGACATTGTAATGACGACTACCTCAAAGCAAGAGGATATAATGAGGTGGAGTTTGAGTACAAGGGTGCGCTCTGGGGAACTAAGACCTTCAAGGGACTACTGAGGGATGCCCTCCGAGGAGGATATATCACCATTAATGAAGCGATTGAAGCACCAAACAACTTCATGACAGAGAAACAAGCAATTGAAGGTGGTTGGAAACAAGCTCCAAAAAAATAATTGTTTTGCTCTGTACTTGTATGAACCCGGTATCTTCAGATACCGGGTTTTTTTATGCCTTAATATGTTAGAATGGTTCCTATGCTAGTGCTAGGAATTGAGACCACATGCGATGAGACTGCCTGCGCTGTCGTGAAAGACGGCAAAGAAATTCTTTCAAATGTCATCGCAACCCAAACCGATCTTCACTCCCTCTATGGAGGGGTCTATCCTGAGCTGGCTTGCAGACGCCATTTTGAGCTGATTCTGCCGGTGATAGACCAAGCTCTCAAAGAGACAAATATCACCTCTGATCAAATCGATCTGATTAGCGTTGCCTATGGACCCGGCCTAATCGGCGCATTATTGCTCGGAGTCCATGCCGCCAAGTCGCTTTCACTTGCTTGGAATAAACCGTTCATCGGGGTCAATCACGTCGAGGCCCATCTTTATGCAGCTTGGATGGGGTGTGATAAAGCTGAATTCCCCGCTCTGGGGGTCGTGATTTCTGGTGGCCACACCTTCCTGGTGAAAATGGAGTCGCTTGGCAGATATGCATTGATCGGCCAAACCGTCGATGATGCCATCGGCGAAGCGTTTGATAAGGTTGCTGTCCTGCTCGGTCTGCCTTATCCCGGCGGTCCTCAGATTGAACAGCTTGCCCGTCATGGCAATCCAAAAAAATTTCCTTTTAAAGCCGGAGTCGTCAAGGGAAGGCCGTGGGATTTTTCTTTTAGCGGCCTCAAGACCAATGTCCTCTATACAGTGAAGGGCCAGAACTGCGATAAAAAGGCCCCGAGCCAGATCTCAGAACAGGATAAACCCCATATTGCGGCCTCCTTCCAAGAGGCGGCGCTGGGTGACATCGCTACCAAGGCTCTGGCCGCGGCCGAGGAGTTTGCGTGTAAAACGATTTTTTTAGGCGGAGGCGTGACCCACAACCAAAGGCTCAGGGAACTTTTTAAACCCTCTAAAATCCCTGTCCATTGGCCTCCTGCCGGGCTGTCCTTGGATAACGGAGCCATGATTGCCGGCCTAGGGTATCATCTTTTTCTTGAAAGAGGCTGCCAAGGAGATGCTTTCGACTTGGAGCCAAGACCTCGAATCCCCCCTGAAGGTTCTTGTGCAAATGACAAAAATCGGCTAGAATAACTTCATTTGAGGTATATTTATGGCAAAATCTGGACGCGAGATCATCAAACTGAAAAGCACAGAAAGTCCTGAAGTCTATTGGACAAAACGGAACAAGAAAACGAAAACCGAGCGGTTGGAGCTTAAAAAATACGATAAACGTCTGAAACGACATGTCGTATTCAAAGAAGCGAAATAAGTTGTGTTCGAACTTTCGATTCTCCGGAAGTATTTAATACCCCGGAAAAAACAGCTCTCCATGACGCTGATCGCCTTAATGTCGGTCGGCGTTATTTCTTTAGTGGTCTGGCTGATTGTTCTTTTTCTTTCGGTCACGGAAGGCATCGAAAAGACATGGCTACACAAACTCACTTCGCTCAATGCTCCTTTAAGACTCACCCCGACTCAAAATTACTACTCTTCTTACTATTACCTTGCCGATTCGATCAGCGATAGCTCCCATTACACCTCCCGCAGCCTCACAGAAAAACTCCTCGGCCCCACCGATCCTCACAATGGAGAGATCGACGAGGCGATCCCTTCCTACTGGCCTAAACCGGAAAGAAATCCCGACGGATCTCTGCGCGATCCAGTCAAAATCGCCGCAGCGATTCTCTCTGATCTCAAGAAAGAACAAACCGACATCGCCTTCCAAGATTTTGAGATGAGCGGCGGAGTGCTCAAGCTCCAGCTCGTTAGGCCCGCTAGCAGCGGAGGTGAAACGCACTCTTTCTTAACCCAAGCCTCTTATCTTGCCTCTTTTGCCGATCAAAGCCCTTATATGAAGGAGCTGATCTCCCCTCCTTCCATGAAGGATCTTAATCATCTTTTCTTCCTTTGCCACTACGCCCCTGAAACAAAAACACAAGAACTCGGCTTTAATCCTTCTTCATTTCAGAAAAAAGCTTCCGATTTGCTCTCGAAAATTGAGATCAAAACACTCAAAACAAACAGCATCTTTCATCTCCCACTGACACTGCTTCCGGAAAATACCCCCATCCCTGCTAGCGCAATCGTCAAAGGAAAAGACGTGGTTAGATTTATGCTATCTGGCTCCGATGGCACTCTGAAACGAGTCGGCTCCGACCTGTTCTGGAACGATAAAGCCGTCTATTCGACGCTACCGATTTATTCCGAGCAAGAGATCTCCTTCCAGGCTAAACTCATCCAAAGCTCTCTTGCCACCGCACAACGACTCGATGATCTCAGATTTTATGTCCAAGGCTCCTTGAACAATATTCCCCTTAAAGGGGAAATTAAATGGATCGGCGTTGAGATCGCCGCTGCCGATGTGCAAACTCATTTTGCTGAGCTTCCTAAATCGGCACCTTTTTGGGTCCATGGCATCGGACAAAAACTTGCCCTGCCGACGTTTTCTTCGCAGGAAAAAGGGATCATGCTCTCTAAACAATTCCAGGATAACGGCGTCCGGATTGGAGACAGGGGGTATATCGCTTATCCAGCAGCGACCGCCGGAGCGCTTCAAGAGCAACGGCTTTCTGTTTTTGTCGCAGGATTTTACGATCCGGGCGTTTTAGCCGTAGGGAACAAATGTATCTTAGCTCCTGCCAATGTCGTCCATTTGATCAACACCACCAGCCAAGTCGAACATTTTGACAAAACAGCCTCAGCCGGCTTTGCCGTGTGGATCAAAGAGATCAAACAAACTCCAACTCTTGCAAAAAAAGTGCAAGAGCGGTTGAAAGCCGCGGGCATCGATCAATACTGGAAAGTCACCACCTATCAAGAGTACGATTTTGCCAAAGACCTTTTGCAGCAGTTCCAAAGCGATAGGTATTTATTTACGTTGATCGGACTTGTCATCTTGCTCGTTGCCTGCTCTAATATCATCTCTTTCCTCGTCATCTTAGTGAATGACAAAAAGCAAGAGATCGGCATTTTGCAAGCGCTTGGTGCTTCTAGAAAAAGCATTGCGATGATCTTCGGAGGTCTTGGGGCAGCGCTCGGAATGCTCAGTAGCTTCGTTGGCGTTGGAGCGGCTCTTTTAACTTTAAAAAATCTCGATATGCTCGTTCAATTTCTGAGCTTTTTGCAAGGCCACGAAGCGTTCAATGCCGTCTTCTTCGGCTCATCTCTGCCGCATGATTTAAGCTTCCAAGCCCTGCTCTTTGTTTTGGTAATCACTCCCATTTTGTCTCTCGTCGCTGGACTGATTCCTGCGCTGAAAGCCTGCCGTTTAAGCCCATCAGCGATCTTGAGGTCGGAATGATCCTTAAAGCCCAAAATATCTCCAAAAAATTTAAAACTCCGACTGAAGTCACTATCCTAAATAATATCTCCTTAGAGGTCAGCAGCGGAGAAACTGTCGCAATCATGGGAAAATCGGGCGAGGGAAAAACAACCCTTCTCCATATCTTAGGAACACTTGAACCGGCGACTTCAGGTTCGATCGAAATCTGCGGAATCGTTGCTTCACCCTCGAATTGGAACACTCTCAGGAACCAAAAAATCGGCTTTATTTTCCAAGCCTACAATCTTCTAGAAGACTACACCGTTTTAGAGAACGTGCTGATGCCAGCCAAGATCGCAGGTCACGATACTCCCAATCAAAGAGCCTTAGAGCTGCTCGAAGAAGTCGGCCTTGCACACCGGGCACATTTTCCTGCAAAGCTCCTTTCAGGAGGAGAAAAGCAGCGGGTGGCAATTGCCCGCGCATTCTTAAACGACCCTGCGCTCATCTTAGCCGATGAACCGTCAGGCAATCTCGATCATGCCCATTCGACAATCATTTATAATCTGCTGCTTGGTGCTGCGCAAAAACGGGGTAAAGCCCTCGTCGTTGTCACCCACGACCGGGAACTTGCTGCGCTCTGCCAAAAAACGTACTTTCTCATGGATGGAGGGCTCAAATGAATCTAGTTGTCATTGGAACGGGCTATGTCGGTCTTGTCACCGGAGCTTGCCTTGCTGATATGGGCCACCATGTCATCTGCCTCGACATCGATGCAGCGAAAATCGGTGCTTTGCTAAGTGGGATCATTCCAATTTATGAGCCTGGCCTTAAAGAGATTGTTGAACGCAACGTTGCCGCAGGAAGGCTTAAATTTTCTACCGATTATCAAAGTATACAAGGCGCAAAAGTTTGTTTCATTGCCGTTCCTACACCCTCGAAAGAAGATGGTTCTTGCGATCTATCCTATGTCCTACAAGCGGCTAAGTCGATCGCCGAAGCGATGACAGAGCCGATGGTTATCGTGACTAAATCGACGGTTCCTGTTGGAACATCGAAACAAATCCGAGAAACCGTTGCCGCCTGCACGACTATCCCGTTTGATGTCGTCTCCAACCCAGAGTTTCTCAAAGAAGGCGCTGCAGTGACCGACTGCATGAAGCCCGACCGAATCATTCTAGGCGTTGAATCTTCCCATGCAGCCCAGGTGATGCGAGAGATCTATTCGGCCTTTACCATCAACCATGACCGGATCCTCGTTATGGACAATGCCTCTGCCGAGATGACCAAGTACGTCGCCAACGCCATGCTCGCTGCCCGCATTTCTTTTATGAATGAAATGGCAGGCCTTTGTGAACACCTCGGAGCAAACATTAAACAAGTCAGGATCGGGATTGGATCGGATCAACGGATTGGCTACCACTTCCTCTATGCCGGAGCCGGCTATGGTGGATCGTGTTTTCCTAAAGATATCCGAGCCTTGCAGGCCATGGCTCATGCTGTCGGCTATGACACACCTCTTTTACACGCTGTCGATACGGTCAATGAGCGGCAGAAAAAGGTTCTTGTGAAGAAGCTTAAAAAACATTTCGGCTCCGTCGCGAATAAAATCATTGCCGTTTGGGGGCTGACCTTTAAACCCGATACCGACGACCTCCGAGAAGCTCCGGCTATGTCGCTCATTGAAGAGCTTTTAGCGCTGGGAGCTATCCTTAGACTCTATGATCCAATCGCCATGGGTAAAGCACAAAAGATTCTCAACCATCCGAACATCACCTGGTGCCGCGACGAATACCACGCGGCAGAAGGATCCCACGCAGTCGCCCTTGTTACCGAATGGAAGCAATTCCGCTTTGCCAACCTCGACCAAATTGCTCAGTCAATGGAAGGAAAAGCCTTCTTCGATGGACGTAACCAATACAAAAAAGACGAAATGACAGCCAAAGGCTTCCATTATTTTGGGATTGGGGTCTAATAAAAATTATTTTATCCGCTGTATTTTAATAACTTACATCCGACCAAAATACGATATATCGTAAAATAGTCGCGACTAAAATACGATATATCGTAAAATGGTCGTATGAAGAGACTTTACGAAGAACTCGTCCGAAAGCACTTAGCAGAGCTGCGACAAATGGTCTTTCTCATGGGACCCAGGCAGGTGGGAAAAACAACCTTAAGCCACCAGTCAGCGGCAGACCATTCTTATTTTAGCTGGGACAATCCTGCTGATAGGGCTTTATTCATCGCAGGGCCTAATGCACTGGCGAAACAAGCAGGGCTTGAAGAAATCCGGAGCGATACCCCAGTCTTGATTTTTGATGAGATTCACAAATTCGGAAAATGGAAGCTTTTCTTGAAAGGCTTTTTCGATGTCTATGAGAAAAAAACAAAGCTCATTGTCACAGGCAGCGCCCGGCTAAATATCTATAAAAAAGGAGGCGATAGTTTAATGGGGCGGTATTTCTATTATCGCATCCATCCTCTGTCAGTCGCAGAAATTGCAGCACCGATACTCATCGATGAAGAAATCCGGCCTCCTTCTCCCATCTCTCCGAATGATTGGGCCGCCTTGATCAAGTTTGGAGGTTTCCCAGAACCCTTCGCCCAACGCTCCGAAGCTTTTTCAAGACGGATTAAGGACCTTCGAAAAGAGCAATTATTCCGAGAAGACATTCGAGACGGAACTCGCATTCAAGAACTTGGTCAGCTCGAACTCCTCGCCGAGCTTCTCCGGTTGCAAGCCGCAGAGTCAATGGATTATCAATCGCTCGCCACAAAAGTCCGCGTCTCTGTCGATACCATCAGGCGGTGGCTTGAAGTTCTCAAATCGTTCTACTATTGTTTTTCGATCAAGCCTTGGTCAAAAAACATCAGCCGTTCCCTCATTAAAGAACCCAAGCTCTATCTATGGGACTGGTCATCGATTGATGAAGAGGGACATCGGCATGAAAATCTCGTCGCTAGCCATCTTCTAAAAGCAGTCCACTATTGGACCGATCGAGGCATGGGAGACTACGGACTCTACTATTTACGGACTAAAGACAAACTCGAAACAGACTTTCTCGTGACCAAGGATAAAAAACCTTGGTTTCTTGTTGAAGTCAAAACAAAAGCAAGAGGACTCTCTCCCGCCCTCTTCCATTTCCAAAAAGAGACAGGCGCTCCTCATGCCTTCCAAGTCGCCTTCGACCTTCCCTTTCTCAATAAAGATTGTTTTGAGGAAAAGGGACCCATCCTTGTCCCTGCCCAAACGTTCCTTTCTCAATTAGTTTGAGACTGATGAACCTATCCCAATAAATTTCTCAATGAGCTTTTTGGCAATTTTCGCTTTAGATCGATTCATTGCATTAAATGAATCAATATTTTATCTTTTGTTGCTTATGAGAATTACGAAGCGAGTCTTTGATGTTTTGTTTTGTTTAGGGGCAATGGCCTTCTTTCTTCCGATTGGACTAATTATGGCCCTGCTCATTAAATTAACCTCTCCCGGTTCCATTTTCTACAGCTCCAAACGGGTGGGGAAAGACGGCCAGCCGATCTTTTGCTGGAAATTTCGGACGATGCATCAAGATGCTGACAAAAAACTCTTCCAGCTCTTAAGCGAAAATCCTAAACTCAAACGCGAATGGGATACCTACTTCAAGCTCAAAGACGATCCTCGAGTCAGCACCATTGGAAAAATCCTCCGGAAAACCTCCCTCGATGAACTCCCTCAATTTTACAACGTCCTCAAAGGCGATCTCTCCGTCGTCGGCCCTCGACCTGTCACAGAGGAAGAGATCCAAAAATATTTCGGGTCAAAAGCCTCAAAAATTCTCTCTGTCCGACCCGGCCTTACCGGCATTTGGCAAACCTCCGGAAGAAGCCTTCTTACCTTTGAAGAGCGCATCCGCCTTGAAGAAAGCTACATCGACCGGCAATCCCTCTCTCTCGACCTCAGAATCATCTGCAAAACGATCCCCGCCATGTTCTTCACTAAAGGAGCTTTCTAATGTCAAACCTCGCGATCGGTGCTGCTCATCTCGTTGCAATTCCCGTCCGGTACATTGTCGGAAAGTGGAGCAACATCTCTCCCTCGACTATACTGATGTTCAATGCAGCCGATCTTGGATTCCATGCTCTACTCGTAACGATTGCGCGATTTGTTAATCAGAAAACCTCTTGGAAAATCCCTGATGAGTACCAATTCTTTCTTTCAACTGGAATCCGGATAGCTTCCTGCTGGGCAGCGATCTATGCCACATCAAGATTAACTGAACAGCTGCCTAGGGAAATTGCAGTTCTGAGCAATTTTGCTGGTGGTATTTCAGTGACTGTAGCAATGCTGATTGCCACATGGAGAGAAAAAGAATGACCCTCTTTGCTTTCTTGACGACCATAAGTGCAGCAGGCAGCCTAATTGGAACACTCCCTTTCGTTGATGGGAAAAAGAACCAGGAATCTACAATGAACATCCTCGTTACCGGCGGAGCCGGATACATTGGATCTCATGTATGCAAAGCACTCAGTGAGCACGGCTTTGTTCCGGTCGTCTTAGACAACCTCTCAAATGGCCATGAATGGGCCGTCAAGTGGGGCCCTTTTGTCAAAGGAGATATTTTAGACAACACAGTGCTCGATGCCGTTTTCACCCAATACAAACCCATTGGCGTGATTCATTTGGCATCGTTCATCGATGTCAGAGAAGCGGAAGAAAATCCTCAAAAATACCATCGAAATAATGTCGAAGGGACGCGTCATCTTTTAGAAGCCATGGTTCGCCACGGTGTTGATCAACTCGTCTTCTCGAGCACAGCGGCTGTTTATGGCCATCCAGAAAAAACACCCCTGACTGAAGACATGGCAGGAGATCCGATCAATGCCTATGGAAAAACAAAATGGCTTGCCGAACAGCTGATCTCTGACTATCAAATACGATCGGTTTGCCTCAGATATTTCAATGCTGCAGGAGCCGATGCCGCGGCCGGAATCGGTGAGGCCCACACCCCTGAAACACACCTCATCCCTGTCGCCATCGCAGCAGCTCTGGAACAAAAACCAGTCAAAATCTTCGGATCCGACCATCCTACCGCCGACGGAACAGCAATCCGAGACTTTATCCATGTCACCGATCTAGCCAATGCGCATGTCCTCGCATTAAAATGGCTTATGGATGGCGGGACCAAGATTGCGATTAACCTCGGAACAGGGAAGGGCTATTCCGTCAAAGAAGTGATTGATACAATTGAAAAACTTGTCGGTCCACTCACTCGAGAAATCACCCACCGAAACCTCTGCGATCCACCCATTTTAGTCGCTGATATTGCTCTTGCAAGGGCGATCCTTGGCTGGATGCCGCAAAAAAGCGACCTTGATACGATTATCTCTTCTGCCTTAGAGTGGCACAATGCGACAAGTTCCTTTATATCTTTCCTTTAGCTTAGCACTGATAGCAGCTATTTTCGGAAGCGCTTTTTCTCCCTATTTCCATTTGTGTTTTTTTGCTCCCTTTTTAGCTTTAACCTACCACGCTTCCACCCTCTCCAAATCATTATGGCTCTCGCTCCTTTGCGGAGTCATTCTGGACTCGGTCTCGTCAGAATTTAAGTTCGGTCTTCACACGCTCACCTTTGTCCTTGCAACGGTCGTGCTCTATCCACAAAAGAGGCACTTTTTTGAAGATAAACCTCTGGCCCTTTCGATTTTTACAGCGATTATATCGAGCGCTATCACACTGCTGCAATTTATCCTGGCCCACCTTTTTGACCGGGGGCTGCCTCTTTCGGGGCTCACAGCGCTGACCGATTTCGTCTTGATGCCAATCGTCGATGGTTTGTATGCTTTTTTATGGTTTACATGTCCCATCAAATTGTATATTTATACAAAAAAAGTCGGATGGAAAAATCTCTTCCGCAAGCCGCAGCATGAAGAAGAATAGTGAATATCTGACCGTCGCAATCGAAGCGGCCTTGCAGGCAGGCGATCTTCTGCGAAAAGGTTTTGGCACAGCGTTTGAAATCTCTTCCAAGCCTGGCCGGCATAATCTAGTAACGCATTATGACAAAGCAGCGGAAGCTGCCATCTTTACTTGCCTAATCAACCGATTTCCCCATCATGGGTTCATTGGGGAAGAACAAGGAGCCTCAAAGGAAGGCGACATCGTCTGGGTCGTCGATCCTCTGGATGGCACGGTTAACTTCGCCCATGGCATCCCTCTCTTCGCCGTGAGTATTGCTGCTATCTCTGAAAATCAAGTGGTCGCTGCGTGCATCTACCAGCCGATGACCCAGGAGCTATTTTGGGCAGAAAAAGGTAAAGGTGCTTTCCTCAATGGCACTGCACTCCATGTCACAACGACCAAATCTCTAGATGAAGCGATGCTTTCCACAGGATTTCCCTACAATGTTCATGAAGATCCTCTCCATTGCATCGAGACATTTTCCAAAATGACACGTACAGGTATCCCGATCCGACGCTTTGGATCGGCAGCCATTGATCTAGCGTATGTCGCCGCAGGAAGGTTCGATGCGTACTGGGAAGTTTCATTGCAACCGTGGGATTTTGCTGCAGGACTTCTGCTAGTTGAAGAGGCCGGAGGAAAGCTCTCCCACTACGATGGATCTACTTGTAATCCTTTTAAAGCCGGTACAATCTTAGCTTCCAATGGAGTGCTTCATAGCGCCATGCAAAAGGAGATCGGATGAACATTCTGGATGGAAAAAAAGTTGCCGACCACATCCTCAAAGAGGTCAAAAAGACCATCGGCACTTTTACCCGCCCACCGGGCCTTGCCTTTGTCATCGTCGGAGATGATCCTGCATCTCAAACCTATGTGAAGATGAAGAAGAAAAAATGCATGGAGATCGGCATTGTCTCCAAAGATAAAAAATTTCCTGCGGATACGACCGAAAAACAACTCATCGCACACATCCAAAAACTCAACACCGACCCAACCATTGACGGAATTCTCATTCAACAACCCCTTCCTCCTCATCTCAGGGCATCGACGCTCATGGAAGCCGTCGATCCCGATAAAGACGTTGATGGATTCCATCCAGTCAATATGGGGCGTCTGCTTCTAGGTGAAACAAACGGATTCATTCCTTGTACCCCTGAAGGAATCCACCGTCTATTGCACTATTATAAAATATCTCTAAGCGGCAAACACGTTGTCATCCTCGGCAGAAGCAACATCGTTGGCAAACCGCTCTCTGCTCTTTTGGTGCAAAAAAATCCCGCTGCCAATGCCACCGTGACGATTGCCCACACTGGAACAAAAAATATCAAGGAACTCACCCAGTCGGCAGACATCTTGATTGCTGCCATGGGAAGTCCCCATTTTGTTAAAGCCCCCATGATCAAAAAAGGAGCTGTAGTGGTCGATGTTGGCATCAACCGCAATGGGACCAAGATCGTCGGTGATGTCGACTTTGAGCGGGTAGCGCCGCTCTGCTCCCACATCACTCCGGTTCCCGGAGGCATCGGCCCGATGACCATCGCCATGCTGCTGTCAAACACAGCCCTCAGCGTCGAAAGGAAACATTCTCATTGAACTTGTTTACTGGGGCGTTTATCATGGGAGATCATGACCAAAAGCCACCCTAACTACGAAAATTTCAAACAAATTATTTTAGAATACGTCCGGGGCAAAAAATACGCCCCCCTCAGTGAAAAAGAACTCTTTAAAAAATTAAGTATTTCGCCGAAATTTCTTGCCCTTTGCCGCATGATCTTAGAAGATCTCGTGAATGAGGGGACCCTTGAGATCGAAGGAAAAAAATACGTCCTCAGAGGCCATCTTCGCGATCTCATGACAGGCACCATCCGTGTCCATTCGAAAGGGTTTGGATTTGTCGTTCCGGATCATAAGATCCATTATCCCCAGGATATTTTTATCCCTAAACATCTGACCGACGGCGCTGTCGATGGCGATCGCGTGGAAGTCGAAGTCAACCCCACCATCTCCGAAAAAGGTCCCGAAGGAAAAGTCGTCGCAGTTCTTGAAAGAGGCCGCACTCATGTCGGAGCAACGATCCATCACATCGGACCTGTCAGTCCAGGCACTAAAGGCAAAGCGTATGCTTACTCGCCGCTCCTCGGAAATTCCAAATTCATTGCCGTCAATCTAAAATCAAAAACAAAAGTTGGCGACCGTGTCATCATCAAAATCCGCAGCTGGGGCTCTGAAAAAGAAGATCCTCATGGAGAAATTTCCCATTTCTTAGGACACATCTCCGATCCTTCGTGTGATATTCAATGCGCCATTGAAGAGTTCGACCTCCGGAGCGTCTTTCCTCCTGAAGTCCTCAAGCAAACCGCCGAGTGGGGCCGCGAAGTTCCCAAATCCGAATTGAAAAACCGGGAAGACCTCACCACACTCACGACCATGACCATCGATCCCGAAACTGCAAAAGATTTCGATGATGCCCTTTCGCTCACAAAAGACAAAAAAGGATACCACTTGGGCGTCCACATCGCCGATGTCGCCCATTATGTCCCTGTGGGAACGCCGCTCGATCTCGAAGCAAGCCAGCGCGGCAACTCGACCTATTTCCCAGGCTACTGCCTTCCCATGCTGCCGCATGAGCTCTCTGATAATCTCTGTAGCCTCCAACCAAGTGTCATCCGCCTGACCGTCTCCGTCCTTGCCGATTTTGACTTGAGCGGCACAATGACCGGTTACCGGATTTCCCGCAGCTATATTAAAAGCACCAAGCGTTTCACTTATGAAGAGGCCAAACAAGTTCTCGATGGCGAAATCAAAAGCCCTCATCTCAATGCCCTCAAACTCATGGTCGAGCTCTGCAATCTCTTGAAAGAAAAAAGGCATGAGCGTGGTAGCATCGACTTTGCCCTCCCCGATCTCGTGATCATTGTCGATGAAAAAGGGCAACCACATAAAACCAAACGCGTTGAATACGACATCACCCACCAACTCGTCGAAGAGTTCATGCTCAAAGCCAATGAAACCGTCGCCCGACACCTTTCCGAGAAAGGCAAACCTGTTGTCTTCCGCGTTCACGAAGCTCCAGATCAAGAAGATTTCGATGACTTCTATGCGATGGCCCGTTCAATGGGATTTGCACTCCCTAGCGCTCCAACCCAAAAAGACATTCAAGCCCTCTTCGAAAAGGCCCAAAAAACCCCGTATGCTGCACAACTGGCCGTCGGCTTCATCCGCAGCATGAACATTGCCCTCTATTCTTCCTCCAACATTGGCCACTACGGCCTTGCATTAGAATACTACTGTCATTTCACCAGCCCCATCCGGCGGTATACCGACCTCGTGATCCAGAGGCTTCTCTTTGATCAAGAAGGGAAAGACCTCGAAATCGAAAAGATCGCACAGCTCTGCTCTGAAAGGGAACGGATTTCCTTCAAGGCCGAAAGCAGCGTAAAAACCCTTAAAAAGCTCCGCCTGATGAGCCATTGGATGAAAGAAGAACCCACCCAAGTCTACGAGGCCATCGTCACCCGCATCAAACCGTTTGGTCTTTTCTTCGAAATCAACCACCTCATGCTCGAAGGGTTCCTCCACATCTCCGAGCTCGAAAACGACTATTTCGTCTATAACGAATCTCAAAATGTCCTCATCGGCCGTACTTCCGGCAAGACCCATCGTACCGGCGATCCAATCAAAATCCGACCAACCGCCATCGATCTCGTCCTTTTAGAATCTCGCTGGGAACTCGCCCTCCCTAAAAAACAGCGCCGCCGCAAGTAAGTCGCTGATTAATATTAAGTTATACCAAATTAATGAGTTGCCAAAAGTTGCTCGAAAATGACTCGTGTGTCAGCCTTAAGCATACATACAGGTTAAATATGCGGTTGGTGTTTCGAATAGTCCTTGGATTTTTGGTCTTCTTTGCCTCTACCCTCATGAGTTCAGAACTAAAAAGACCTTTATCTGTCATTTTTCTTGATATCGATGGAGTCTTAATGAATTGGCAGCCTCTGGATCACGTTCGGGCGAGAATAGAACGGAAGGCATTTGAGTTATTTGGAGCAGGATATTACACAGATTTACAGTGGAAGACAGCAGGAAGCTACTGTTTTGTGGAATCCGCAGTTGAAAATCTTGT
The DNA here is from genome assembly GCA_036263375.1 of Rhabdochlamydiaceae bacterium. Classification (GTDB taxonomy): domain Bacteria; phylum Chlamydiota; class Chlamydiia; order Chlamydiales; family Rhabdochlamydiaceae; genus PALSA-1444. The sequence continues at coordinate 294 of DATAHB010000059.1, read as the reverse complement.
AATGTTAATTGAAGAAGTGAAAAAAGAGACCGAGGTAGCTATCGTCCTGACTTCAACCTGGAGATTAGATCGCACTGTCGACGAAATTACAAACCAGATGTTTTCAAGTCGGCCATTTTCCCACTTCATCATCGATAAAATAGCTGACGATGATGCGCTAAGAAAAAAGAGAGGCGAAGAAGAGCTTTCTCCCATAGCCCTAGCAAAATACGGCTTTTCGTTAGAGAATAGAGGTTCGCAGATTGACTATTGGCTGCGAGAGAATCAGCTAAAATTAAATATTAAAAATTTTGT